>NZ_DASTEP010000136.1:0-91632 GCF_035709525.1 Hymenobacter sp. | reverse complement strand
CCCCACTGGGCGGCCTGCCGTTACGCGCTGCGCGCTAAACGGCGGCCAGCGGCGGCGTCCATAGAAAAAGCCGCTTCCAGTGCTGGAAGCGGCTTTTTGCAGTTGTTTTTAAGCGCTATTTCTTCTTAGCTGGTGCCTTCTTGGCACGTACGGTCGGTTTCTTGGCGGGTACGGCCTTCTTCTTGGCCGGGGTGGCGGGCGCGGCCGCCTGCGGTGTGGGCGTACCCGTGATGCTCACCAGCTCCACGTCGAAGCTCAGGATGGCGTTGGCCGGAATATCGGCCCCCGCGCCGCGCTCGCCGTAGCCCAGCGGCGACGGAATGTAGAGCGTGGCCTTGCTACCCTTGGGCAGCGCCGCAATGCCCTGGTCCCAGCCCTGAATCACCTGGCCCTGGCCCAGCGTAAACTCAAACGGCGTGTCGCCGTGCCGCGACGAGGCGTCAAACTCCTTGCCGGTGGCCAGGATGGTGCCGCGGTACTTTACGCCCACCGTCTGGCCCGGCTTGGGCTGCGCGCCCGTGCCGGGCTTGGTGATGACGTACCAGGTGCCGCCGGGCGTCTTTTTGGCCTTGAGGTTGAGCTTGTGCTCCTTGAGGTAGGCTTGAATGGTCGCATCGTCCTGCACGAGGAGCTTGGCGGCGCGGGCTTTGGCGGTGCGCTGCTGCTCCAGCATCATCTTTTGCTGCTCGGCCATCATGGCTTGCTGGCGGGCTTGCATTTCCTCCATCGTCACCAGCTCTTTGGGCACGATGGTGAGGCGCAGGCCGCTGCCGGCGCGCCGCACGAAGGGCGGCACCGGCTGGCGCATCTGGGCAAAGGCCGTGTCGGCGTTGAAGCGGAACACGGCGCTGTCGCCGGGCACGAGCAGGCTCATGGCTTCTTCTATCGAGCCGTGGCGGGGTGCGGTGGGGGGCAGGCCCACCGGCACGGGGCCGGGCTGCCGCTGGCGCGAATCCATCAGCAGCGAGTCGCGGTCGGTGCGGTATTGCAGGTGCACGAGCAGTACCTTGCCGGCGCGGCTGGCATAGGGCGCATCATTGGCTGGGTCGAGCTTTTTGGCCGTGTACTGCCCCGCCGCGTCGCGCCGGAATAGCTTGTACTCGGTGGTGCTGCCCGGCAGGGTAGTGAAGCCGGGGGCCGGGGTGGTTTGGGCCGAAGCCAGCTGCGCGAGCCCCAGGGCTCCGGCTAGAAAAAAGAAATGCCGCATAAACGAAAAAACGAAAAATAAAAGCCAGCTAGCTTTAAATCAAAAGTGGTGCCCCGGCGCAACGCCCAGGCACCACTCTAGCTAAAACCCGCCGAAATATACCTGAAACTAAAACCGCCGCACCCTGCGGCGCGGCGGTAAAAGTCAGCCAATAAGTTGCTTACTGAACCGGAGCACCAGCCGGAGCGGCCGGCGCATCCTTGATGTCGACCAGCTCCACGTCGAAGCGCAGCGGCGAGTTGGCCGGCACGTCGGCCCCCGCGCCGCGCTCGCCGTAAGCCAGCGACGACGGGATGAGCAGCGTAGCTTTAGCACCCTTGTTCAGCACGGCCACGCCTTCATCCCAGCCCGGAATCACCTGGCCGCGGCCGGTAGCGTAGGTAAATGGCTGCCCGCCGTGCTTGGCCGACGAGTCAAACTCCTTGCCGTCGAGCAGTGTGCCGCGGTATTGCAGGCTCACCATCTGGCCGGCCTTAGGCACCGAGCCCGTGCCCGGCTGCGTAATGATGTAGTACACCCCGCCCGGCGTCTTCTTGGCACTGGTCAGGTTGTTTTTCTTGAGGTACTCTTGTAGGATTACCTCGTCTTTTTTGTTTTGGGTTTCGGCGTAAGCCAGCATTTGCTTCTGCTGCTGCTCCATCATCTTCTGTTGCAGCGTCTGCTCCATGGCGGCTTCTTCCTGCTGCGTGATGAGCTTGTCGGTCTTCACGTTGATGACAATCACGTTGCCGCTGCGCTTGAGGAAGCCGGGCACCGGGCGGCCCTGGGGCTTGAAGAGCGAGTCGGCATTGAAGCGGAACACGGCGCTGTCGCCGGGTTGCAAAAGCGAGAATGCCTCGTCAGGAGCCCCTTTTTTCTTCACTTCCTGCATGGGTATCGGCACGGCCGAGCCCCCAAATTTCTTGCGGGTGTCTTCCAGCACCGAGTCCTTGCCGGTGCGGTAGTAGAGGTAGCCCGTCAAAAACTTGCCAATCCGGTCCTTATACGTCGGGTCTTCGCCCTTCACGTCGGTGCGGCGCTCGTACTTATCGCCTACTTTCTTGAAAATCTTGTACTCAATCCCCGACTTGGTTTTGTCGAAGTCGCCCCCATTTTTATCGCACGATGAGAGGAAAGAGGCCAGGCTGAGCGCGCCGGCCGCCAGGGCCAGCTGCCGGGCCGCGAGGGGCCGGAAAGAAAACTGCATGAAAAGGGGTTGAAAATGTGATAGATGTAGCTAATGTGGAGATGTGAGAAATAAGAGAGAGTTCTCTCTCACATTTTCCCATTCTTCCCATTTCCCACATTCGAAAACAAAGTTAGGCTACGGGCGGCGCAACCGCCACGGGCACGGCGGGCGTGCTCACGAGCTGCGCCTGGTACTCGGGTAGTAGCCCCAAAAAGCGCGTTACTGTGCTATCGAGCGAGGTATAGCTGACGCCGCCCGAGGCGTTGTGGTGCCCGCCGCCATCGAAATGGCTGCGCGAAAAATCGGCCACCGAGAAGTCGCCCACCGAGCGGAAGGAAATCTTCACCGCCGAGCCCCGGTCAATGAACACGGCCGCGAACACGATGCCCTCGATGCTGAGCGCGTAATTCACCAAGCCTTCCGTATCACCGGTTTTGCTCTCGTAGTCGCGCAGCTCCTGCTGCGTCACGGCGATGTAAGCGGTGTTGAACTCGCGGTTTACCACCAGCTTATCCTTGAGGATGTAACCCAGGAAGCGCAGGCGAATCTCCGAGTGCGAGTCGTAGATGCGGCGGTGTACCGAGGCCAGGTCGATGTGGGCGTTCAGCAGCTCCGCGATGATGAGGTGCACGTTGCGCGAGGTGCTGGGGTGCCGAAACGAGCCCGTATCGGTCATAATGCCAGCGTAGAGCGCTTCGCCCATGCCCTGGTCCACGAGGTCCTGGTCGCCGAGGTCGCGGATAATCTCAAAAATCTGCTCGGCCGTGGCGGCCGCCTTGGGGTTCGAGAAGCTGATGTCGGCGAAGTCCTCGGGGCGCTGGTGGTGGTCGATGAGCACCTTGGTGCCCGAGGCCTGCGCCACGTAGCTGCCAAGTTCGTTGATGCGGCCCAGGCAGTTGAAATCGAGGCAAAAAATGACCTCGGCGCGGCTCACGAGGTCGCGCACCTGGCGGTCGTTGTGGCGCGGCTCGTACACTACTACTTCGTCGTTGCCCTGCATCCAGTTGAGGAAAGCCGGGTAGTCGGAAGGGGTCACGACCGTCACGGAGTGGCCTTTTTTCTTGAGGTAGCTAGCCCAGGCCAGCGACGAGCCCAGGGCGTCGGCGTCGGGCTTGTGGTGCGTGGTGATGAACACCTGCTTGGGCTCCGCCAGCAAGGCTTTTAGTTCTGATACGGAAGTAGACATCGACTAGGTGAACAGTCTGACAAATGCTAAAAAAAGCGGCTGGGATGTATGCAGAGCAAAATCGGTCGGCAAAGGTCGGCACGAATTGGGTTTCAACAAGCAATGCGCCGGGGAAGGTTCTCGCCAAAGCAAATAAGCAGCGCCCTGCGGCTACCTTTGCGGCTGCAACCCCCATTTTTCCCCCAAGAAAAAAAATAATGGCAACCAACCGCACCTTCACCATGATTAAGCCCGATGCCGTGGCCGACAACCACATCGGCGGCATCCTGAGCATGATTGAGCAAGGTGGCTTCCGCATCGTGGAGCTTCAAAAAGTAACCCTGACGCCCGAGCGCGCCGGCGAATTCTACGCCGTGCATAAGGAGCGTCCCTTCTACAACGACCTCGTGAAGTACATGTCGAGCGGCCCCATCGTGGCGGCCATCCTCGAAAAAGACAACGCCGTGGCTGACTTCCGCACCCTCATCGGCGCTACCAACCCTGCCAACGCCGAGGAAGGCACCATCCGGAAAAAATACGCCAAGAGCATCGAAGCCAACGCCGTGCACGGCTCGGACTCGGACGAGAACGCCCAGATTGAAGGCGAGTTTTTCTTCGGTAAGTAAGCCGATTACTTCTGTCATGCTGACGAAGGAAGCATCTCGTCAGGGTAGCGCGGCTACTGCTGGGCCGTGGTAAGATACTTCCTTCGTCAGCATGACAGTAAGAAGAAAACCTAAAAAAGCCGCTCTGCTTGATGCAGAGCGGCTTTTTATTTAAACTAAAACCAGACTTTTTTTGTGCCGATTTTGTGCTGATTGAGTTCCCTCAGCCCCGCTAAAAGCCAATGCGGCCGGCTCCTTTGGGCTCGCTCACGAAGGTAGCGTCTTCGCGGTTGTAGATGTCGGCCAGCGTCATAGCTTCAGCTACGGGTGTGGTTTGGCCCAGGGAACTCGCCAGAGCCTGGGCCTTGGGCTGCGCCAGCGCCTCGAAGGCGTAGGAGGCGATGAGCCGGCCTTTGCGCAGCAGCGCCTTATCGATGCGGGCCAGGTCGGCGTTGAAGGTGCAAATAATCTGGATGTGGAAGCCGTCGCTCAGCAGGCCGTCGCTGAGGTTGAGCAAGTTGCTCACGGCGTTGCTGCCGGTGGCGTCGCGCTTGGTCAGCAGCTCTTCGGCATCCTCGATGAGCAGGATGGAGTTAGTGTTGTCGTGCAGCAGGTTGATGAACTCGGGGTCGGCAATGCGGAGCGCCAGGTTGGGCGGAATGAACAGCTTGGGCTTGTCGGTGAGGCTGCACAGGTGCCGGATGTAGCTGGTTTTGCCGGTGCCGGGCGGGCCGTGCAGGATGACCAGGCCCTTGTCGTCGGGCTTTTGCAGGCGCTGCACGATAGCCTCGTGCACGGGCAGCAGGTCGTCGTTGTAGTTGGCGGCGAGGTCGAGCGCGGGGATTTTGAGCTTGAGGGGCGAGAAGCTGAGCCGCCGGCTGGTCTGGCGCAGTACCTGGATGCGATGATGCTCTTGCTGCCCAGCATCGAGGTGCGTAGTCAGCAGGGCGCGCACCTGCCCGAGCATCGCCGCATCGGCCTGGGGCGAGTAGTAAAGCAGCGCGCCTTGGTCGCCGAAGTAGTCATTGTCGGCAAAAAAGAGTAGCAGATGCGGCCCTAGTTGAAACGCCTGAGCCTGGATTTCAGCCGGCTTGCCTGGCTTTTCGAGGTACACCGACTGGGCCACAATGGCGGCTTCTAGCTCCACATTCAGCAGCGGGGCCAAGCCAGCCAGAATGGTTGGCCGCGCTTCGGGCTCGGCCAGGTGGTAGATTTCCCGGCGCGGGTACTCGCCAAACGTCAGCCAGAACCACGCCAGCGGGTTGAAATAATTTTCGCCCAAATAAGGCAGCAGCCCGGCCGGGGTAGCTGCCCCCGAAACAGCCAACGTAGGCTCCATCAAGAAGAAATAAAGGGAATAATGCCGATGTAACGCCGCGCGGCTGACCTACGCTTGCTCGGTCGCAAGCACGGGCTCGGGGTAGTCGTTCTCGACTTTTAGCGGGTCGTGCTTGTGCTTGAAGATGAGCACGAATAGCACCGCGATGACGAGCGCGTAAGCCGCGAAGGCCAGCCAGATGCCGTGCCAGTCCTTGTTGCCGGCGGCATCGGTGAAGTAGTTCTGAATGACGAGGCCGCTGATAGAGCTACCCAGCACGGCCCCAAAGCCGTTGGTCATCATCATAAACAAGCCCTGCGCGCTGGCCCGGATGCTGGGCTGCGTCTGGGTTTCGACGAAGAGCGAACCCGAGATATTGAAGAAGTCGAAGGCCATGCCGTAGACGATGCACGACAGAATAATCATCCAGAGGCCGTCGGCGGGGTTGCCGTAGGCCAGCAGGCCGAAGCGCAACACCCAGGCTACCATGCTGAACAGCATCACCTGCTTGATGCCAAAGCGCCGCAGAAAGAACGGAATGGCGAGGATGAAGAGCGTCTCCGAAATCTGCGAAATCGACATGATGAAGGCCGGGTGCTTTACCGAAAGCGTATCGCGGTAGGCGGGTACTTTGTCGAAATCGTGCAGGAAGGTATCGCCGTAGGCATTGGTGAGCTGCAAGGCGGCTCCGAGCAGCAGCGCAAAGATGAAGAAGGTGGCCAGCTTGCGGTCGCGCAGCAGCGCGAAGGACTTGAGACCCAGCGCATCGACCAGCGAGCGGCTGGGTACGTCTTTAGAAGGCGGCGGGCAGGCGGGCAGGGTAAATGAGTAGAAACCTAGCAGCAGCGCCGCCCCGGCGGCTACGTAAAACTGGTTGGCCGACTTCTCGAAGCCCAGGAACGTAACCGCCCACATGGCCGCGATGAAGCCCACCGTGCCCCACACCCGGATGGGCGGGTAGTCCTTCACCACATCGAGGCCCTGGCCTTTGAGGGCCGAGTACGACACGGCAATGGACAGCGCCAGCGTGGGCATGTAGAAAATCATGTTCAGCAGAATAACCCAGAAGAACATGCCGGGGTCCGTCACCATCGGAATGGTACACAGCGTGATACCGCCGCAAATGTGCAGCACGCCGTAGAGCTTTTCGGCATTCACCCACTTATCGGCCACGATGCCCATGAGCGAGGGCATGAAGATGGACGCGATACCCATCGTCGAGAAAATGGCCCCAAACTGCGCCCCCGACCACTGCTTGGTCTGAAACCAGTAGGCCCCAATCGTAATCAGCCAAGCCCCCCAGATAAAAAACTGGAGAAAGCTCAAAATAGTAAGACGCAGCTTGATGCTCATGTGGGCACAAGTAAAAAGGGTAGGAAGTAGCTTTTGCTGTTAAAGATACAAGTTAACCTACCAGAAACACCGGAGACTGGCGGGCGCGTGGAGCGACTTAGGGCTCTTTTTGAAGGCGTTAAATCAATTTCTGAATCGGTCAACGGCTGTCATGCTGAACGCAGTGAAGCATCTCTACCGCACCGTTTGGGTTCGTTCAACGGTGCGGTAGAGATGCTTCACTGCGTTCAGCATGACGGTTCTTGGGTGGATTTTGCTACTAGGTGGGCCAGCAAAAAGCCCACCGGCGCGGGGCCGGTGGGCTTCTCAAAAGCTAGGCGTTGCGGCTTAGGCAGCGGCGTAGCGCTTGTTTACTTCTTCCCAGTTGATGAGGTTGAAGAATGCTGCGATGTAGTCGGGGCGCTTGTTCTGATACTTGAGGTAGTAGGCGTGCTCCCACACGTCGAGGCCCAGAATGGGGGTGCCTTTGCAGCCGGTGTCGGGCATCAGCGGGTTGTCCTGGTTCGGGGTCGAGCAGATTTGCAGCGAGCCGTCGTGCTGCTTGCACAGCCACGCCCAGCCCGAGCCAAAGCGCGTGGTGGCGGCCTTGGTGAACTCCTCCTTGAACTTGTCGAACGAGCCGAAGGCCTCGTCAATCTTGCTGGCTACTTCGCCGGTGGGCTGGCCGCCGCCGTTGGGGCTCAGGATGGTCCACCACAGCGAGTGGTTCCAGTGGCCGCCGCCGTTGTTGCGGATGGCGGGCGTGGCCTTGGCGATATTTTGGAGGATGTCCTCCAGGCTCTGGTTTTCAAACTCGGTGCCCGCGATGGCGGCGTTGAGGTTGGTCACGTAAGCTTGGTGGTGCTTGGTATGGTGGATTTCCTGGGTTTGGGCGTCGAAAGTAGGTTCGAGCGCGTCGTAGGAATACGGCAATTTGGGCAGTTCGAAAGCCATAATGCGAATGCTTTAAAGTGAAAAGATGGGGTGGCGGTGGTATAACCCCCAACCGGGGCCGGGGGTTGTGCGGTAAGCTTTAGCTTGCCGTTTTCACGCTGCGAACTTACGGCAAGCTAAAGCTTACCGCACATTCCGTTTCTCCCGAAAAAACGCCTGCATGAGCGCCGTGCAGTCGTCGGCGCACACGCCCGCCCGCACCTGGGTGCGCGGGTGCAGCAGCCCCAGCGTGTGGCGGCGGTAGCCAGTCTTGGGCTCGGCGGCCCCGAATACCACGGCCCCGAGCTGCGCCCAGGCGCTGGCCCCGGCGCACATCACGCAGGGCTCGACGGTGACGTACAAGGTGCAGGCCGACAAGTATTTATTGCCCACAAAATTGGCGGCGGCCGACAAGGCCAGCATTTCGGCGTGGGCCGTTACGTCGCGCAGGCGCTCGGTTTGGTTGTGGCCCCGGCCGATAATGGTGTTGTCCAGCACCACCACCGCGCCGATGGGTATTTCGCCCTCGGCGAGCGCCTGCCGGGCTTCGGCGAGGGCTTGGCGCATAAAATACTCGTCGGTGAGAATGGGGGAGGGCATGGGGTGGCAAGGGAAATCGAAGGTCAAAAGTCGGGGCGGGCGCGGTAATATGGGCGAGAGTTATGGTTTGGTTAAGCGCTGGGGACGACATTTGTAGGCGCAACCGAAATCGATTTCGGTTGCGCCTATCCGTCATGCTGAGCGGAGCGGAGCGCAGCCGAAGCATCTCTACCTCAGTACTAATCCCTAACGCTAGCAACGGTGCGGTAGAGATGATTCGACTGCGCTGCGCTCCGCTCAGCATGACGGGCGCGAGCCCACGACCCATTACAAAATCTCACTTTCCCCACTTATTCACCAATGACCCACCTAAATACCCCGCGCTACCTGCTGTTGCTCGTAGCCGCGCTGTGCCTGCTCGGCCAGCCGGGCCGCGCCCAGCAGCTCACCTCGCCCAATAAGCAACTTGCGCTCACGTTCAGCCTGCAAGCGGGCGGCGTCCCTACCTACAGCCTCACCTACAAGGGCCGCCCGGTCATCAAACCCAGCCACCTCGGGCTGGAGCTGAAGGAGGGCCCCGGCCTTACCAACAGCTTTGCCGTGACGGGCACCAAAACCCGGGCTTTTGATGAAACCTGGACGCCGGTTTGGGGCGAAACCAAAACCATTCGCAACCACTACAATGAGCTGACCGTCACGCTGACGCAGGCGGCCACCAAGCGGCAGATGCTGGTGCATTTCCGGATGTTTGATGATGGCCTGGGCTTCCGCTACGACTTCCCGAAGCAGCCCGAGCTGGCCTATTTTGTGGTGAAGGAGGAGCGCACGCAGTTTGCGCTGGCCGGCGACCACAAGGCCTTCTGGCTGCCCGGCGACTACGACACGCAGGAGTACAGCACCGTGACCTCGAAGCTCTCGGAGGTGCGCGGCCTCATGAAAACGGCCGTGACCGACAACGCCTCGCAAACCACGTTTTCGCCCACCGGTGTGCAAACGCCGCTCATGCTCAAAAGCCAGGACGGCCTGTACATCAACCTGCACGAGGCCGCGCTGATTGACTACTCAACCATGTCGCTGGAACTGGACGATAAGCACATGGTGCTCGAAAGCCACCTCACGCCCGACGCGCAGGGCAACAAGGGCTACCTCCAAACGCCCTGCCTCTCGCCCTGGCGCACCATCATCGTGAGCGACCGGGCCGGCGATATCCTGGAATCGAAGCTGGTGCTCAACCTCAACGAGCCTACCAAGTACAAGGACGTTTCTTGGATTAAACCCACCAAGTACGTGGGCGTGTGGTGGGAAATGATAACCGGCAAAAGCACCTGGTCTTACACCAACGCCACCAATATTAAGCTCGATTCCACCGATTATTCCAAGCTCAAGCCCAACGGCACGCACGCCGCCAACACGGCCCACGTGAAGGAGTACATCGACTTCGCGGCCCAGCACCACCTCGACGCGGTGCTGGTGGAGGGCTGGAATACCGGCTGGGAAGACTGGTTTGGCCAGAGCAAGGACTATGTGTTTGATTTTGTGACGCCTTACCCCGATTTTGACGTGCAGGAACTGCACCGCTACGCGGCCAGCAAGGGCATCAAAATCATCATGCACCACGAAACCAGCGGCTCGGTGCGCAACTACGAGCGGCACCTGGATAAGGCCTATAAGTTCATGGCCGACAACGGCTACAGCGCCGTAAAGAGCGGCTACGTGGGCAACATCATCCCGCGGGGCGAGCACCACTACGGGCAGTGGCTGAATAACCACTACCTCTACGCCATCACGGAGGCGGCCAAATATAAGATTATGGTGAATGCCCACGAGGCTGTGCGCCCCACCGGCCTAGCCCGCACCTACCCCAACCTCATCGGCAACGAGGCGGCGCGGGGCACCGAGTACGAGTCGTTCGGCGGCAACAACGCCGACCACACGACCATTCTGCCCTTTACCCGCCTCATCGGCGGGCCGATGGACTACACGCCGGGCATCTTCCAAACCCGTGTCAGCGCCTACAACCCCGAAAACAAGTCGTTTGTACACAGCACGCTGGCCCGCCAGCTGGCTTTGTACGTGACCATGTACTCGCCGCTGCAAATGGCCGCCGACCTGCCCGAAACCTACAACAAGCACCTCGACGCCTTCCAATTCATCGAAGACGTGGCCGTGGACTGGGACGATAGCAAGGTGCTCGAAGCCGAGCCCGGCGACTACATCACCATCGCCCGCAAGGCCAAGGGCAAAAGCAACTGGTTCGTGGGCAGCACCTGCGACGAGAATGGCCGCACCTCCACCGTCAACCTGAGCTTCCTGGACCCCGGCAAAACCTACGTGGCCACGATTTATGCCGACGGTAAGGGCGCGCACTATGAGAAAAACCCGCAGGCCTACGCCATCCGCAAAGTCAATGTGACGAGCAAGACCAAGCTTACGCAGTATTGCGCGCCGGGCGGCGGGTATGCTATTAGCTTGATGGCTAAGTAGTAATTGGCGTTGTAAACGCCTGTCATGCTGAACGCAGTGAAGCATCTCTACCGCATCGTTTGGGTTCGTCCAACGGTGCGGTAGAGATGCTTCACTGCGTTCAGCATGACCCGTTTTTATAAGAGTAGGCGGTACGTAAATCACCGCCCAAAAAATCAAACCAGACCGTTGGCTGGTTACAGGCAGCACGCTCTTTTTATAGAAAAGCCTGACTTATGTCCTCCAACGCTCTTTTTTCGCCGTTTTCGCTGAAATCGCTTCAGCTTAAAAACCGCATCGTCATGGCCCCCATGACGCGCTCGTTTTCGCCCAATGGCGTGCCGGGTGCCAATGTGGCCGCCTACTACCGCCGCCGCGCTGAGGGGCAGGTGGGCCTCATCCTTACCGAAGGCACCGTAGTCGAGCGCCCGGCCTCGTCCAACGACCCCAATATTCCGCACTTCTACGGCGAGCAGGCACTGGCCGGCTGGCAGCAGGTAGTGGCCGAGGTACACGCCGGCGGCGGCAAAATCGGCCCCCAGCTCTGGCACATGGGCGTGATGCAGGAGCACCGCTCGGGCTGGACGCCCACGCAGCCCTTTGAGGGGCCATCGGGCCTGGTAGCGCCTGGCCAGCCCAAGGGCAACGCCATGACGGAGAACGACATCACGGATACCATCGCCGCCTTTGGCCGGGCCGCCGCCGATGCCAAGCGCCTGGGCTTCGACTGCCTGGAGCTGCACGGCGCGCACGGCTACCTCATCGACCAGTTTTTCTGGGCCGGCCTCAACGAGCGCACCGATGCTTACGGCGGCCCCAGCCTCCCCGAGCGCAGCCGCCTGGCCGTGGAGCTGGTGCGCGAAGTGCGCCGGCAGGTGGGCAACGATTTCGCCATCAGCCTGCGCCTCTCGCAGTGGAAGCAGCAGGACTACCACGTGAAACTGGCCCACACGCCCCAGGAAATGGAAGCCTGGCTGACGCCGCTGGCCGAGGCCGGCGTCGATATTTTCCACTGCTCGCAGCGCCGGTTCTGGGAGCCGGAGTTTGAAAACTCGGATTTGAACTTCGCGGGCTGGGTTAAAAAGCTCACCGGCCAGGCCACCATCACGGTGGGCTCGGTGGGGCTGTCGGGCGAGTTTCTGGCCGGCTTCGCGGGCGAGGCCTCGACACCCAACGCGGAGTCAATCGACGAGTTGCTGCGCCGCTTCGACCGCGGCGACTTTGACCTGGTAGCCGTGGGTCGTGCCCTGATTGTGGAGCCCGAGTGGGTCGAAAAAATCCAGGCGGGCAAGGCCGAAGGGCTCAAAGGCTTCAGCCGCGAAACGCTGGGTACGCTGGTGTAGCTGGGGCTTGAAAAACCGTCCGTCATGCTGAGCGCAGCGTAGCGGAGTCGAAGCATCTCTACCGCACCGCTCGGGTTCGTCCAACGGTGCGGTAAAGATGCTTCACTGCGTTCAGCATGACAGACGTTAATTTCTTACCCCACAAAAAGCGGCGGAGCCGACAACCCGAACATGTCGCGCAAAGCGCGCTTGGCAGCGTGGTAGCCGCACAACCCATGCACGCCGCCACCCGGCGGCGTAGCCGACGAGCACAAATACAGCCCGCGCTGCGAAGTGCGGTAGGGCGAGGCACGCAGCGCCGGCCGCGTGAACAACTGTCTGATATCTAGTAGGCCACCGTTGATGTCGCCGCCCACGTAGTTGGGGTTGTAGCTTTCCATCTGGGCGGTGTCGAAGGTGTGGCGACCGATAATGCGCTCGCGAAAGCCAGGCGCAAACCGCTCGACCTGCTGCTCGATGGCAGCGGTTCTATCGACCCGCGAGCCGTTGGGTACGTGGCAGTAGGCCCAAGCGGTGTGCTGGCCAGCCGGGGCGCGGCTGGCATCGAACAGGCTTTGCTGGGCCAGTAGTACAAACGGTTTATCAGGGTGCTGGCCCCGGGCCGCGGCGCGCTCGCCGGCCGCTATTTCGGCCAGCGTGCCGCCCAGGTGCACGGTGCCGGCCTGGGCGCATTCGGGCGCGGTGAAGGGGATAGGCGCGGCCAACGCCCAATCGACCTTAAACACGCCCATGCCGTAGCGGTAGCGCCGCAGCTGCCACTGGTAGATGCTGCTCAAGCTATGCCCGGCAATCTGCAAAAGCTGCGCCGGTGTCACGTCGAAAAGCACGGCTTTGGCCGGGGGCAATTGCGCCAGCGAGCGCACAAACGTGCCCGTCTCGACGGTGCCGCCCAGCGCCCGGAAGTGCGCCGCCAGCGCGTCGGCAATGGCCTGCGAGCCGCCCCGCGGCAGCGGCCAGCCGCCCCGGTGCGCCGCTATCAGCAAAACCAGGCCGATGGCCGAAGTAGTCAGGTTGCCAAGCGGCTGAATGGCGTGGGCGGCCATGCCGGCCAGCAGGCCCTTGGCTTTCTCCCCCCGAAAGCGCCGCGCCAGCACCGTCGCCGGCAGCAGCGCGGGCAGCCCAAACCGGGCCATATCGAGCGGGTGCCGGGGCCAGTGCAGCGGGGACAGCACATCGCTGGCAATACCGGGCCAGCTGCTGATTAATGGCGCCAGCAAGCTGCGATAAGCCTCGGCATCCGGCCCCAGGCCGTGGGCGGTGTCGGCCAGTGATGTAACCACGGCCGCCGTGCCATCATTAAAGGGGTGCGCGGCGGCCATGGGCGGTGTGAGGTATTCGAGCCCGTATTGCGCCAGCGGCAGGGTCTGAAAGTAAGGTGAAGTCGCCGCTAGCGGGTGAATGGCCGAGCAAATGTCGTGGCGAAAGCCCGGCAGCGTCAGCTCGGCCGTGCGCAGGCCGCCGCCCAGCTCGTTTTTGCCTTCGAGCAGCAGCACCGCCAGCCCGGCCTGCTGTAGCACGATGGCCGCCGCCAGCCCATTGGGCCCCGAGCCCACCACGACAGCATCATACGCGGACTTACTCATGGGGAGGGGGCTGTTCAACGGGGCACTAGGCAGGAGCCTGGTGTTACTTCAGGCTGATATCGCTTTGCACGGCTTGCGCGATGGGCCGCCACTGCGGCTGCTCGTCGGCCGGGGCCGAAAACGAGAAAATATACAACTGCTCGCCCTGCACGGTGTACTGAATGTACTCGTATTTGCGGATGGGTGCCAGCGCGTTGGCCCCCCGGCGGCTGTCCACCATCGTGGACACAAACTCCAGGGCCACAAACTCGCGGCCGTTGACTTTGCGCACTTCCTGGGTCAAAAACTCAACCTTGGTATACAGCCGCTGTACGCTGGCTTTGTACATGGGTAGCAGCACGTTGTAGTCGGGCCCAAACATGGTGGGCCGCACGGCCACGCTGTAATCGGCCTTGGTATTGGGGCTGCTGTACACGGCCAGCGGCTTGCGCGGCGACGGAAACTTGACCGCAATGCCTTCATCGGGTAGGGGCGTGAAGCCCTGCGGCACGCCCACCGTGAGGCCGGGCGCCACCTTCACCGAAGTCAGCTTGGGCTTGGGGCCGAAGCTGGTGAGGGCAAAAAGCGAGCAAAGCAGGACGAGGATTTTCATGACGAGGGCAAAAGTAGGGCGGATGAATCAGGCTTCGGGCACGTGCCAAATACGTCTGTCATGCTGAGCGCAGCGAAGCATCTCTACCGCACTGTTGAATGAAGCGGTAGAGATGCTTCGCTGCGCTCAGCATGACAGACGTGTTTGGTACGTTTACCTACGACCGTCGCGTCGGGTACTTAATCCGCACCTTTTTCCAGTACACGTAATTCCCGGTTTTAGCCTCCACTAGGTACGTGCCGGCCTGAATGTGCCCCAAATCCACTGGCTCGCCGGTATTATTCTGCGGGTCAAGCTCTTGCTGGTACACGACCTTGTTTTTGTAGTCCGTCATCACCAGCGTGCCGGGCTTGGTAAACTGCTGCGTGAAGCTGAGCATCACGCTGTTGGAGTTAGGCTTGGGAAAGATGTCGATGCCCGATAGCGTCTCTACCCGTTTGATGGGGCCGTCGAGCGTCACGGCCGGGGCCTGGCCTTTGGTTTTAATCTCAGCCCCGTTTTCGTACTTGTTTTTGGTTTTGACTTTGGTTTGCGCCTGGGCCGCGCCGGCCGTGAGCAAAGCGGCCGCCAGGGCCAGCGAAGAAAGGAATTTCATATCAAAAAGGAAGAAAAAAGCCAGCGTGCCCCACGGCGCGCACTACTTCTTTTACATACTTCATACCAAACCCCACAGTTGCAGCCCGCCCCCGCGAAGTAACTTCGCCCCAATTTGGCCCCCTCCCCAAAAGGAGCCCCCAAAACTAGATAGCCAGCCCGGCGCAGCCGGGCGTATCTGCGAAATCCGTTTAATCAGTTTGAATCTGCGATGCTTAGAACGCATACCAACGGCGAACTTCGCCAAGAACATGTCGGCCAAAACGTTACTCTCGTCGGTTGGGTGCAGCGCACCCGCGACAAGGGCGGCATCCTGTGGATAGACCTGCGCGACCGCTACGGCATCACCCAATTAGCATTGGAAGAAGGCGTGGAATCGGAAGAAGTGCGCGCCCAGGCCCGCGACCTCGGCCGCGAGTTTGTGATAAGTGTCACTGGCAAAGTGGCCGAGCGCTACTCCAAAAACGCCCACATCCCGACCGGCGACATCGAGGTGCGCGTGGAGAAGCTGGATGTGCTGAACCCCGCCAAACTACCGCCCTTCCTCATCGAAGACGATACCGACGGCGGCGAAGACCTGCGCATGAAGTACCGCTACCTCGACTTGCGCCGCACGCCCGTGCGCAACAACTTGGTGTTGCGGCACAAGATGGCCCAGGCCGTGCGCCGCTACCTCGACGGCCAGAATTTCATCGAAGTCGAAACGCCCGTACTCATCAAAAGCACGCCCGAAGGCGCGCGCGACTTCGTGGTGCCCTCGCGCATGAACCCCGGAGAGTTTTACGCCCTGCCGCAATCGCCCCAGACGTTTAAGCAGCTGCTCATGGTGTCGGGCTTCGACCGCTACTTCCAGATTGTGAAGTGCTTCCGCGACGAAGACCTGCGCGCCGACCGCCAGCCCGAGTTCACGCAGATTGACTGCGAAATGGCCTTCGTGGAGCAGGAAGATATCCTCAACACCTTCGAGGGCCTGGTGCGCTACCTGTTCAAGGAAATCAAAAACCTGGATTTTCCCACCGTGCCCCGCATGGAGTACGCCGACGCCATGCGCTGGTACGGCAACGATAAGCCCGACGTGCGCTTCGCCATGAAGTTCATGGAACTCAACGATGTAGTGCAGGGCCAGGGCTTCCCGGTATTCGACAGCGCCGAGCTGGTAGTGGGTATCAACGCTGCCACCTGCGCCGCCTACACCCGCAAGCAACTCGACGAGCTGACTGCCTTCGTGAAGCGCCCGCAGGTGGGGGCCACCGGCCTCGTGTACGCCCGCGTAGAAGCCGACGGCATGGTAAAGTCCTCCGTAGATAAGTTTTACTCGCAGGAAGAATTGCAGAAGTGGGCCGCCGCTTTCAACGCCAACCCCGGCGACTTGCTCCTCATCCTGGCCGGGCCGGCCGACAAAACCCGCAAGGCCTTGAGCGAGCTGCGCCTCGAAATGGGCCAGAAACTCGGCCTGCGCGACAAGGACACGTTCGCCCCGCTGTGGGTCGTTAATTTCCCGCTGCTGGAGTACATCGAAGAGGAGGGCCGCTACTTTGCCATGCACCACCCCTTCACCTCGCCCAAGCCCGACGACCTGCGCCTGCTCGACAACCCCGACACCATCGGCCAGGCCCGCGCCAATGCCTATGACTTGGTTATCAACGGGGTAGAAGTGGGCGGCGGCTCCATCCGCATCCACGACCGGGCGGTGCAGGCCCGCATGTTCTCGCTGCTCGGCTTCTCGCCCGAGGAGGCGCAGGCGCAGTTCGGCTTCCTGCTCGATGCCTTCGAGTACGGCGCGCCGCCCCACGGCGGCATCGCCTTCGGCTTCGACCGCCTGTGCTCGCTTTTCGGCGGGGCCGACAGCATCCGCGACTTCATCGCTTTCCCCAAAAACAACTCGGGCCGCGACGTGATGATAGACTCGCCTTCGCCGATTTCGGACAAGCAACTGACGGAGCTGAGCATCAAGACGGCCGTGGTGGCGAAGTAGGGCTTATAATTTATATAAACACGAAAGCGGCAACTAAGGAATCAGTTGCCGCTTTCGTGTTTATAAGCTTCTCTATTTCCGAGTAACATATCAAGCTCGCTGTGCCAAAATTCAGATTTATCAAAATCCTTATCAGATAAGATGAGCTTATTCTTTAGAGTGTTAAACTGTTCGTCTGTAAAATGCGTGTCGAAATAGCTGTTTTCTTTGCCGGCTGCTAATACACTGCTGATGAATCTAGAGTAGGCTAGTAGTGAGAATGCAAAAGATTCTATCGAAGAGTTTATAAAAATGAGCTTGAACCCGTTGTCATGGTCAAGCAATTCTATAATGTCATTTTTTTCAGTGTCTACGGCTATTGCGTTACCGCTTCCGTCAGAGCCTATTTGAATAAGGTTTTTAAATGATGAATTAAGTGCCGTATCAATATCAGTTATTCGCGCAATACTATTCCAACTTCCTTGTGTATTGGTATTGAAGCTCAAATAAGGAGCAGCTTCTGACGGTAAGCCAACTGTACTCAGGAATTTTTCAGTGTGTTCTTGGAGAAGCAACGGCTGCAGAATAGCTGGAGAGAAAATAGTGATTTCTTGTCCTTCTGATAGCCAGTAATCTTTAATTTCAGAATTAGTCATCAGGAAAAGAAACTAAAATATTGATTGCATTCGGCGAGTTTTGACTTTGGCCAGTCGCAGCAGGTGCTCTAGTTGTAAATAGTGCGCCAATTCCTCCTGCTCGGTCGCGTTGATGCCTTCATTTTTGCTGCGCTGGATTAAATCGGCCACGCGCTCGCGCACTTGCTCGGAGGGGCGGTAGGCCACGAGGTCGGCCGGCGAGAAGCCACCCGCCAGCCAGTCGGTAATTTCTTCGTAGGCGCGGTTCATAAAGACAAAGTACGCATTATTCTTCGCCCCGCCGATACGCCCACTGCCCATCCACGAGCGTGCCCAGGATGGCCGACGGGTCGGCCGTGTACACGATGGCGGGCAGCAGGTGCGCTGGCCCGGCCTGCGCCAGCAGCGGCTGGGTTAGGTCGTACACCACCGCGTCGAGGGGCTGGCCGAGGGCAAAGTAATTGCCGGCCGAGCGGCCCGCCGCCGCCAGCCCGGCGAAGAACGTGGTGCCGACCAGCGTAGTAGCGCCGTCGGCAAATGTGTTGCGGCGGCGATGCGTGAGGCGCTGCCCGTAGTCGAGCCAGCGCAAATCCTCCAGCGGGTTGAGGCTGATGTGGCTATCGGTGCCGATAGACCAGCGCCCGCCCGCCTCCGCAAACGCCACGAGCGGAAAAATACCGTCGCCGAGGTTGCCTTCGGTGCCGGGGCACAGCACCACGTGCGCGCCCGATTGGGCCAGGCGGGTAGTCTCGGCGGGCGTGAGGTGGGTGCAGTGCACGAGGTGAAACCGCTCGCTCAGGGGCAGATTATCGAGCAGCCACTCGACCGGCCGCGCGCCGAGGTGCGCCAGGCTGCGCTCTACTTCGGCCGTTTGCTCGGCGGCGTGCAGGTGAAAGGGTAAGTCCTGGGGGCCGTGGGCGTAGGTAGCGAGTACGTCGGCCGCCTCCACCGCCCGGAGCGAATGCACACCAAAGCCCAGGCGCGCCTTGTCGTAGTGTGCCACGGCCTGCCGGCTGGCGGCCAGCAGGTCAAAGTAGGCATCCGGCGTAGCCGAAAGAAACCGCCGCTGCCGGGGCGCGGGCTCTTGGCCAAAGTCGCCTTTTTGGTAGAACACGGGCACCAGCGTCAGCTTGATGCCGGCCGTGCGGGCGGCGGCTACCAGGCGCTCGCCCATCTCGGCGAGGTGGGTGTAGGGGCGGCCGGTAGGGTCGTGGTGCAGGTAGTGAAATTCGACCACCGACGTGTAGCCATTGCGCAGCAAATGGCGATACAACGTGGTGGCTACCTGCTCATTTTGCTCGGGCGTAAAGGTTTCGGCGCAGGCATACATCGCTTCGCGCCAACTCCAGAAGTCGTCGCGCGCGCCGGGCGCGTGCTGCTCGGCCATGCCCGCCATGCCGTATTGAAAGGCGTGCGAATGGCTGTTTTGAAAGCCCGGCAGGGCCGCGCCTTTTATAGTCTGGATAGGCGTTTCGGGTGCGGCGGGCGGGGTTTGGGAAAGGTATCGGATAAGGCCGCGCTGGTCGACACCGATGTAGGCCGGGCTTAGCCAGCCTTCTTGCAGGAGTAGCGAATCGAAGGCGTAGTAGGTCATGGTAGTAACGCCAAGCTCCAGCTTGGCGTGGCGTTAGGGTTAGAGGGGGGGCGTGCCCTGGCGTGGTCACCAAGCTAGAGCTTGGTGCTACATACCACCCACCGCTTGCAGCGTCTGGCTAAGCAGCGTTCGGATGCGGCCTGCCCGCAGCTCGTCGTAGTGTTGTTCCTGGTCGTCCATGTAAACTTGTTTGCTCATTTCCAGCTGCAAGGCGTGCTGCTGCTGCGCGGGCTGGCCGAAGTGCCGGGTAATAAAACCGCCCTTAAATGGGTGATTGTGATTCAGGGAGTAACCGCCGCTACCCAGCACCTGTAAGGCTTGCATGATGAGCGCGGGCGCGGCCGACGTTTCATCGGCGCTGCCCAGAATCAAATCGGGAAACGGCTCGGGGTTGATGGCGGGCACCATGCGCCGAATGGAGTGGCAGTCCCAGAGCAACACGCGGCCGAACTGCGCCTTGGTTTCGTCTAGCAACTGTTGCAACGCCTGGTGGTAGGGTTCGAAATAGAGCAACTTGCGGCGCGCTACTTCTTCGGCAGATACGGCGGTGCGCTCGTCCTGGTAAATGGGTTCGCCCAGGAAATTGGTGGCCGGGCACAGGCCCGTGAGCACGCGCCCGTCGTGGTAGAGCGGGGTGCTGTCGGGGTTGCGATTGAGGTCGATAACCCAGCGGCTGTAGCGGGCGCACAGCGTCGGGATGCCTAGCTCGGTGGCGAAGTCATAGAGCTGATTTACAAACCAATCGGTATCGTCGGGCGGCAGCACGCCCGGCTTTAACTCGGCTCGAATGTCGTCGGGAAACTCCGTGCCCGCATGCGGTACGCTGATGACGATGGGTAGCTTAAGCGCGGTGGGGCGGATGAGGTCGAAGAGCGGCATGGGAGAGGGTAACTTCTGGTTACAGTTGTCATGCTGAGCGGAGCGCAGCGGAGTCGAAGCATCTCTACCTCAATACTACCTTCTGACACTAGCAACGAAGCGGTAGAGATGCTTCGACTCCGCTGCGCTCCGCTCAGCATGACAATTACTACCTGCTTTTACTACTCAAACTGGCCTGGAGTAAAAACAGCGAAGCCGCATTGTAGCGGCAGTCATTTCTGGTAAAACCAGAAAACAACCTGCCCCAACAATGCGGCTATCTGCGCAGCTAACGGCGATAAGCCCTTGGCTACCAGCTAAATCTAACGACTAGCGCTTGTGACGGCCTTCGTCCGATACGGTGAGGCGCTTGCGGCCTTTGGCACGGCGGCGGGCTAGTACGTTGCGGCCATTAGCGGAGGCCATGCGCTCACGGAAGCCGTGCTTGTTGCGACGCTTGCGTTGCGAGGGTTGAAAGGTACGTTTCATGACAAGTTAAATTGCGAGTTGGGCCGGCAAAGGTACGGGTTTAGCTTTACAATAGCAAGCTGCTATGTAAAACGGAGTAACGCGCAGTTGCGCGGACTTTGTAATCCGCGTGCGCTCGGTACGTCCGGCTGCTCGCTAACGCACGCGGACTACAAAGTCCGCGCAACTGGCTTTTGCGTACACGCCCTTCTGCCGGAAACGGAGTGCCACTCCGTTTTACATTGCGCGCCGCATCCCTCCTACCCATGACCTACTACCACGTTTCGTTCGAGAACCCGCTCACGTTTTACCTGCAAATCCAGCTCATGGTGGAGGTGCCCGCCGAGGTTACCGCACCGCTGGCCTTGCAACTACCTTCTTGGCGGCCAGGCCGCTACGAAATTCAAAACTTTGGTCAAAAGATTCAGCGGGTAGAATTCAGCGACGCCGAAACCGACGAGCCCCTCCCCTACCGAAAGGTCACGAAAGACCGCTGGGAAGTGGCCGGCGCGGCGGGCCGCAGCGTGCGTGTGCGCTACAATTTCTACGCCCACCAGATGGACGCTGGCGGCTCGTGGCTCGATGAGACACAGCTATACCTCAACCCCGTGCAGGCGCTCATGTACGCCGAGGGGCACCAGGATTTGCCCTGCCAGCTCTCACTGGTGCTGCCGCCCGACTGGCGCTTGGCCTGCGGCCTGCCGCAGTCGAAACCCAACGTACTAGAGGCCAAAAACTTCGACCAGCTGGCTGACGCGCCGCTCATTGCGAGCCCCACCATCCAGCACCAGCAGTATGAAGCGGGCGGGTTGCCCTTCCACGTGTGGGTGCAGGGTGAGGAAGCTATTATAAATTGGCCGCGTCTGCTGGCTGATTTTAAAGCGTTTTCGGAAGAGCAGTTGAAGCTATTCGGCGGCTTCCCGGTGCAGGACTACCACTTCCTCAACCAGTTTCTGCCCTACAAGCACTACCACGGCGTGGAGCACCACAACTCGACCGTGATAACCCTAGGGCCGGCCGAACTGCTAATGCACGAGGCGCTCTACAAAGAGCTACTGGGCGTGAGCTGCCACGAGCTATTTCATACCTGGAACATCAAGGCCATCCGGCCCGCCGAGATGCAGCCGTACGACTACGCTCGCGAAAACTACTTCCGCACCTGCTACATCGCGGAGGGTATCACAACCTATTATGGAGAGTACCTGCTGGCGCGCAGCCACGTGCGTACGCCGGCTCAATACTTTGAGGAGCTGAACATCGTGCTGCGCAAGCACTATGACGACGCGGGCGGCCAAAACCTGAGCCTGGCTGATGCCAGCATGGACCTGTGGCTCGACGGCTACAAGCCCGGCGTGCCCGACCGCAAGGTATCGGTCTACCACAAAGGCGCACTCACGGCGCTGCTACTCGACCTCACCATCCGCAACCTGCACGGCCACGCCCGCAGCCTCGACGACGTGATGCGCCGCCTCTACGACGACTTCGGCAAAACCGGCGTCGGCTACACTGATGAGGACTACGCCCGCATCGTGGCCGAGGTGGCGGGCCGTAAAATGCAGGTTTACTTCGATAAATTCATCAACGGCACCGCGCCCCTGCAAGAGCCGCTCGACAAGGCCCTGCACGCCGTGGGCTGCCAGCTGGTGGCCTACGAAAACGCCTCGGCCTCGGAAGGCACCTTCGGCTTCCGCACCGTCGTGAAAAACGAGCGCACCGAAGTCACCTATATCTGGCCCGGCTCGCCGGCCGCCGCCGTGCTTACCGTCGATGATGAGATAATAGCCATCAACGGCCGCCGCGTTGATATGAACCTGCAAAGCCTGCTCAGCACCGACGCGCCGCTCTACGAGGTAGCCGTGTTCCGCCAGAACCGGCTGGTGCTGGTGGAGCTATTGGCGCAGCCCGGCGCGGCCTACGGCGTGCGCTACACGATTGAGAAGCTAGCCGACGCTGATGAGGCACAGCAAGCCGGCTTCCAAAAGTGGCTCGGCTGGCCTTACAACCCCCAATCTCAACAACCTGCCAACTAGTCATAGCACAGGTTAAAATAAAGAGAGCCGCCCGAAAAGGCTGCTCTCTTATTACCGATTCAATAGTCAGCCTGCATAGCAGGCGTATCCGTTAAATCTTAAAAATCCGTTTAAATCTGCGGTCTAGTCGGCATGGCTGCCGGGGCCTTTCTCGGGGCTGTTTGTGTCAATCGACATCGGGCTGTTGCCCTGCGGATTGCTGCGCGGCTTATTGGCTTGGGTGTGGCGGGTTTCGTTGAAGTTGCCGCCGGGCGTGTTGCCTTTGGTTTGGTTACCCTGCTGGGTCAGGTCGCTCTGGTTCAGGTTCTGGTTGGCAGCGCTGTCTACGTGCTCACCAGCAGCGAGGTCACCTTTTTTGTGGTGCTGGTTTTCGTAAGGGTTTACGGATGGCTTATCGTTGGCGAGGTCGTTCGGTTTGTCAGACATGGTGGGACGGGTTTAGAGGTAAGAACTTGTCTCTTTTACCCCGCACCCGTTAAAAGAGTTGTCTGCGAGGCCTAGGCATCAGTCAGCCAGTCCTTCTAACGCGGCTTTAAACTCTGGCGTATCGTAGTCGGCCATGCCGCTGTGGCGGTCGGCCACCCGGCCTTGCGGCGTGAGGATAACGGTGTACGGGATAGACGAGCTTTGGAATGGCGCGGGCAGGTCGGCGGCCGGGAAAAACACCGGCATGGTGTAATGCTTGCGCTGGAGCAGGGCGCGGGCTTTGTTCTGGTTTTCATCAAGCGAAATCAGCACGAACGCGACTTTGCTGGTATCTACTTTTTGGTAGAGGGCTTGCAGGCCCGGCATTTCGGCCAGGCACGGCGGGCACCAGCTGGCCCATAGGTTTACGAGCACCACCTTGCCGCGAAACTGCTCTAGGTTGGCCGGGCGGCCATCGAGCGTGCGTAGCGGCAAGTTGAGCGGATACGTGCGCTCGCTGGCGAACTGTGCCATTGCGGCCGGGCGCTCGGGCGGCGTAGCGCGCCACAGGCCGGTAGCGAGCAGGCCGTGCTGCAAGGTGCTCAGCACGGGCTGGCGCAGGCCGGTCGTCATTACCAGGGCGAAGGCGCTGAAGAACAAGAGTTCGCCACGGTTTTTGCGAAGCCAGGTGGTCATGTCACGAGATAATAAAGGTCATGCTGAACGTAGTGAAGCATCTCTACCGCACCATCCAACGAGGCGGTAGAGATGCTTCACTACGTTCAGCATGACAAGCTTACTTGACTGTTTTGCAAACGGCAAGCTAAAGCTTACCGCACGTTTTCAACCACGCTGGCGGGCTGCACTTTCACCAGCTCTTCAAACTGGGCTTCGCGAGCTTCAATTTCTTCCTGCGTGAGGTTGAGCAGGCGCTCGGTGCCGAACTTCTCGACGCAGAACGAGGCCATGGCCGAGCCGTGAATGACGGCGCGCTTCATGTTCTCGAACGAGCAGTCATCGGTAGCCGCGATGTGGCCGATGAGGCCGCCCGCGAAGGTGTCGCCCGCGCCGGTGGGGTCAAATACTTCTTCCAGCGGCAGGGCCGGGGCGTAGAATACTTTGTTTTTGTGGAACAGCAGCGCGCCATGCTCGCCTTTTTTGATAATCAAGAACTTGGGGCCAAAAGCCAGGATTTTGCGGGCCGCTTTCACCAGCGAGTACTCGCCCGAGAGCTGGCGGGCTTCCTCGTCGTTGATGCTGAGCACGTCCACCATTTCGATGGTAGCCAGCAGCTCTTCGGCAGCGATGTCCATCCAGAAGTTCATGGTGTCGAGCACGATGAGCTTGGGGCGGTTGACGAGGCGCTGAATGACGAGGCGCTGCACCTGCGGGGCCAGGTTGCCTAGCATCAGGTACTTGCAGTCCTGGTAAGCGTCGGGGATGATGGGGTCGAACGAGCCGAGCACGTTGAGCTCGGTGGTGATGGTTTCGCGCGAGTTGAGGTCTTTGTTGTACTTGCCCGACCAGAAAAACGACTTCTCATCCTGCTTGATTTGCAGGCCTTTGGTATCGACGCCGTGCTCCTCCAGGGTCAGGATATCGGACTGCGGAAAGTCGCCGCCCACCACGGCCACCAGGTTCACCGGCTTGGTCGAGTACGAGGCCGACAGGCTGATGTAGGTAGCCGCACCGCCGATGATTTTGTCGGTTTTGCCGAAGGGAGTTTCCAGGGCGTCGAAGGCCACGGAGCCGATTACGAGAAGGCTCATTTGGGAAAGAATGAGTTAATGAGAAATAAGATTTCAGGGGCGCAACGGCGCAAATAACAAAAAAAGTCCCCGGATTCGCATCCGGGGACTTTCTAGCGGGTAAATAATGGGGCTCGAACCCACGACCTTCGGAATCACAATCCGACGCTCTAACCAGCTGAGCTATATCTACCGTGTGGTGGTTTGGGAGTGCAAAGATACGCGGCCGATGGGTTAATGCAAGGTTTTTTAGAGAAAAATATCTTGTCCGGCCGTGGTACCCCACCCCCGGCCCCTCCCCTCCGGGAGAGGGGATCCTATCGTGGAGTTAAGAGTTATGAGTCGTGAGTTTTGAGTTACTCAACTCCTAACTCAAAACTCTCAACTCAAAACTCGTCTGGCTCCCCTCTCCCGGAGGGGAGGGGCCGGGGGTGGGGTACCACGGCCGGACAGTAAACTTATGCCGACCTTTGCCGAATGGATACCCCCGCCACCTTCGCCGATTTCAAACTCAACAAGCAGCTACTCACGGCCGTAGCCGACGCCGGCTTTACCGAGCCCACGCCCGTGCAGCAGCAAACCATCCCGCTGCTGCTGGCCGGGCACGACGTGCTGGGCATCGCCCAGACGGGCACCGGCAAAACGGCGGCCTTCGGCCTGCCGCTGCTCATGAAGGTGAAATACGCGCAGGGCACGCACCCGCGGGCGCTGGTGCTGGCCCCTACCCGCGAGCTGGCCATTCAACTCGAAAAGCACCTCAAGGCGCTGGCCACGCACACCGACATCCGCATTTTTGCCATTTATGGCGGGCTGGGGCCGAAAACGCAGATTGAGACGATACAGGCCGGGCTCGATATTCTGATTGCCACACCGGGCCGCCTGATGGAAATCTACATCAAGGGCGAGCTGGTGCTGAAAGAATTGAAAACACTGGTGCTGGATGAGGCCGACAAGATGATGGACATGGGCTTCATGCCCCAGATTCGGCGCATTCTGGAAATCATCCCGCGCAAGCGCCAGAACGTGCTGTTCTCGGCCACGATGCCCGAGCGCGTGACGCAGCTCAGCGAAGAATTTCTGGAATTTCCGATGCGGGTGGAGGTGACGCCGCCTGCCCAGCCGGCCCAGACCATCACGCAGAGCCTGTACGAAGTGCCTAACCTGGGCACCAAAATAAATCTGCTGCATTACCTGCTGCACCGCGATGCCGACGAGATGACGCGGGTACTACTCTTCACCCGCACCAAGGAAAATGCCGACCAGGTAGCGTCGTTCCTCAACCGCAAAGCGCCCGTGGGCGAGGTGCGCGTGATACACGGCAACAAGGGCCAGAACGCGCGCCTCAACAGCATGGACGCCTTCAAAGAAGGTAATGTGCGCTACCTCGTGGCCACCGACGTAGCCGCGCGCGGCATCGACGTGCCGCAGGTGAGCCACGTTATCAACTTCGACGTGCCGCTCATCTACGACGACTACGTGCACCGCATCGGGCGCACGGGGCGGGCGCAGCACACGGGCGCGGCCATCACCTTTGCCAACCCCGCCGAGCGCCAGCACATCGAGCGCATCGAAGAACTTATCCGCCAGCCCATTCCGCTCCTGGAGCTACCCGCTGAGGTAGAGATAACGGCCACGCCCTTCGAGGAAGGCCAGGAGCACGCCCGCACCATCGACGAGCAGAAGAAGCGCGCCAACCCCGACTACAAAGGCGCGTTCCACGAGCGCAAGGAGTGGATAAAGCCCGGCGAAACCATCGACAAGCGCACGGGCAAGGTCTTCGAGGCCGGCAAGCACCACAAGAAAAGCCAGAAGGGCAGCAAGAAAAACCCCGGCAAAAAAGGCGCGTCGGCTCCAGCGGCCAAGGCGCTGCGTCGGCGCGGACAGGGCGGCCGGTAGCCGCAAAAAAAGCCCCTTTGCTTGCGTGCAAAGGGGCTTTTTAATTACTCGGTAAGCTTTACGCTTCCGGGGTCGGCCGGCTCGACGTTACGTCGCCGATAGAGCTAGTAGCCTGCGAGATACGCTGGCCTTGCGAGGCAATGGGCTCGCGGCCCTCGGCCCCGGTGAGGAAGCGGTAGGTGACGCCCGCAATGGCCGCGCCCAGCAGCGGCGCTACCCAAAACAGCCACAGCTGGCCCAAGGCCTGCCCACCCACAAACAAGGCTGGCCCGGTCGAGCGCGCCGGGTTCACCGATGTATTGGTGACCGGAATGCTGATGAGATGAATAAGCGTGAGCCCCAGCCCAATAGCCAGCGGCCCGAAGCCCTTGGCCGCCCGGCGGTCGGTAGCCCCCAGGATGATGTAGAGAAAGAGCATCGTCATTACTACTTCCGTGATGAATGCGGCGGCCAGCGTGAAATGGCCCGGCGAGCCAGACTCGTAGCCATTGGCTGCCAGGCCGTTGGCAGCCAGGTTATAGGCGGGATTGCCGCTGGCAATGAAGTAGAGCACCGCCGCGCCGGCCGTGGCCCCCAGCACCTGGGTAATGATGTAAGGCAGCACAAACCGGGGTCCCTGCCGCCCGGCCAGCCACAAGCCTATCGTGACGGCCGGGTTGAAGTGCCCGCCCGAAATGTGGCCAAAGGCAAACGCCATCGTGAGCACCGTGAGGCCGAACGCCAGCGACACGCCCAGCAGCCCGATGCCCACGTTGGGAAACGCGGCTGCCAGCACGGCACTACCGCAGCCGCCCAGCACCAGCCAGAACGTGCCCAAAAACTCGACGCCCAGGCGCTGCCCCAGCGTAGGCGACACAAAGCCCGCGAGTTCTTCGAGCTCAGAATCATTTAAAATAGGAGAAGTAGTGGCCATTGGCGTTGCGGTAAAGCGCGTGAAAGAGAAAAGAAGTTTGCCCTATACGCCAAATGCTTACCAATGGTGGAGTTTAAGCCCGTTTTCATCCCAAAAGCACAGCCGTTATCTTGCTAGCCTATCCGGCGCGTGGGCCAATCGAGCCTATTCAGCGAGCGCTGCCTGCTACTCACCTACCCGGCCGCGCACCTCATTTCTTAATAATCTACCTTCCAGGCTGGCCGTATCAGGGTTAGCGTTGCACGGCGCACCCCATGGCCTTTTTATTTTATGATTCAGCTAGAACCTTTTACCCCCGAGGACTTCGCGCAGCTCATTGCCTGGGTCGATACCGAACGTTTATTGTACGAGTGGAGCGGCTCGCTTTTCTCCTTCCCGCTCACGCCGGGCGCGCTGGCCTGGTACCTCGAAGGGGCCAACGACTTCACTAATCCTGAAGTCTTTATCTACAAAGCCGTGGAAGTTGAAACCGGCCGCACGGTGGGCCATATCTCGCTGGGCGGCATCAGCGTGCGCAACCGCTCGGGGCGCGTTTCGCGGGTGCTGGTGGCCGAGGGGCACCAGGGCCACGGCTACTGCGCCCAGATGGTGCGGGCGCTGCTGCGCATCGGTTTCGAGCAGCTGCATCTGCACCGCATCGACCTGGGCGTGTACGATTTCAACGAAGCCGCCATTCGCTGCTACAAGCGCTGCGGCCTGCAAGTAGATGGCGTGATGCGCGACGTGCTGCGCCACGATGACCACTACTGGAGCTTGGTCGAGATGAGTATCTTGGAAGACGAGTGGCGGGCGCAGCAGGTAGGTTAGAAGTCAAACAGGAGGTAGACATGAGACATGAGAACTGACCTGTAGCTTTTCTCATGTCTAACGTCTCATGTCTACCTCCTCCTGTCTGACTTCTAACCCTTAATGGTGCAGCAAGTGCCCGATTCGGTCGCTGGCCAGCGTGAGAATGCCGCCCCACAGCACGGCGCTCCAAAGCATGTGTAGCATGATGCGCTGGCGCGGCACGCCCAGCAGCGTGGCAATGACGGTGCCCCCGATGGGCGACAGCAAAATGGGCGTCAGAAACGCAATACCACCCATGCCGAACCGCCGGAACACCTTGATAATGTTGCGCGAGCGCTTAGAGAAGATAGGCGCCCGGCGCAGGCGGCGCTGCCGCTGCCGGTGGCGCACCCAGGCCCGCCCCACGCCCGAAAACACGAACACGCTCGTCATCATGCCCGCCACGGTGAGCGCCATTGTGGGCGCAAAGCTCAAGCCCATGCTACTACCCGCCAGCGGCCCGCCCAAGAACTTAACGGTGCTGAGCAGGAAGACGGAAGCCCATTTGGCGGCGTAAGGGAGCACTGGCAAAAAGACTAGGGAGAGGAAAACAACCAGACGATAACGCGGCAAAAATACCTTTTTCGGGGCAAGGCCCGCCGCTACGAGGTTGCTTATAACGGCGGCCCGGCTAAGTACGTGCCTGCGTGAAGATTATATTTTGCTGCCGAAGGCCAGGTCGCCGGCATCGCCCAGGCCGGGCACGATGTAGGCCTGCTCGTTGAGCTTTTCATCGACGGCAGCCACCCACAGGCTGGCTTCGGGTATCTCGCGGGCCACGTAGGCCACGCCCTCGGGCGAGGCGATAACCGCCGCGATGTGTACCTGGCGCGGCGTGCCGAAGCGCAGCATGGCGCGGTAGGTTTGCACGAGGCTCTTGCCGCTGGCCAGCATGGGGTCGACCAGAATAAGCACGCGCTCGTCGAGGTTAGGCGCCGCGAGGTAGTCGAGCTGCACCTGCACCTGGGCGGTGCCTTCGATGCGGTAGGCGGCGGCAAAGGCGCTGGGGCTCTGGTCGAAATAATTGAGAAAGCCCTGGTGAAACGGCAGCCCGGCGCGCAGCACGGTGGCCAGCACCGGGAAGTCGTGCAGCAGCTGGCTGGGCGCTTCGCCGAGCGGCGTCTTCACGGTTTTGGTGGTGTAGCTAAGCTTGGTGCTGATGCGGCCGGCGATTATCTCGCCCAGGCGCTGCAAGTTGCGCCGAAAGCGCAGGCTATCCTTTTGAATATCCACGTCGCGCAGCTCGGCCAGAAAGTGGTTGGCAATGCTGGGCTCGGCACAGACCACGTGCAGGCGGTCAAGCGCTTGCTGCACAGATTCGGACGTAATCAGGGGCGCATCCATCGGAGAAACCAAGGCGGTTGGGTAAGCGTGAGGGTAGGATAAGGTACGGGCGTGGCCCCAAAATTGGCGAAAAATCGCCCAATGGCCGGAATACTGCCGCCCTCAAAATCGAACACCTGCCCCAGCTGGCCCGCGTGGCGGCGCACGGCATCGTCGATAAGCAAAATAGGCGCGCTCGCCGCCCGCCCGGCCGGCGAGGTGGCGGCAAACAAATAAATGAGCCCGCCCGCGTGGCGCACAAACAGCGCCCCGGCCAGCAGCTCGCCAGTAGCTGGGTGGCGCACCTCGCGCAGCTCGGCCATCTCCCGGCTTTGCAAAGCGGCAAACAGGCGGCGCAGCAAGTGGTAGTGGCCGGGGCGCAGGCCCGTGTGGGCCTCGCCCCGGTAGGTAAGAAAAAGCGCAATCAACGCCTCCAAGTCATTCCCTTGCTGCACGAGCAGCGGCTGCGCCAGCGCCTGATTGTTGCGCAGGCGGCGGCGGCAGCCGGTCAGGTATGTTTTGTAAATAGCCGCGTAGGGCGTGCCCAAATCGAGCAGGCAGGTGAGGCGCTCGGCCAGCACGAAGCCTACTGGCAGCGCGGGCAGCGGCAGCGCGGCGGGCGGCAGCTGCTGGTAGAAGCGAGCAACGCTTTTCGCGGCCAGCGCCAGGTATTCTTGCAAGTCGCGGTGCTGGCTATCGGCCGTGAGCACCAGGCCCAGCTGCTGCGTGAACAGCGGCTGGTAGGCCACCCGGCCCCAGGGCCGCCACTTGCAGGGCAGCGGCAACAGCGAGCGATACTCGCCCAGCGGCCCCAGCTCGACCACGGCGGCCCAGCGGCCGGCCGTAGCGGCCAGCCACCACGCTTGCACGTAGGGCAGCGCGCCGGGGCTGGCCGCCACGCAGGCGTCCCAGCGGGTTAGGTCGAGGTCAGAAAATTGGAGCAGGCGCAGCACGGCGGGCAAAGGTCGGGGTGGGGCGCGGACTTTGGGTGGGCGCGGGGCGCAAGTCCGCGCCGCAGCCTGCGACGTAAATTTGCGCGGCCTGCCCCCGGTGGGGTAGTATTTCTTTTCTGGATGAAACCCTACCTTTTCCTGCTCTTGCTGGTGCCGGCGGGCCGGCTCGCCGCCCAAACCACGCCCGCCCCTACCCCACCCGCGCCGGGCACGGCCAATTGGTACATCTTCAACCAGCCGCTCGAACCGGCCCCCGCCGCTAAGAAACCAGCGACCAAAGAAGCAAAAACCTCGGCCACCGTAACCGCGCCGGCCCCGCCCCACGCCCAGGCGCGCCCGGCCAAAGGCACGCCCTACGGCCAGCAGTACCAGGGCGCGCTCTACGTGCCGCTCGACCCCAATACCTACCGCCTGCTCGACCGCTACGCCATCAAGTATGGCCCCGACTCGCTGCAAGACCCGCACACCAGTGTGCGGCCCTACACGCGGGCGGCGGCCGCGCACCTCGGCGAGCGCCTGCTCAGCGGCGACAGCCTGGCGTACAGCCAGGGTAGCCTGTCGCGCGCCGACCGCTACAACGCGCAGTACCTACTGAAAGACAACTGGATGTACTCGCCGCTGGGCGACAGCCTGAACGCGAGCCGGCAGCCCGTCCTCACGTATTTCTACCGCGACCAGACGGACCTCTACCACGTCCAGACCAAGGATTTTACCCTGCGCGTAAACCCCGTGCTGCTGCTGCAAGCCGGCAAAAACGGCGGCGACAACAGCCTCTCGGGCCTGCGCTACGTGAACACGCGGGGCATCGCCTTTGAGGGTACCATCGACCAGCGGCTGGGCTTCTACGGCTTCCTCACCGACAACCAGCAAGCCGTGCCCGGCTGGGTGCAGCAGCGCATCGGGCGCGACAACCTCACGGGCGGCCCCGTGGCCCCGCACGAGGGCTACACCAAGTATTTCAAGGGCGAGGGCGGCAGCGCCTACGACTTCTTCACGGCGCGGGGCGGCATCACCTACGCGGCTACCAAGCACATCAACGTGCAGCTGGCCCACGACCGCAATTTTATTGGCAATGGCTACCGCTCACTGATTCTCAGCGACTACAGCGCGCCGTACTTCTTTCTCAAGCTCAATACGCGGGTCTGGAAATTCAATTACCAGAATCTGTTTGCCGAGCTCACGGCCCAGCGCGAAAATGCCGACCAGGTGTTTCCCAAGAAGTACCTGGCCTTGCACCACCTGAGTTTCGACGTGACCAAAAACCTCAACATCGGCGTGTTTGAGTCGGAGGTGACGGGCGGTCCGGGGCGCGGACTAGAAATCCAGTATTTGAATCCGCTTATCTTCTACCGCGCTATCGAGCAGCAGGTTGGCTCGGCCGATAATGCCTTGCTGGGCCTCGATTTTAAGTGGAACATCAAGCACCGCGCCCAGCTCTACGGGCAGTTGGTACTCGATGAGTTTAAAGTAAAAGAGGTATTCGCGGGCAACGGCTGGTGGGCCAACAAGCAGGCCATTCAACTGGGCGGCAAGCTGCTCGACGTGGCCGGCGTACGCAATCTCGACTTGCAGCTGGAGTTCAACTACATCCGGCCCTACACCTACCAGCACACCGATATTTACACTAACTATCAGCACTATCAGCAGCCGCTGGCGCACCCCATGGGGGCCAACCTGACCGAGCTGCTCGGCATCGTGAGCTACCAGCCGCTGCCGCGCCTCACGCTGGTGGGCAAGGCGTTTTACACGGTGCAGGGCCTCGACACCCGCGACGCTGCCGGCAACCTTATCAACTACGGCGGCAACCCGCTGATTTCCTACAACTCGCACCCCACGGAGTACGGCAACCGCACCGGCCAGGGCGACAAGCGGCGCTTGCTGCACGCCGATTTTACGGCCACCTACCAGCCGCGCCTCAACCTGTTTCTGGACGCCTCCTTCATCTCGCGTAGCAACCGCACTACGTCATTCACCAGCTCGGGCTACGTGGAAAGCTACGCCTCGCTGGCCGTGCGCTGGAACATCGCCCAGCGCCTGCACGAATTCTAGACCGCAGATTCAAACGGATTTTTAGGATGTAACGGATACGCCCGCTGCGCGGGCTGACTACTCTATTTTATGTTGACTACTGCGCTAACGCTTCTTGGCGAGAGCAGAAATGGCTTGAGCCAGCTTAGCCGCTAGCCCAGCCCAACTGCGCCAGCCTAGCCAGCCCGCGCAGCGGGCGTATCCGTTAAATCTTAAAAATCCGTTCGAATCTGCGATGAAAGTTTATTTACGCCTGCTCCAGTTTGCCCGGCCCTACGGCGACTTTTTGCCGCTGTACCTGCTGTACATGGTGCTGGGCATCTTTTTCGGCATTGCCAACTTCACGTTGGTTATTCCCTTGCTCAACGTGCTTTTCGGCACCACCGATACGCACACGACCACCGCGCCGGCCACGCTCCCGCATTTCGCCCTGAATATTGAGTACATCAAGGACGTTTTCAACTATTACTTTTCTCAAATACTAGCAGCTGAGGGCAAGCGCGGAGCGCTGGCCTACGTGTGCGGCGTCATCATCGCGTCGGTGTTTTTCAGCAACGTTTTCCGCTACCTCGGCGGCAAGCTGCTGACCAAGGTGCGCGCCCGCGTGGTGCAAAACCTGCGCGGCGCGCTCTACAATCGCATTCTCGACCTGGAGCTCGGCTACTTCTCCAACGAGCGCAAAGGCGACCTCATGTCGCGCCTCACCAACGACGTGCATGAGGTCGAAATATCGGTGGTGAACACGCTCACGGCCATGTTTAAAGAGCCGCTAACCATCATTGGGTTTTTCGTGCTGCTGTTCAGCATGTCGGCCAAGCTCACCGTTTTCACGCTGGTGCTACTACCTATTTCGGGGGGCATCATTGCCAGCGTAGCCAAGCGCCTGCGCCGACAAGCTGCCCTCAGCCAAAGCACGCTGGGCTCGATGCTGTCGGTGATAGACGAAACGCTGGGCAGCATTCGGGTCATTAAAGGGTTCAACGCGCAGAAATACATTTTAGGTAAATTTCGGGCGCAGAACGACTTGTATGCCCAGACCACGCAAAGCATCGACAATACCCGCGACCTGGCCTCGCCGTTTTCCGAGTTTGCGGGCGTGGCCGTAGTAGCGGGGCTGCTTTACTACGGCGGCTCGCTGGTACTGAGCGGCGAGGCGGGGCTGTCGGCATCGGCCTTTATCACATACATCATCCTTTTCTCGCAGATTCTAACGCCCGCTAAAGCCTTATCGGGCGCGTTCAGCAACATCCAGCGCGGGCTGGTGTCGGGCGAGCGCGTGCTGCGCGTCATCGACACCGAGCCCGCCATCCGCGACCGGCCCGATGCCACGGTGCTACCCGACTTCAAGCGCCAGATTGAGTTGCGCGACGTGAGCTTCAGCTACGGTGACAAGGCCGTACTTTACGACCTGAACCTTACCGTAAAAAAAGGCCAGACCGTGGCGCTCGTGGGCCCCAGCGGCGGCGGCAAAAGCACGCTCGCCGACCTACTGCCCCGCTTCTACGACCCCAGCGCCGGGCAGGTGCTCATCGATGGGCACGACATCCGCGCCTGCACCCTGCACTCGGTGCGCGACCAGATGGGCATCGTGACGCAGGAGAGCATTTTGTTTAACGACACGATTTATAACAACATCAAATTCAACACCGAAGCCACCGAGGCCGAGGTAATCGAAGCCGCCAAAACGGCCAACGCGCACGACTTCATCATGGCCAGCCCCGAGGGCTACCAGACGATGATAGGCGACCGCGGCGGGCGCCTGAGCGGCGGGCAGCGGCAGCGTCTCAGCATCGCCCGCGCCATCTTGCGCAACCCGCCCATTCTTATCCTCGATGAGGCTACCTCGGCCCTCGATACCGAAAGCGAAAAGCTGGTGCAGGAAGCCCTCACGCGCCTCATGGCCTCGCGCACATCGCTCGTTATTGCCCACCGCCTCAGCACCGTGCGCCACGCCGACGAGATAGTGGTGCTACAACACGGCCGCATCGTGGAACGCGGCACCCACGACGCGCTGCTGCGCCGCGCGGGCGGCCTCTACCAGCGCCTCAGCCAGCTCCAAACCAACGCCGCCTTGGCGTAGCTTTGGCGCAGTACTTATCCCTTTTTCTCCTCGGTTTTCGCTTATGTTCGGCTCTAAAGCTACCCGCTGGTTTGGTATCCTGTTCTTGCTGATGCTGGGTTTGCGCCTGGGCTACAAGTACTACCGCACGCAACAGCCCCCGGCCGCCGAAGAACAGATGACGAAGCTACAGGCACGCAACGAGGCGCTTATCAAAGCCATTGAGGCCGACCAGGCCCGGCAGCGCGCCAACGGCGCTACCGCCGTGCGGGCCGACTCGACGCTGACCGCCGCCGACCCCGCCGCAGCCAGGTAGCCAACGCAGCAAACTGCACGGCTGCTCCGTAGAAGTGGCTTTGGCCCTAGCGCCTTTCACCTTCTTTTCACCCGATTTTATGCTTGCTTTTAAACGCATCGTCACCGTCGCCGCTTTAGTGTATTTACTGTTAGCGGTGCTGTTTTTCTTGTTTCCGGCGGTGCGCAGCAGCGTGGCCGGTCTCAACGGCAGCGGCTCGCTCGTGGACGACGAGCGCAGCTTTTTCTACGTGCTGGCCGCCATTGGGGCAGCGGTGCTGGCACTAGTAGTCGTGGTCGAAAATCTTGACAGCAGCCTGTTGCGCCGCGAATCTCTCAAGCAGGACAGCAAGATTAACGAGCTAAAAGCCAAACTCTACGACGTGCACCAACCGGCTCCCGGCACGCACAATCCGGCCGTATCGTACCCCACCGCCGCATCGGCGGCCGCTGCTGCCGAGCACGCGCCACGCCCCACCGCCCCCCCTACCACCCCGACTACTTACTAAGCTTACGCTGTGTCCGACTCCGTCGCCCTTACTCCTGCCTCGCTGGCTGGCCTCGTGCAGGCCGAGCTGGCCGAAGCCCGCACCGTGCTCACCCAGTTTCTGGCCGATGAGCGCAACCTCACCTGCATCGCCGAAGCGGCCGAGCTCATCGCCGCCAGCCTCAAAAATGGCGGCAAAGTGCTGACCTGTGGCAACGGCGGCAGCCTCTGCGACGCCCAGCACTTTGCCGAGGAGCTGAGCGGCCGCTACCGCCACGACCGCCCCGCCCTGGCCGCCATCGCCCTCACCGAGGCCTCGCACATGACCTGCGTGGCCAACGACTACGGCTTCGAGTTTGTGTTCAGCCGCTTTGTGCAGGCGCTGGGCCGGCGCGGCGACGTGCTGCTGGCCATCAGCACCAGTGGCAACTCGCCCAATATCCTCAATGCCGCCGAGGCCGCCCGCGCCGCCGGCCTGAAAGTGGTGAGCCTCACCGGCAAAAACGGTGGCAAGCTCGCCGACCTCAGCGACATTGAAATCCGGGTGCCGCACTTCGGCTTCGCCGACCGCATTCAGGAGGTGCATATAAAAGCCATCCACATCATGATTATGCTGATTGAAAAGCTGATGTTTTAACGCAATAGCGTACCAACTAAAAAGGGCCACCCGTCGGGTGGCCCTTTTTAGTTGGTCGCGAAAGCAGCTTACTCCAGCACCACGCGGCGGCTGGCGTGCGCGCCGTTGGCGGCTTCGGCTTCGGCCAGGTACAGGCCGGCGGGCAGCGCCGGCAGCGGAGCGGGCTGGCCGTTGGGCGTTTCCAGGCTGGCTACCACGCGGCCCAGGGCATCGCGCAGGGTGAGGCGCAGCGGCTGGGCCGGGGCCACCGTGGCCAGCTCGAAGCGCGGGGCCTGGCCGCGCGCGGTGGGGTTGGGCCAAGCGGTGAGGCCGCCCGTGGCTACTTCGCGGGCGGCGGTAGCATTCAGCGGAATGGCCGTCTCGGCCGAGTAGGCTACCGCCGTGGGCGTGGTGAAGGCGCTGGTGGCATAGCTAAGGCTCAAGGTCTGCTGCGCCGAATTCTGGCGGTAAAATAAATGCTGGAAGAGGTAGGTTTTATTGCCTTGCGTCTGGCCCAAAGCCCCCAGCAAGAGTGCCGGCGCCGGCTGGCCACTCAGGTAAAAGCTGTCTTGCTGCACGAAGCGCCGCTGCACCAGTAGCACCGGCAGCGGGGCCGAGCCGGCCGCGCTGCCCGCCACCGGAATCCGCACCGTGCCCCAGCCCGCCACCGAGTCGACGGTAGTAATGCGCTGCACGTAGCGGAAAGGAGCCTGATTGAGGAAGCCCGCCGCCACCGTAAGCAGCGAGCTGCTGCTCGAGCGGCTTTCGCGCACCACGCGGGTGGTGCTGGTGAGCGGCAGCGGCAGGCGCAGCAGATTGACAGCGATGTTCTGGGCTGGCACGCTCAGCACATCATTGGGGCCGCCCGTGAGGGTAGTGAGCGGAAAGCTTTGCGCGGCCACCCCCGTGCCGAGCTGCGAGTAGCCCACCGCGTCAAAACCCTCGTAGGCCGTGGCGGCTAGCGCAAACGTACCCAGCTGCAGCGTCAGCGGATACGAGCGGTTGCTGTTGGCAAACGGCGGGTTGGTACCCACACTGTTGAACGTGCTGACGATGACGCTGCCCTGCGGAGCGAGGCTGCGGTAGTCCCAGGTTTGGTTGGCCCCTTTGGTGGGCGCGGCCACGGCCGCCACGGTGGCCTGCTGCACGCGCACCACCGTGGCGGCCGTGGCCGGATACTGGGCCGCCGTGATGGTGATGGGACTTTGGGCGTAGGCGGCGCTGCTGGCCAGCAGGCAGGCGGCGAAAAGCTGCTTCATAGCTGAAAATTAAAAGGTTAATAACTTGGCTACAAAGGTACGCACCAGGTAGCCGCAGGCACCAGGTAGCCGCAGGGTTCATTCTTTTATATGTTCAGGAGTAGCTATACCAGCTAGTTGAAAAGCAGTTGGCTAATTTGTTATTTTGCGGCTAGTTAGCTCACCATTTCGCGCCAACGTGGCAGCAATACACCCGGCGCGGGCTACCTTCGCCGGGTGTATTGCTGCCGGCAGGCAGGTTTTGTTATTTTTATGCTAACCAAGGTTTTTGGCTCGGCGGTGCAGGGCGTCAACGCCTACACCATCACCATCGAAGTAGTGGTTTCGGCCGGCACCAATTTTTACGTGGTAGGCCTGCCCGACAGCGCCATCAAGGAAAGCCAGCAGCGCATCGAGTCGGCGCTGAAGCTGCGCGGCTACCGCATGCCGCGCACCAAAGTGGTGGTGAACATGGCCCCGGCCGATATCCGCAAGGAAGGCGCGGCCTACGACCTGCCCATCGCACTAGGCATTCTGCACGCCTCGCAGCAGCTCAGCACCGACGAGCTAAGTAGCTACGTGATAATGGGTGAGCTTTCGCTCGATGGCACGCTGCGGCCCATCAAAGGCGTGCTACCCATTGCCATTCAGGCCCGCAAAGAGGGTTTCAAAGGCATTATTCTGCCCCAGGAAAATGCGCAGGAAGCGGCCATCGTCAACAACCTCGACGTGATTCCGGTCGAAACTATGCAGCAGGCTATCGATTTCTTCGAAGGCCGCGAAGCGATTGAACCCGTGCGGGTTGATACCCGCGATATTTTCCAGCACACGGCCAACCAGTACGCCGCCGACTTTGCCGACGTGCAGGGCCAGGAAAACATCAAACGCGCCCTCGAAATAGCCGCCGCCGGCGGCCACAACGTCATCATGATAGGCCCGCCCGGCGCGGGCAAAACCATGCTGGCCAAGCGCTTACCCACCATCCTGCCGCCCCTCAACATGCAGGAGGCGCTCGAAACCACCAAGATTCACTCGGTGTCAAATACAAGAGTTGATGCAAATACTTAAAAGTTGATGCGAATTGCACCACGCAAAGGCGTACAGAATTAGAATCTATCAGCAGTTTGTTCAGCACGTTGTTCTGCACTATATGTTTCCCCACTTCAACTCTGATTTTCCAAAGGATGAAGAGTATTGGATGGTTGCGTGGGTTTACTTGGTCACTTTATCTGGCAATGACTATTTGCTTACTGTCGACCTTGCCGCCGTTAACATCAGCACTTTCAACGCGCACCCTTATCGCGCCGATAATTTCACCTCCAAGCGCCGAACTATCCGTGTAGGAACTGGATTTTTATCCTTGGTCGAAATAGGAAGCATTTGGCACCGCCAATCTCTGTTTTTCTCCCCCTCGACTTCTGCGAATGTCGATGGGAAGGTCAGCACCTTAACTATCACGGTAGCTGACCCCCAGCGAATGGTCAGTACTACATTGCAGCAGCTGGCACAAGCCGTCGACCGCATCGCCAGTGTTCATCCATTCGGCAGTTTTGATGAGGAATTACTACGTTTTTCCCCGTGCCGAGTACTCAAGCCTGGGGCATTCACTTTGCAGGACGGGGAAAAGGTTGGCTTCCTCGTTATTCCCCCTTCAGAAATCCTTCGCTTTTATCACTGCGGCTCTGGCAGTCTAATCCAGCAAGTGCTAGCGGGCGGCATCCCTTACGACCGTATTTACCTCCAGGAAGCTACGCGCTACGACCCAGAAACAGCAGAGTTATTTGTTCGAATACGCGGGCACCTACAAGACTCGGACGCGCTCTATGTTGGCCGTCTGGCGGGTGACCGAATGGCGCACGAAGAAGCGGTAAACTTAGGGAAGAACATTCGGCAAAATCTGGTAAATCACCGCGTTAGCCACCTGGACATGGGATTCCCTTTTGCGGGGCCAACTAGATTAAAAGTGGCAGGAAAATGGATAAAAGCAACCGCCGGCCCCCATAAGTGGGCGTTTTTCGTGTACGCCATCCTAAGTTGCACTGCTCGACTACCTTTTCGAAAACTTCTTTTTTATCGAGAAAACGACAATACCCAAACAGCCAATCCTCAGCAGGAAAAACAGGCCAACGAAGGTATTATTCGGCAAACCAACATGCCTGTTTCAGGAGCCTCGGTCAGCTCCACGAGCCCGCCCAGCTCCGACCTGGCAAAAGGCAAAATGGGCCTTCTGATAGCCGCTGACCAAAAATTTCTGGGAGCGCCCCCGGTCGAACGTGTCCAGAAAGAACAGCAACTCGTGGCACTCAAAGGGCGGCGGCCACGCTGGCACGTCCAACCCAGCAGCTACACGGTCTCAGACAATGTTCCTAATGCCAGCGACGGTTTGGTCGGACCCGTGAGCACTGATGTAACTGATGACACACTGCCTAATCCCGACGCCGGAGTTGAATTTTCACAGTTCCACCATATTACGGAGACCCTGCGTGCAGAGAAGGTTGACTGTTTGTATATGGACGGTGCAAATGAAATTGCCTCGCATACTGCTTACATAGATTTTCCCTTTCCTACTCAGCCTACACTCAGCGCTCCTGCAATAAAGCGGTGGCTTATGCTTAAGACAACAGCCGGTACCCGGCGAAGAAGAGTCGTCATATTGCAGCTGACTTATGGACGTCGTTTGTTCTACCTAGTAGAATGCGAAGCCAGAAAAAGTGAAAACTTCAGTCGATTTCTACTTGCTTCAAACGACCCATTTTACAACTCAGAATTATTACTCAGCACTCTACTCCGCCAACTTGCTGCTGCGCAAGGCCGGTGGAGTAAGACTGATTTATCTGATTTGGACATTGCCAAGCAAGCTATCCATCATGGCAAGCAGGACACACCTCAAACCGTGGCGCAACGCCTGCTTGGCTATCTGAAGCGGATGCTGGAAAGCTAGTTAAGTTTTAGGCGTGCTTTGATGAAAAATTCAGTACAACAGCTAAATGGACTGTGGCCCATTGGCTGCTGGGTCCCGCAAGACTAACTGGCGGCGGTAGCGCTTGACACTCGATTCACTCACGCCCGTGGCAGCTACGGTCTGATGCACCGACATGCCGGCCGCTAGACAGGCCTGGACCTTGGCCAACTTTCCCGCGTCCACCCCAGCACGGCGGCCTAAGTGCTTCCCCTGCGCTTTGGCTAGAGCAATACCTGCCATCGCCCGCTCGCGAATACTCTCACGGTCGTACTCGGCTAATGCAGCGAAAATACCTAGTATCAATCGCCCAGCGGGAGTCGCCGTGTCTATACCCAAGTCTAGGGCGACGAACCGCACCTGCCGGGCGTGCAGGTCTGCCACCACATTCATGATATGAGCACTATTGCGCCCCAATCGGTTTAATCTGGCCACCGTTACCGTGTCCCCGACGCGCAAAATGCTCAGCAGTTCGGTGAGCACTGGCCGATGTGCGGTAGTACCACTAATTTTTTCCTGAAACACGCGGTCGACGCCCGTAGCCTTGAGTTGTTCGAGTTGGGTATCGAGGTGTTGGTCTTTGGCTGAAACGCGGGCGTAACCGAAATGCATATAAAAGGGTCAATAAGGTGGGGCCAGCAAGATACTCATCTGGTCCCACTTTCTGGCCCTATTTTCGTCTGGCTGAAGTCCACTTGTTAATGAGGACCGGCAAGGTGTACCTTTCTGGCCCCACCATCAATGCGCAATAGTTAGCATGGTGTGTTTCGTGAGCTAGACGCCTTGTGTCGGACCGCTTATTTTTTGAACCGAACTTTTGTTGAGGTCAGCATTCAATGTTAATATGAGCGCCACAAAAGACTCAGGCAAGTGATGTGACTCGCTCAGAATGGAAGACAGCCGAGTATTGGTCTGCCTAATGACATCGAGGAGACGCGACGGCCACTCTTCCAAAAGCCAAGCCACTTGCTCGACTAATCGCATCCTCTCCTCCAATCGAAGGGTCTCTAGCCGGTTCCGGTACCCACCAGCTGGTTGGTGAAACATCAATTGTAGACTTTCGGCAACCGCCCGTTGAAAACCCAGCAGGCTCGGCTTCCGGCTGCTGAGCAGCATCAGCAGTTGATGCAGCACGTCAAAGTATTCGTATCCGTTGCCAGTGTCTCTGCTGTCGGTGATGCGCTGGTACCATTCCTGCTGGAAACGTAATACTAGGGGTGGCACGACTTCAGTTCTTAAATCTGCGAAATCCGCGAAGCAACTAGTACAGCAACTCAGCGGGTAAGTAGCCAACTCACGCTTTCGCCCAATCTCGCTGCGATGGAAGACTACCGGTTGCTTACAAAAAGGGCACTCATCCAGCAACTGACAGCCACATTCGGGGCAACCAACGGCTAATGCTAAGCGCCACCATCGACGATAGTAAGGCCGTGCACCGTCTTGTTGAAAACAGGAAGGGCAAAATTGAATGCCGTAACGGGTGTGGGTTCGGTGATAGATGCCTAAGGCTAGCAACCAAAACGAGTTGCCCTGAAACGACGCTCGTTTGAATAATATTCCTTCATAAGCCGCCAGCGTTGTCTGGTAACTTCGTTCGGGGCTCACGCCTACCTTGAGCGCCATCAATTGCCATACTTCGGGCAACGCCATTCGGTCAATGTCCCGATTCCAAAAGGCCAGACGGGGCCACACAACTTTGCAAAACGTGTGCGCCTTCATCTGGTGAGCATGGCTATTTCTCAACAGCCAACTTGAAAGTAATTCGTCCTTCTTCGGAAGAACAAAGGCTGGCCATCGAGTACTTACGGATAATGGCATGAGATAGAAAGCGTTATCAACCTATCGGTCAAGGCAAAAACTGCTGTGCGGCTTGGTTATACCCAGCCACACAGCAGTCTCAAAACGAGAGCACTTTCCCAATATTAGAATTCAACAATTTTTTAACAATTCAATGATATAAATTCAAGTTTCTTTTGCTACTTAGTGCCCTCAAAGTTGTGTTGCACACCACAGCTCCAGAGCCAACCACTTCTCGCTTGCTACAGAGTATGCAAGGACTACTAGCACTTACCCTTTAAGGCCTGAAAATCAAAACGTATCATGATAGACTTCCGCAGACGCATTAATGCCAATGGCCCTGACAAGAAAGTGGACCCAGTGGAAATTTATCAATCTCTTGATACCACTGTTGATGTAGCCGGACTGCGAGTAGCTCAGGAAGCCGTTCTAGAGGACTGGTTCAAGAATTATAGAGATGAACGTGATATTATATTGAAGCTGCATACAGGTCAAGGCAAAACGCTAGTCGGCCTGCTCATGCTACAATCTCAACTCAACGCCGGTAGGGGCACAGCTGTCTATTTGTGCCCTAATAAATATTTAGTTCACCAGACTAAAGAACAGGCCCGGAAGTTTGGAATAAAATACTGTGAGTTAGATGGCAACGGAGTGTTCCCTAACGAGTTCTTAGAGGGCAGGCAAATCCTAATAACTACAGCGCAACGCCTGTTCAACGGCCGAACTAAATTCAAGCTTGGACCCAGAGCTGTTGAAGTAGGCACCATTGTACTAGACGACTCGCATTCCTGCATCGATACCATTCAAGATAGTTTCACTATTAAAATATCAAGAACAGACGACGAACAGCTTTACGACGCTTTCCTTGCGCTATTCGAATCAGACTTAAAGGAACAGGGGCAGTCGAGGTTTTTCAACGTACGCGAAGGCGACCACCGAACTGTCATGTTAATTCCCTATTGGGCTTGGCAGAACAAGGAAGGTATGGTCGATGCGCTTTTAAGAGAAAATACTGATATCAATGGTGTCGGCTTTGCTTGGCCGCTAGTAATGAATGAACTAAAAGACTGCCAGTGTTATGTATCTGGTAGTAGTATTGAAATTTCACCTTACCACAATAACATTGACCTATTTGGCTCTTTTTCGAGAGCTAAAATGCGCATTTTCATGTCGGCAACGACTAGTAATGACGCCTTTTTTATTAAGGATTTGGGTATTCCTAGGGAAGTTGTACAACATCCATTAGTCTATGCTGCGGAGAAGTGGTCAGGAGAAAAAATGATTCTCGACCCTTACCAAATGTCCGACCTTTTACACCGCGGGAACATCATTGCTGCCTACGCTCCAGCTTCTCCCAACCGTAAATACGGAGTTGTTAGTTTGGTGCATAGCCACCGTTCAGCAAAGCACTGGGAGGAAAAAGGCGCAGTCGTTGTCGAGAACGTTGAAGAGGAAACCGACAAACTTCGTAACGGTGATTTCAAACAAACACGAGTCTTAGTAAACCGTTATGATGGCATCGATTTGCCTGATGATGCCTGTCGGATTCTCATACTTGACTCCCTGCCATTTGCGCAACGCCTTGGCGATGCTTATCAGGAGTATTGCCGTCCTACTAGTACAACGATAGAAACCCGCGTAGCCCAGCGAATTGAGCAGGGCTTAGGGCGCGGGGTGCGCGGTGAAAAAGACTACTGTGTAGTCATTATCACCGGGACTGACCTAATTAATGTCATGCGTACGCCTCGATTTCGGAAAAGCTTTTCTGCTCAAACGCAAAAGCAAATCGAAATTGGCATAGAAGTTAATATAATGGCTACTCAAGATGCTACCACAGGTGACCCATCCGTTTTACTAGATAACGTTATCAAGCAGTGCCTTAATCGAGATGAAGGATGGAAGGACTACTACCAAGTGGAGATGAATAAGCTAACCACTGGCATTTCCGATAATCCATTGTTTCATATCATGGAATTAGACCGTAAGGCAGCTGAAGCACACAGAAAAGGAGACTCAGTTAAAGCTCAGCGGTTTATACAGGAACTCATCAACAAGCATCTTGACCGTACTGATGAGGAAGAAACTGGTTGGTACATGCAGGAGATGGCTCGCTATGCCTATGCAGAGCAACGTGTCGATTCGGGGACTTTTCAGACTAGTGCTTACAGACATAACCAAGCTCTACTCAGACCCGCTGACAGCACATACTTTAAGAAACTCATCATCAACCAAACCCAGGTGGAAAATGCTAAAGAATGGCTGGCATCTTTCGCCTCTTACGATGATTGTCGGATTACAGTAGATGCGATGCTTGGTACGCTAGAGTTTGGTAAAGACACTGACAAATTTGAATCTGCCTTAAAAGACTTAGGACTAATGCTTGGATTCGGTAGTGACCAGCCGGACAAGCAATGGAAAATGGGACCTGACAACCTGTGGAATGTAGCCCAAGGGGAATACGTATTTTTTGAATGCAAAAGTGGGGTGAAGCTATCCCGTACTGAAGTGAGTAAAGCAGAAGCAGGTCAAATAGGCCAGCATGAACTCTGGTTTCAAAAAAATTACCATGATGCTACCTTGCTGCCTATCATTATTACACCCGCGAGAATGATAGCAAATAACGCTGCCCTGAATCCAAATGTCCGCATTATGGATAATTCTCAATTAAACAAATTAAAAAAGAATGTTCGCAACTATCTAAAGGAATTCAAGAAGTATGCACTCAAAGATGTAACTTCTAACATTGTAGAAGCAGCTTTGCGTATGCATTCTCTAACAAAAGAGAGTATTGCTTCTTACACAGAAGTACCGATACCTGCAGCAACTAATCCCAAAGTGTAGTAGAACCCTAAAAATATTGCTTAATTTTTGCCGTTGGATAAAGCAAATTGGCTTATCCAACGGCATATCTTTTACTAATGATTGCGAATATCTTCTCAGCCAATGACTCATCCTACAGTATCGCCATTACGCGAGCGGATACGCATTCTACTTATCATTTATAATTTTTCTGAACCTTACAGTGACCCAGACCATCCGAACTGGGCACGTATCCTACGCTCAGAGGTAAAGATTCAGAAGATAGATTTTCTGTTCCGATACCCCAGTTACCTCTGCAATGAGTTGTTACGTGAACATGAAGCTGGTACTATTTCAGCGAACGAGGTCAGAGGTATAGTGCGGCAGATATTTGTAGATAATGAGCCCCAGCTACGCACCGACGAGATGAAACGCTTTTTTTTTGGCGCTTATAATGGCCTCGACACCACTCTTTCTGCACTTAAATCTCTTAACCTAATAGATTTGAGAAGTCAGCACAATGCGCTCCTAAAAAAAACAAACAAGGAATACTTTATCACTCATTTTGGAGCAGAAAAGATCACGCGCGCCTTATCTCAAGTACCTGCCGCGCAGTGGTACATCGCCCGCTGCGAATTAATTAAACACTACTTCGGCTACCTAAGCGGCAGCGACTTAAAACGACGGCAATATGATATTGAAACCTACCGAGAAACACCCTTGGACGAGGTAATTGCTGACATCGAAAACGAAGTAAGAGAACGTTATTTTAACCTTTTCAACGATTCCTTACCCCTATGAGTACTACACCGGAATTAACCGAGTTGGTTAAGCGCGTGCATAAACGTATCAATAGCGCGACTACTAAAGCTGACTTAGAGCAACTGTTTTCGCTCGGTGATGATGAAGCATATACCCGCGACAGTCCTCGCTCGGTAGGCCGTCACCTGCGTATTCTCTCCATTGAATTCAGCGGTGTCAAGCAAACCGGCGAGCCCTTACACTACACACGCAAGCCTGAGACCGGCGTTAATCTATGGGTAGGAGAAAATTTGGTTGGTAAATCCACTATATTCAAATCCGTCAAATTCGCTCTAACTGGCAATAACTCATTCGTTGACGATGTTGGTGAATGGATTAAAACTATATGGGTTGAGTTTACCCTAGGTGCACAAACTCACACGGCTCACATATTCAAAAGGCCAGCGGATCGAAACTTCATATTTGAATTCTACAGTCTGTCGCGCGACGAATTAGGCGATATGGATGCAGAGGAAATTGAGGATGCTGCTGATTTTAGAGGCAACAAAGGAGATTATGAAGCTTATGTAGAGAAATTCTTTTTTAAAGAGTTCGACTACTATAAAATGCAATGGACATCGAGTAGAAGTGGACAGAAAGACCAAGTTGGCTTACAGACTAATAATACTAGCTGGCAAACTTATTTCAAATCAATCTACTTAGAAGCCGATGATGCATTAGTGTTTGGGTCTCAAACGGAACTGGTGCTGCAAATGCTATTCGGGCTTGAGCTGACGTACCCAATCAACCGGCTGAAGATGGAAAAGGAGAAGAAGCAGAGCACACTTGGTCTGCTTAAATCTCAATCCGCCGCAGCTGCCACTAGCGAACAAACTCAAAGCTTGCAAAAAGATATCCAGCATGTCGAGGTTGAGCTAATGAAATTGCAGGAAACGAAGAAGGCTGCTAACGCATCTGTTGCACCATCCTCGGCTCGTGATTTTGAAATAGCTTTGAACAGGCAGAATACAGCCATCACTCAATCTGGATTACTGAGTCAGCAACTACTTCAACTGACAGCTGACCAAAGCAGATTGCAAGCCGAGGAAAAAGAATTCAAGCAGAAGATATACGAATTTGGCAACGAAGCATCTCTAAAGAAGAAGCGAAGTCGCTTCCTACAAGACCAAGAACAGTTTGGAGCCTTTTTTAACGAGTTAGAAGTCAGCATCTGTCCCAGTTGCAGTCATGAGGTCGAAACGATAAGAGTAGAGCATGAAAGACAGACCGGCAACTGCCGCCTCTGCACATCTCATATGCCGCCTGACCAGCCAGTAGTCGAACCAGGTACTCATCAGGAGGAAGTCAAGCAGCTTGAAGATGAAGCTACTAAACTAATAGCGGACCAGTACTATTACCGTGTCAAACGTTCTGGGGTACTTAAATCCTTAGAGGACGTTGGCAAACAATTAGACGATGTCAAAGCACAGCAATTGGCCAATACATCAGCCATTCCAATCTATGCGGCGCAGGTGCAGACATTGCAACAAGCATTATCGGCCAAACCAGTCACTTTTGATGTAGATAAGTATATTGAAGATACTACTGCCCTATTACAGCGGAAGGCAGAATTGAACGCCGAGCTTAATGCGCTTATTCAGCCTGCTGCGGATAGTAAACAGCGATTAGAGCGACTAGAGAATGAAATCAACTGGTTACATATGGCTCAGGAAGAGCTAGGTAACCTTCGTAACGAACGTAGTAGCGACCTACTCGAAGATTTTGAAAAGCTATACTTAAAACTTTTACAGGAGTTTGGCCTACCAAATTGCGAGAGCGTCAAAATTGACGATAAATTCAAATTTACCTACCAATTTTCTGGCACAGAGTTAAGCTTTGCTAAACTGGCTCCTGGGGCACAATTACGTGCAAAGCTAGGAATGTACATTGCTATTATTCAGCTTGACGTTCAACTGCATCACGGCCGTCATCCGCGCTTTATTATTCTGGATTCGCCCGCTGGTCAAGAGGCGGATAGACGCTTCGTGGAAGCATTAAAAGACGCCTTGGCTTACATTGAGGCCAACATGAAGGAGGATTTGCAAGTATTCGTTGGGACTGCTGTGCGTACATTAGCCGCTGCTGTTACGTCTGATAAGATGGATTGGCGCGACGAACCAGACCCATCAGGCCGCCAATATTTCTTCTAAATTCACTTGACCTTCCCCTTAAGCTACAGTTCGTATAGCGCTCAGCCGTTGGATGAGCGCTTTGACTGGTTTGAGCGACTAGAATGGAAGGATTTTGCACAACCGGCACAGGAGCGAAATATTAGGCGTTTTCTACAAGAAGTATTTGACTCTGAAGAAAATAATCACCTGAGATTGATAGCCCTCGAATGGTTCAGTGAGTTAGCGTTGGGTAATATTATTCCATCACATGCTGCCATGACTTTCTTAATGGATGTGGCGGCTGAAGAGCAGTATATTCAGAGTGCCAAACTACGGTACCTATTTCTACTCTTTGGAGATGATGCAAATGTGAATAGCACACTCGACAGTTACTTGGATAATCCAGACGCCGATGTCGCATCTGAGGCGTTCTACCGCAAGGGGCTAATTCATTTATTATATAGAACCTCGCAGGCAAATCAAGTTGTGTTCCTCAACGAGCTGGGGATGGCCAGTGAGCTCTTTAGCCAAGCCATCGATATGGCAGAAAACCGGGTGGATGCGCTCTTTTTCTTACTAGCTACCCGTTGCATAAAAGAATTACTGGCTTACCAATCGGAATTGTACACCGATACCTTTCATCAACTGACTGAGCTCCTTTGGCAGCGCCAACTTTGGATGGAGCAACCAGTAAGCGACCTATTAGAGTGGAATATATACCATAGCCTGAAGAATATCAAGAGCTTAGCAGAGCATGTAGATAAGCAAAAGGAAGAATGGGACGATTACCAAGCGGAATTTGCTGTACTCGCAAAGTACTTCAATGACGCCGTTGTTATAGATGGACTGAGCGATAGATTAAAAAAGACGCATCAGCACTTCACCAGCAGCGTCAGCGAGAGAATTATCGACCATTACTATGCAATCAACTTATCTGGTTGCCAGAAAAAGATTGAGTCTGTAGCAGCTAAGACCCGGACCACAAATCCAATACTTAGCAGCTTTTTACTTGAGTTGGGCGTCCGTCTGAATGCTCAGCAGAAAAAAAAAAATGACGAAGTTGACACCAGCTTATTGGTAAAATTCCTCAACTCCTTCACTGAAGCCACTCCTGAGAACGTTATAAATGCTATCAGGCAACGCACACAAGCAGGTGAAGAAGAGACGCTCGCTTACGCCAATCTTGCTCTTGATTATGCTGCTCGAAATCGTCTCGTTGAAAAAGGCCATAAGACAGGTAGTAGACCAGGGCAAAAAGTTTTGGAATACATCGCAGATGAAATAATCAAAGCTAAACTCGGTTATGACAAGCATGCCCTCGAAATTTTTCTTGCCTGCTTATCAGATATTATCAGCTATGCGCACCGAACAGATACCTTACCAAAACATTTCTTTCCTCACTTGCATGACCCTTCTGTAACAGATGAACGAGTGTTTCAGGATAAAATGTATGAGGGCCTTATTAATAATAACAGCAAAGCTCCCTATTATAATTACGAGCCTATAGACCGAATCGCAGGTGGAAGGGTGGATTTAACTTACGAAGAAGACGGGTACATATTTCCAATTGAGGTCAAGAAAGATACCCAACCAGTGACATGGCAAGCTGTTACTTCTAATTACTTGGCTCAAGCTCAAACATATGCTGGACCTCAAAGTGAGATAGGCATATTGGTCATTTTTGATATAAGCGAGAAAATTGGAAATGCCCCTAAAAACCCTTTTAGAGACCGTTTTGAGTTGCTTCATATGCCACCTTTATCACCTAGCATTTCAAAGCACCCGAGCTACGTTGTAGCAGTTATTATTTACGGTAACAATGTCCCACCAAGTGCGCTCTCTACTTACTCAGGCTTAAAAAAGAAAAAGAAAAAACCAGGCAGTGGCAACTAAAATCGACTTGGTCAATTATATCCGCCACATAGTAGGCAGTTTATTTTCTCTTTTGAGGCAAGCGCAACGATGAGCTTTGGTTATTGCAAAAACAATTACTCAATTCATCAGGTTGATAACTGCCTTTCGCTGAGACGGGGCCTGCCACCCTATCTGCTCCAGCAACCGGGTTGTGATACATTCTTGGCCATTATGAATAGCCCGGATGGCAGCTTGCCGAAGCAAGTTTGAAATCTCGCCGATAGCTCCCTCACTCATGGAAAGTATCTTTAAACTTAGCTCATCACTTTCTAAGTAGGAAGATTTCCTCAACGGTAGTTTACGCTCAAAGCTAGCTAGTAGTCGGCGGTAGTCCTCCCCGTCTCTCCAACGCGGTAGCAAATGGGGTTCAAAACGATTGGCTAGTTGCGGGTCGGTGTGAATAGCACGGAAGGCGTCCTTGGTACCAATGGCTACGATGGGTATTTGCAACTCATTTGACAAGTACTTGATAACGTTCAAGAAGCCGCGTTGTTTCGTTAGGTTGCCGGCCAATACATGATGTATCTCGTCAATGATAAGCATACGGGCCTGAACCGTTGCCAGCAATTGCATTACCTGATGCTGCTTGCGATCAATTTTATCGTTGACTTTATATGGAGTCGCCAACTTATCTAAGATGCCGTTGTACAAGCGCTTCTCATCTGGAATCGGAGGAGCCTGCACCATCACAACCGGTACGCGCACAAAATCCTCATCTGGCAGCGAATAAGCCGGGTGCAGTTCTAAAAAGCGCCCGGCAATCACTGTCTTTCCATTATTCGTGTTGCCTACCAGCAACAAATTCGGCATGCGGTGCGTCGGGGGATGTACCAAAAGGTCTTCTAGCCGGTCCATTGCTTTTTTCGCAAGGGGATAGCCGATGACGGGGCTCAGGGCCAGTTCCTTAATTCGCCGTGCTGGCGGCTCCTGCATCAGAGGATGCAGGTTGGGATGTAAATGATCCATGATTAGAGGTCACCAAAGGGAACATACTGCCGGGGAGTGGGAGCATCTAAGCGATTTCCTTCTTCCCGCAAGGCTTGTTTGGGTGCCAGAGCAACTTGCCGGGCTGCGTGTACATCCTGGCGCTGATTACGACGACGTGTTTCTTTTGTCTGCTTAACCGCTTGATCTTCAATCTGCCTCATCGCCTCGTAGGCTGCAAAAATATGCTCCTCATCCACCGGAATATTCTGGGCCTTTACTCGACGAATGGCTTCGCGGTATTCCCAAATACTCATGGGTGGCCGCGAGGTATCGCGATAGGGAATGGCAAAGTGCTCCTGAAGTTCTGGGTCGTAGAAATACACGACGCTCACATCACGCGGATCCCGTTTGAAAAGTAATTTCTGCCGACGCTTGTACTTATCCGTCGTCTTTATCCAACGCCGCAATACGTCGCTATAGTAGTAGATGTGGTCAATCAATACACCATATTCCTGGACGGTACGTTCCTCGAACGGCATGAAATCCATTCGCACTTTCTCTTCGTTCATGTAGCGAAACGGCATGCCGCTGCCCGAATGAGTATCCGTGCCGAAAATGCCTTGCTTGAAGCGCTCCAGTGGGGCAATCCCAAGGGCACTATGCTTGCGTTTGTGGTAGACGTTCGTGATATACGTCAACAACCACTTCTCTAGTTCTCGCAACGTCATCACAGCCTTTTCTTCAGAAGGATAGTCTCCCCGCTCACTGATAGAGGAGAACGTAGTACCTGGCAGTGTATGTAGTTCCCCCAAAACAGTCCCTAGGTAGCGCTCGATATGTCCGCCATATCTTGGCGTGGCGACTGGGCGCCAGTTCAGTTCAATGCCATATTGCTCGCACGCCCGCATGAGCATCGTTCCGTGGAACTCGCGGGCGTTGTCTAGGTGGAGCGTCCGCATTACACCCCAGCAGGGCCATTCACCACTCAAATCATGCATGGCCAGCCACTGCTCCTTGGGAAGGATCGCATTGGAGATACAAAGCCCTGTACCCATAGCCCCGGGAGGGTCTAGCGAGATATAGAAGCCGACTACCATGCGACTGAAAACGTCGATGGCCAACGTAATCCAGGGCCTACCCACTGGCAGGCGCTGCGCATCATCGACTAATTCGATATCCAGCTTCGTGTGGTCAATTTGCACGAAAGCCAAGGGATAATCGGCCCCGGGGAAACTTCCTTTATGAGGTGCTAACTGTTCATCGGCAGCAGCCTTTCCATAGCGGTAACGCAAACGGCTGTACTCCGTTAGCTGACTAATTCGGTTGCGAATTGTATTGGGGTGGGGCACCGGTAAGCCTGCCCGCTGGCATTGAGTGGCAACAACTTGATGGACTTTTGCCAAAGGTTTGCGCTGCGTAGTGAGGTACTCGTCCTTAATGGCCTGTTGAACAATAGTATCGATTTCCGGCATCAATCGAGTCTTACCACGACCGCCATCGCGCGGCTGCTCCATCAGCGAAGCAACAAGCCCAGTGGCTTCGTAGCGGTCCAGCCAGCGGTATAGGGTGCTGGCATTAATGTTGTTTTCGCGCGCAATCTGTTTCACTAGGGCTCCGTCCGTCCGATTTTCTAAGATGGGTTTCAACAGCGCAAAGCGTCTATTGGCGGTAGCCCACTGTTCTTCAGTGGCCAATTCAAAACTCGGCGTCTTGACATCGTTGGCATAGACTGGCTGCACGTCCTCCACGGCAACCACAACGATGTGGTTGTCTTCCGGTCGCTCAATCAACAGCCGTCGCATATCTAGCAAGGCCTTGACTTGATAGTGGTGTCCTTCGTAGGACACCGTCGACTTAGGAGTGATGGAAAACTGGTTCATAGGCGGCGAGTCGGCTGGATAAAAGAAGTCCGTTGATGGCTATTCGACCAGATGGGCGTTTGCATCGTCAATTTATGTGTCAGTTCGATGCCCACTACACCTAATGCCACCATATGCCACAACACGAACAGGTACTCGGCCTGCTTATAGGCATCGCGTGCAGCAAGTTGAATGATTTCGGATGGAGTTGTGTCAGGCAGCAACTCTAGTAATTGCTGCAAGCGGTGGATGTACCCAAGCTCGACATTCACCCAACGATAACGGTTAAGGAAGCGCACATTTTCTAAGTACTGTGTCCGAATCTCTTTTTCCGTTAGTATCTTAAAATCCCAACCGCGTTTGGCAGCAAACTGAACCGCAGCCTGAAATTTTGGACGCAACGTCGCCCACTCAGCCCAAAGAGTTGCGCGATACTTTACTTCTATTAGGCGCGGCTTTAACCATACGCCCGGTGGTTTATCCGAACGGTAATGGACCAATATGTCCGGCGTATATGTATGCAGTCGGCCGGTTTTACCCACAAACTCAATGCGCACGGGTTGTTCTTCAAAAGACTGCACATTGCGGTCAAATTCCAATAGAGAAATTAGGTCACGCTCCAGAGACGATTCAAATCCGTGCAAGCGCATATTCTTTTTGCTAGGTGCTACCCCGGCAATGGAAGAGTACTTAAGGGGTATATCGCGGACAGGCATGGTGAAGTATTCTTATGATGTGTTGTAAATTCCTAAAGCAGTCGCACTAACTTGTGTCAGATTTCGCAAATGATGTTGGTAATGATGTGTAAACCGCAATCAGCCAACTATGCCCTTTCTTCCTCCCTACTAGCAATATACCGTCTAGATTGCGACGAGAATGAATTCCCTAAATTCGCAGGAACTTCTGTATTTGACAGGCGGCGGCGGCAACCCGCAGCCCGGCGAAATCTCGCTTTCGCACAATGGCGTGCTGTTCCTCGACGAGCTGCCCGAGTTTAAGCGCACCGTGCTGGAGGTGATGCGCCAGCCGCTGGAGGAGCGCCGCGTCACAATTTCGCGGGCCAAAGTAAGCATTGATTTTCCGGCCAATTTCATGTTGATAGCCAGCATGAACCCCTGTCCCTGTGGCTATTACAACCACCCCGAAAAAGAGTGCGTGTGCGGCCCCGGCGTGGTGCAAAAGTACCTCAACAAGGTGAGCGGCCCGCTGCTCGACCGCATCGACCTGCACGTGGAGGTTACGCCCGTGACCTTCGACCAGATGACCGAAACGCGCAAGGCCGAAACCAGCGCCGACATTCAGCAGCGCGTAGAAAAGGCCCGCGAAATTCAGACCCAACGCTTCGCCGACTTCCCCGACATCCACTCCAACGCCATGATGCCCTCGCAGATGGTGAAGGATATTTGCCAGATAAGCCCCGCCGGCCGCGACCTGCTCAAAACCGCCATGGAGCGCCTCGGCCTCAGCGCCCGCGCTTACGACCGCATCCTGAAAGTGGCGCGCACTATCGCCGACCTCGCGGGCACCGAAGCGATTGAAATTCAACACTTAGCCGAGGCCATTCAGTACCGCTCGCTCGACCGCGAGGGCTGGGCAGGATAATATATTTTGATTATGTATAAGCAATTCGCCAAACCCCTGCTTTTCAAGCTCGACGCCGAGCGCGCTCACCATTTCACGTTTGATAACCTAAAGCGGGCGGCGGGCCTGCCGGGCGCCAAAAGCGTGCTGCGCGGCCTCTACGACTACCAGCACCCGAGCCTGGCGCGCGAGGTGTTCGGCCTGAAATTTCCGAACCCCGTGGGGTTGGCCGCCGGCCTCGACAAAAACGCCGTGCTCACCGACGAGCTGGCTACGATGGGCTTTGGCTTCGTGGAAATCGGGACCGTGACGCCCCGGCCGCAGCCCGGCAACCCGCAGCCGCGCCTGTTTCGGCTGCCCCAGGATGAGGCGCTGATTAACCGCATGGGCTTCAACAACGACGGGGCCACGGTGGTGGCCGAGCGCCTGAGCCAGCGGAAAAACCGGCAGCTCATCATCGGCGGCAACATCGGCAAAAACAAGGACACACCCAACGAGCAGGCCGCCCAAGACTACGTAGCCGCTTACGAGGCGCTGGCCGAGGAGGTCGATTATTTTGTGGTCAACGTGAGCTCGCCCAACACGCCGGGCCTGCGCGAGCTGCAAGATAAGAAGCCGCTTATCAGCCTCTTGCAGGCCGTGCAGGAGCGCAACCAGGCCCGCGCCACGCCGCGCCCGCTGCTGCTCAAAATCGCGCCCGACCTCACCGACGCCCAGCTCGACGACATCCTGGAAATCGCCCGCGAAACCAAGCTAAGCGGCCTGGTGGCGACGAATACTACCATTGCCCGGCCCGAGAGCCTGCGCACGCCAGCCGCCACCGTGGCGGCCCACGGCGCGGGCGGCCTCAGCGGGCGGCCCCTGCGCGAGCGGGCCACCGAGGTAGTGCGCTACCTGCATCGGCACAGCCAGGGCGGGCTGCCCATCATCGGGGCGGGCGGCATCCACTCGGCGCAGGATGCGCTGGATAAGCTGGCGGCGGGCGCGAGTCTGGTGCAGCTTTACACCGGCTTTATTTATGAAGGGCCGGGGCTGGTGAGCCAGATAAACCGGGCGCTGGTGCGGTAGTTACCCGCTGCTGCCGCACCCGTCGGTGCCACCACGCGATGACGGGCACGCCCAGCACCGTGGGCCATAAAAAGCTATACGGGAAAGGAATAAAGTGCAGGCTGGTAGCCGAAAAGGCCGTAACGGCCGCGATGTACGAGGCCATAAAACCCGAAATATGGTTGAGCAGCCACTGGCTTTTGCTCCAGCGGCCGGCTTGGGCGTAGCCGCGCAGCTGCCGCCCCGCCGTAATCGCCCCGATGCCGCCGAACACCGTCACGGGTACGTTGCCAGTGGCTAGGCCGTAGCCCACGGTACCTACGAATACCGCCAGCCCCGCGCCAGCCAGCACCCAGTCGAGCAGGGCCACGCGGGCATCCCAGGCGAGGGGCTTGAGGAAAACCGAGCGGTAGCCGAAGACCGCCATGTAGAGGCTAAACACCGCCGTGAGCAGCAGAAACAGACTGTGAATGTGCTGCGCGCCCGCCAGCGCCGTGGTGCCCGCCACCACCATTGCCCAGAAGAAAATCTTGCCCCAGCGCCGGTGCGCCGGCCCGCCCTTGCGCACGGCCAGCGCCACCGGAGCCACAAAAAACCCGACGAAACCAGCCGCAATGTGCAGCCAGCGATTGAGCAAAAAGAAGGTTTCCATGACGAGCGCCGGGGCGGCTTTTGGTTGATAGCCGAAAGATGGTGGCTTACCCGGCACCTCTCAACTTGCAACTACCCGAAGCCGCGCTAGCTGCGCCCGAAGTGTAGTGTGAGCCCGCCGAATCGTTTGGCTTGCTTCGCTGCGCTCGCAAAAACAACCCAAATTTGACTACCGCTTGGCGAGCTTGGCCCCTACTTTAAACTCAATCACGTCGGCCGCGCCGCGGTGGATTTTCAGGTCTATCGCCCCAAATACCACGTCGGTGAACTGGTAGCGCAGCCCCAGCCGCTCGTAGTAAAAGGCGTTGGATTTGTAGGGGTTATAAAAATATACGCCCAGGTGCGACACAAACGCCAGCCGCCCAAACAGCAACTCGTGGCCCATGAAAACGCCGGCTTTTTTAACATCGACCAGCTTGCCGCCGCTGCGGGTGGTATCCTTTTGCGCCGCCAGTAGCGAGCGGTCGTAAAAGCCTTCGAGGCCTACCAGCAAATTGCTCTTGCGGTTCACGCGGCGGCCGGCGGCCACGGTGATGGAATTGACGAAATACTTCTTGTCGTCGCTCAGGCCAAACTGCTTGTAGCCCAGGCTCGTACTGGCCAGCAGGAAATTGTGGCCCACGTCGGTGGGGACGGGGGCCAGGTAGGGCACCGTGGGCGCGGGGCGCTGCTGGTGGTAGTTGAGCCCCAGCACCAGCGAGGGCAGGTTGACCCCAAAATTGGGCTTGGTGGTGGCCCCGTTGGAGTAGTGGTTGACGGCCACGCCCACCAGCAGGCCCAGGTGCTCGCTCAGGGCGTAGTCGTATTCCACGCGCAGCTGCAAGGTGGCATTCAGCGGCGAGCTGACGATGGTGTTCTTGCGGTTGGTTTGCAGGTCGAAGGGGTTGGTAAACCACGCCAGCCCCGCGCCCAGCCGAAAGCTCAACTCCTGCCGCCGCGTGCGCAAAAACGGCTTGCTGATGTACAGCGAAGCCGCGTAGCTGCGGTCCAGAATGGGGTTGTGGTAGTCGTAGTACACCAGCGCTAGGCCTACTTTGGGGTACTTATACCAGCCGTGCCAGGCGGCGCGGCCGGTGGTTTGGCGCTGCGCATTCAGCTCGAAGCCCGTGGGGTGCGAGGCCGCCAGGTGGCTGATGGCCGCCGTGTGGTTGAGGATGAAGCTGCCCTGGGCGTAGGCCCCCAGCACCAGCGGCGGCCGGGCCGCCTGCACGGCCACCGAGTCGTAGGCGGCCGGTGTGGGCGCTACCTGCTGGGCCTGGGCCTGCCCCGCCGCGCAGCCTGCGGCCAGCACAATGGCTCGGACACTCGTTTTTTTCCTCGTCAATATCCTACTAAACCTCAGATAGGGCATAAAGCTGGCAGCAAACCAGTTCCAAAAATACGCGCCTAATCGCACTGGAAACTGCTACTCCGAATAAAAGTAATTTTTTCTCAAACTGTAACCCTGCCCCAACGGCGCTTGTATAAGGCGCATTTCCGGTCTACTGCATTTCGCTATTCATCTTACCGGCCGGTTTTATCCACACCTTTTTTTCAGCCATGAAAAAATTCATTCTATCACTCGCCGTTCTTGCTAGCGCTGCTGGCGTTGCTAATGCCCAGACTGGCATCAAGGTTGGCTTGAAAGGCGGCTTCAACGGCTCTACTTTCTCGGGTACCGACTCTAAAGGTTCGGAATACAAGGCTGGCTTCGCGGCCGGTGGTTTTGTAAACTTCGGTGTTTCGGACAACTTCTCGGTTCAACCTGAGTTTCTGTACTCGCAGAAAGGTGCTTCCGTTGATGACTTTCAAGTAAGCGGTCGTACGCTGAAAAGCACGCTCGGCTACCTCGATGTGCCCATCATGCTGCGTTACAACGTAGGCGAAGACGGCAAAGGCTTCTTCGTGGAGCTTGGCCCGCAGGGTAGCTTCGTGCTACACAACCGTGACTTCATTCAGACCGGCGGTGTAAACACGCAGCAGACGGAGAACACCAGCACTAACGACCTCAATAAAGTAGTAATTGGCTATGTAGGTGGCCTGGGCTACCAAATTACTAGCGGCCTGCAAATCGGTCTGCGCTACACCGGCGATTTTTCGCGTGTGTACAAAGAAGGCGCTTCTACTTCGCTCAAGGCTGGTTCGGCTAACAACGCCCAGTTCGTACAAAACCCCAACGTTCGCAACTCGGTATTCCAACTTCAGGTTGGCTACGCTTTCGGCGGCAAATAATATCGCTTGCCTTAAAGCGAGTTAACAATTCAATAAAAACCCGATCATTGCAAAATGGTCGGGTTTTTTGTGCTGCTGGCAGATACTTCCGCTACCTTTGCCAGGCACTCATGCTATATACACTTTTTTCTGTAATGAAAAAATTTTTCCTCTCTCTGGGGCTGCTAGCGGGTATTTCAACGGCCGCCCAAGCTCAATCAACCAAATTCGGTATCAAAGCTGGCGCTTCGCTCACCAACTTTGCAGGCGGCGGAGCCAGTGGCCAAGGTTTATTCGGCTTTAATGGCGGAGCCTTCGCCAACTTCGCGCTTAGCGACGCTATCTCAATCCAACCCGAGGTACTTTACTCCATGAAGGGCTTTCGGCGGGAAGCATCGGATAACTTCTACGGCACAACCTTTAATGTCAAGGCTACCTCTCGCCTGCACAATATCGACGTTCCCGTGCTGGCTCGCGTCACGGCTAACGGCTTGTTCATGGAGTTTGGTCCGCAGCTTGGGTTTAACATAGCTGCTAAAAGCAAATCAGAGGTTACGCAAGGCTCCCGGACTACTACCAGCAAAGATGATTTCAAAAACGAAATCAATACTGTGGAGCTTGGTTTTGCAACTGGCGTAGGCTATCAATTGACCAACGGGGCTGGTATTGGCCTGCGCTACAATGGTGGCCTCACCAACATCAGCAAAAACAATAGGACGTCATCAGCCGTTCGTAACAGCGCCTTTCAACTGTATCTGAGCTTCCTATTTGGCGGCAAATAAATCTCTAAACCTAAGCTACTTGCAGCCGGCTCTTGCACGAGAGCCGGCTTTTTTCATACCCAACAGCCTTGGCAGCGAGCCGTAAATTTGCCTTTTTCGGCCACTTTCTTACTTCTACTCAATGAAAAAATCGACGATAGCCTTACTAGCCTTAAGCCTGACTGCCAGCACTGCCGCGCAGGCACAGCGGGGCCGCAGCGGCGGCGGTAGCCCCAGCGTATCGTTGGGTTTGAAGGCGGGCGCTTCACTCACCAGCTTCACCGGGGCCGACGCCAAGGCGTATGACAACCGCTTCGGGTTTCACGCAGGCGTGTTTGCCAACATTGGGCTTACCAAGCTTTTTGCGTTCCAGCCCGAGTTGCTGTATTCGCAGAAGGGAACCAACTACGACAATGTGACTGATGTATCGCAGCGCTTGCACTATGTCGATGTACCGCTCGCGTTTCACGTCAATTCTGGCGGGCTGTTTTTCGAAGCTGGCCCGCAGGTAGGCTTTCTGGTAGGCGCCAAGTACCAGAGCGGCAGCGCTTCTACCGATATAAAAAGCACGCTTAACAGCGTCGATTTTGGTTACCTCTTCGGGCTGGGCTATCAGCTCAAGCACGGCCTCGGGGTAGGCCTGCGCTACAACGGCGGCTTCACCAACGTAGACAAAGCCGCCACCTTCGGCAACCTGACCGTGCAGCGCCGCGCCCGCAACAGCGCCTTCCAGCTTTACCTCACCTACTCGGTAAGCGGCCGCTAGGCCGCGCTGGCGGCCATTAAAAAGCCCGATTCCTGCGCAGGAATCGGGCTTTTTACTTTTACAGGGCAACTACTCCCCTACTCGCCGGCCGCGTACTCGCGGTAGAATTCGGGGATGGTTTCGATGCCTTTCAGGAAGTTGAAGACGCCGAAATGCTCGTTGGGCGAGTGGATGGCGTCGGAGTCGAGGCCGAAGCCGAGCAGCACCGAGTCGAGGCCCAATTCGGTTTTGAACATGGCCACGATGGGGATGGAGCCGCCGCCGCGCGTGGGCACCGGCTTTTTGCCGAAGGTGGTGGTCATGGCGCGGGCGGCGGCGCGGTAGGCGGCCGAGTCGGTAGGTGTCACCACGGGCTCGCCGCCGTGGTGCGGCGTTACCTTCACCGTAACGCCGGCCGGCGCAATGCTCTCAAAGTGCTTCTGAAACAGCGCCGTAATCTCGTCGCTGGTTTGGTGCGGCACCAGGCGCATCGATATTTTAGCGTAGGCCTTGCTGGCGATTACCGTCTTAGCACCCTCGCCGGTGTAGCCGCCCCAGATACCGTTGACATCGAGCGTGGGCCGGATGCTGGTGCGCTCGGGGGTAGTGAAGCCGGCCTCGCCGGCGGCGGCGGGCAGCCCGATGCTGGCATCAAACTCCGCTTGCGAAAACGGGGCCTGGGCCATCTCGGCGCGCTCGGCGGCGCTGAGCTCGGCCACGTTGTCGTAGAAGCCGGGGATGGTGATGTGACGGTTTTCGTCGTGCAGGCTGCTTATCATGTCGCAGAGCGCGTTGATGGGGTTCATCACCGCGCCGCCGTAGAGGCCGGAATGCAGGTCGCGGTTGGGGCCGGTCACTTCTACCTCGTGGTAGCTGAGGCCGCGCAGCCCTACCTCGATGCTGGGCACATCGTTGGCCAGAATGCCGGTATCGGAGATGAGGATGACGTCGGCGGCGAGCTTCGCCTTGTTTTCGCGCACGAAGATGGCGAGGTTGTTCGAGCCCACTTCCTCTTCGCCTTCAATCATGAATTTGAGGTTGCAGGGCACGCCTGCGCCGCCGTCGCGCAGCATCATTTCGAGCGCCTTCACGTGCATGTACACCTGGCCTTTGTCGTCGCAGGCCCCACGAGCGTATATTTTCTCGTCCTTAATTACCGGCTCGAAGGGCGGCGAGGTCCACAGCTCGTAGGGGTCGGCGGGCTGCACGTCGTAGTGGCCATACACGAGAACGGTGGGCCGGTCGGGGCCGGCCATGTACTCGCCGTACACGATGGGGTTGCCGGCCGTGGGGCACAGCTCGACGTGGGTAGCTCCGGCCTCGCGCAGGCGCTCGGCCAGGAAATCGGCCGCGCGCAGCACGTCGCCGTGAAACTTGGGGTCGGCCGAAACGGACGGGATGCGCAGCCAGTCGATTAGCTCTTCAAGAAAGCGGTTTTGATGCTGAGTCAGGTAGGTGGGAGTTGGCATATAAGCAGGAAAAATATTGTGCAAAAGTAATGGTTTGGTCACAAGCACCTTGCCCAGCAGGTAGCGCTAAGCTCTGATAAGTGCAATTCGCCCCTTGAATTAGGCTAAATACTCGCCCAACCGGCCTAAAGCCAGGGTGGCCGGCCGCTGCGCCTTCCTTCTACCGCTTGCCCCACAGCGGCACGCGGCTTTCGGTGCCCGCCCGCAGCCGGCCGATGTTGGCGCGGTGGGTATAGATAAGCATGGCCGCCAGCACAAAGCCAAACCAGATTTGCAGTGAGTTAGCGGGCCGAAAAGCAGGCAGCAGCTGTAAAAACGCAAAGGCCACGCCGGCCGTCATGCTGCTCAGCGACACGTAGCGCGTGGTGCCCAGCACCACCAGAAACACCAGCAGCGCCACCCCCACCGTAGCCGGCGCGATAGCCAACATCATCCCCAGAATGGTAGCTACCCCCTTGCCACCCCGAAACTGCGCCAGCACCGGGTAGATGTGCCCCACCACCGCCAGCACCCCGCACGCCAGGCGGAAGTAAAACAGGTTTTCGGGCGCGATAACCTGCTGGCTCAGCAGCCAGTTGGGCAGGAAGTACGCCGCCGCAAAACCCTTAAAGGCATCGAATAGCAGCACAAACGTGCCCGCTTTCTTGCCCAGCACCCGGAAGGTATTGGTGGCCCCGGCATTGCCCGAGCCGTGCTCGCGGATGTCGGCCAGCTGAAAAAACCACCGCCCTACCCACAGGGCCGTCGGGATGGAACCAAGCAGGTAGGCGGCCAGCAGCGCGAGTACAATGTAGAGCATACGGAAGGGTGGGTTGAAAACAAAAGTACCCCGAAGCAGGGCTTCGGGGCACTTGAGCTTACGAATCGCCGAAGGGGTCGTCCTCGGCTTTCTTCTTTTTCTTCGACTTCTTGCCGGGGTCGGTAGTCGGCTCGGCCGAGGGGTCGGCGGCGGGCTCAGGGGCCGCCTCGGCCTCTTTCTTTTTCTCCTTCTTCGACTTCTTGCCCGTGTCTTCGGCGGGGGTAGCGGTGGGGTCGGCGGCGGGCGCGGCCTCTTTCTCCTTGGCTTTCTCCTTCTCCTTTTTGGCGGGTTCGGCAGCGGCCGGGGCTATTTCACCGTCAGCGAAGGGGTCGTTGTCCTTCTTCTTTTTCTTGGATTTCTTGCCCGCGTCGGCGTCGGTGGTAGGGTCGGCGCTTGGGGGCGGCGTTATTTCGCCATCGCCGAAGGGGTCGTCCGACTTCTTCTTTTTCTTCTTGCCCTTGTCGGTGTCTACCTCAGGTGCGGGCTCGGGGGCGGCGGGGCGGGCGGCGAGCTTGCCCGACTTGCCCAAATACTCGCGCTCGAAGTGCGAGCGGAAGCCATCGACATCCGAGTAATCGCCCAGAAACACGCCAAACTCGGTGGCCGTGTTGGGGTCGCCCTTGGCCTTGCCGCCCACCAAGCCGTTGTAGGTTTCGCTCGACGACATCGTGACCACGATATTATTAGCGTAGCGGATGTAGTACCACGTCTGCGGGTCGGCCTCCAGATACACCTCTACCTGGTCGGTCGAGTTTTCGCGCTTGATTTCGATGTAGCCATCCACCAGCGCGTTGAGGCCGCGCTTGTTGATGCCCGCCACCCCGATTTTACCCACCGAGTGCCAGGCTTTGCGCTTGGCACTCCAGCGCAGGTTGGCGCGGCTCAAGGTCAGCGAGTGGATGAGCTTGGGCGATACCGTTGCCAGCAGCGGCGGGGCCGTGTTGGGCGAGCGGCTGGCGTAGGCTTCGGTGGCTTTGTTGCCGGCCAGCTGGCCTATCTTGTACAGCTCGGCGGTGGAGCCGTCGAGGGCCGGCTGCCCATTCTTGGTTACCTGGCCCAGGTTGGCGGCCATCACATCGAGGGCCTTGCTGGTCATGTTGATGTCGAAGCCCAGCAGCGCATCTACCTGATAGCGGGCGCTGTCGGGGTTGGCCTGGCCCACGCCGGCCGCCGTGAGGCCGTAGTTTTTATTGCTCACAATGAAATTCATCGGCCCCCGGAAGTCCACGCGGCCGTTGGTTTCGTTGTAGGTCAGCACCGCGCCCTCGTACTGCTTGGGGTCGGCGGGGTCAATTTTCGAGATGGTGTACTCGCCGGTTTTGGCGGCGTAACGCAGTTTGCCATCCACGGCCAGCACGGGCAGGTCGGCTTCCGTGGCTTTGGCCGCCGCGTAGCGCGGGTATAGCTTGTTGTCGGCGTCCGACAAGAACAGGCCGGTTACCAGCTCGGTCCCATCCTCGGTTTTAGGCTTGCTCAAAGTCAGCACCACGTTTTTGGGGTCGATGCTATCCTGCACCGCAAACCAATCGGAGGCGCCTTTCAGCTTGCCAAATTGCAGCTGCACCTGCCCGTCGAAGATGAGGCCACGCTTCTGCGAATTCAAACTGATGCCGCCGCGGTAGCCGATGCTGGGCGCCAGCTGAAACTTCTGGTTGTTATCGACGCTGGCCGTGGCCGTGGTAGCCACGCTGGGCGGCGTGGCACTGGCGGCCGGCGAGCGGCGCAGCAGGCTAAACCGCTTTTTGCTGGCCTGGCTCACCAGGGCCGACGAATCGGACCGGAAATTGGTGAATTTCATGGCCACCGAGTCGCCGGTAGCGGTGCGCGAAATGTAGCGCGCATCGCCACTAAAGGCATCGCGCGAGGTCACGGTGATGTTGCCGCCCGTCAGCTTGTGAAACCGCTCCAGCGAGTCGAGCAGCACCGTAGCCCGGCGCAGGGTCTGAATTTTGCCGCCGCCGGCCACCGTCACGCGGCCCGAGTCGGGCACTATCCAGGCGTCGGCCGCCGCGATGTAGGGCACGCCCTTGGTGGCGAGCAGCGACTTCGTAATGTCGTAGGAGGCCGAAGTAGCCTTAAACTTCAGGCCCTTTTGCTCGGGCCGGGTCGAGGCCACGTAAGCGGCCGCGTTGGCATCGGTTGTTTTCAGCGTCACGCGCTTCTTTTTGAAGTCCCAGCGCCCCTCGCTCAGCCCGGTGCGGAAGCCCGCGTAGGGCAAATCGAGACTGGCCGTGCTACCCTCGTCGCGCTTAAACTCGGCCACGCCGTTCTTGAGGTCGTAGCTGAAATTGGTGTCGTTGGCCGTGAGGGCGGGCTTGCCGGCCTGGGCCGATTTCACGCTCAGCACCGCCTTCTTGCCCGAGTACGAGTCGTTTTTAAACGTCAGCGACTCCGAGCGCACGTAGCTCTGCGGGCCGTCGAGGCGGCCGTCGCCGCCCAGGCCCTTGGGCGTCAGCAGCATACTACCCTTGAAGGTGTGGTCGGCGTACATCTTCACCGGGGCGGTTTTGGCGGTCGTCATCAGGTGCAGCGAGTCCGACTTCGCATTCCAGTTGATGAGGTAGCCGGGCGGCATCGTTACCTTCGGAAAGTTGGCCCCGGCCGCGATAGCGCCCGCTTTGCCCTCGCCGGTCAGCGAGTCGCCGTACATCACGAAGCGGTCACTTTGCAGGGTCGCGCCGAGGTAGGTTACGGTGCCGTCCGACTGCAAGCCCTGCGAGTTGAGGCGCACCTTGGCCCCGCCCGAGAGCTTACCCTTGCCGCCGTACAGGGCGTAGCCCGTGGCTGGCACCGTGTGCACGAAGCCCAGCGAGCCATCCTCTTGCGTCGTCATGGTCGTCTTAATCGGCGGCAGCGCCTTACTGTGGAATACCCCCACCACGTTGGCCCGCGACTTGCCCGTGCCCATCGAGTCGAACTTGAAGGGTGGCACGTCGAAGTAAGTAGTCGAGTCGTAAGCGCCGCCCAGCACGTCGGGCTTGTTAAAGAATACCGTGGCCCCCGAAGTCGAGTTAAAGGCCGGGTATTTGCCCAGCTTTTTGCGCCCCGAGCGGTTTTTGGGGTCGTTCAGGAATAGGCGCCCGCTTTGCGTATTACCCTTGTTGGTGAGGGTGAAATCGGTGGGGCGGGTAGTGTTTTTGCCGGCCGCTTTCTTAGGTGCCTTGCTGCGAATGGTCAGCGAGTCGATGTGCGGCATATCAATATAGTAGCCGTCGTAGTCGAACTGAAAGTCCTTGCCTTTAAACCGATAGGCCGACGCAACCACCCGCCCGCTAAAGTGCAGATTGCGGTTGCGCTCGATGCGGACCACGCCGCTATCGGGCCGCACCACCACGGCCGCCGAGTCGTCGCTGAAACTGAATTGCTCTACCCCGCGCACCAGCATCTGGTCGGTATTGAGGTTGAGCGTGGCCGAGCGCCCCGAGCCGGTGAGCGACTTAATAGCGATGTGGTCGAAGTCCTTTTTTTCGCGGGCCGCGCCCACGTAGTGCGTGCCCTTGGGCAGCAGCGTTACCTGGCCGGTTTGGGGCTGCACCTCCACGTAGCCGTCGCGGGCCAAACTCACCACGGCCGAGCGCAGGTTGGCTTCGGGTATCTGCACGGCCTCGGCCACGTCGCGCACCGACATGGTTTGCACCTTGCCATGCTCTTGGCTGTAGCCCAGCAGCATTTGCAGCGGGTGCAGGTGGTTGATGCTCTTGAGCTGCTGGTAGCGCACGTTGGAGAAGAAATTCTTGCTCTCAAAATCGGCCGATACCTGGTTGGGCGAGGTGTAGATGCTGAAGTTAATCTTGGGCTCGCGCAGGTTCCAGGTCACCATTTCGGCCCGCACGTCTACCTGGTGGTACGAGTCGGAATAGGGCGTTTTGCGGAACGTGCCATCTTCCTGCAATAGCTTGAGGCTTTGCTTATTTTTCAAATATTTCAGCTCCACGCCGGGGTGCGTGATGGAGTCGTGCGCAGCCTCGTACAAAGCCACCGCCGCCCGCGTCGTTGAGATTACCGAGTCGCCGAGCACGTAATTACGCGAGGTGGCCCGGAAGCGCCGCTTGCCCTCCTGCTGCACCGTGATGGTAGCCAGCGAGCCATCAAGCGCCGCCGACAGCAGCCGCTCGCCGGCCATCGACAAACCGCCCTGGTACGTGATGCCCTCGCCCATGTTCTTGAGCCGCACATCATTAGTAAGCGAGATAAAGCGCGGGTAGCCTGTGTCGCCGCTGGCCGGCTTGCGGCGCACGGCCTTGTAGCTCAGCGCGCCCTTCACCGGGGTTTCAAACAGGTAGGGGAACGTGAGCGTCACCGGCTGGGCCGTAAACTCGGGCTTGCTCAAATCAAAATCAAACGGCCCCAGCTCGGCCGACACGGGGTTGCTTTTGACGGTCCAGTCCATCTTGCCACCCGTGGCCAGGAAGCGGTTGCTCAGCACGGCCGTGGTGCCGCTCACCTTGTGCAGCACCATCGAGTCGCCGGCCGTGCCCATCACGATGTCGGCATCCTTAATATCTATCACCGGCCCGCTCACCGCCGGCGGGTAGTAAGCCGCCAGGGCAGCCGCCACCGAAGGCGCAAAGGGCACGTCGGGCTGGTCGAAACTATCGTTGGCGGGCGCGGCAGTAGCGGCCGGCTTAGCAGTTGGGGCTTTAACTGGTGCCTTCGCCACAGTTTTAACCGGCGCTTTCTTTTTGGGCGCGGGCGCGCCCCAGCCATCGTTGGCGGCGGGGGCGCCCCAACCGTCATTGGAGGCGGTTTTTTTCTTGGGCGGGGGCGGGCCCCAGCCGTCATCGCCCCAGCCGTCGTTCTTCTTTTTGGTCGGCGTAGTCGACCACAGGTCGCCGGTGTCCCAGCCATCACTGGCGCGTTTTTTCACTACCGGCTTGGGTTTGGGCTTAGCCTTCGCTACCGGCTTGACGGCAGCGGCGGGCTTGGCGGCCGGCAGGGGCGCGGGCTCGGCGGGCTTGTCATTGTCGAAGCTGAGGCCGGGCACAGCCTCAGTAGCCTTACCCTTGTGCACAAACGAGAACTGCCCGCCCGCCACGCGCAGCGAGTTGAAGCCCGAGCGGTACAAATACCCACCATTCAGCACCCGCGAGGTAGTAATCAGAAATTTCTCGGTGTCGCCCGTCGGGTCGCGCTCCAGCGACTGCCCCAACACCTCCAGCAGTTGGTCGAGCTGGGCGTCGCTCAGCTTCGCCTGGTTTTTGCCGCCTACGATGGCCGCGTAAAACGCCGCCAAATGCGGCTGCGGCCGGAATTTTTTATCGAGCAGCTTTTGCGACAGCTCCGCAATGCGCAGCTGCTGGCTGCTGGTGAGCGTGTTGCTACCCCACAGCTGGCGCAGCTTGTCGCCCGTCAGCTTGGCCGCGTTGTTGTTGGTAGCCAGCATCATCGTTCCCACATCGAGGATAAACTGCGCCGGGTCGGCCGAAAGGTGGCCGGTGTAGCGCTGGCTTACTGCTACCTGGCCGGGGCGGGTTTGGCCAGGCGCGCGGCCGTCGGGCGCGGCGGGGGCCGGCGGCTTGGCAGCGGGCGCGGTGCCGGGCTTGCCGGGTTGCGCCTGGGCCGGCAGCAGGTGGAGGAGGCTGGTGAAAAGTACGGCGGCGAAAAGTCGCTTCATAAGGTCGGGCAAAGGCTCGGGCGGCAATGTAGCGCGCCCGGCCTTTATCCCGAGCGACCTACAATTTTGTAAAAATAGCAGAAATCCAATTACGCAGCTCGCGGTGGCGCTCGTAGCGCAGCCCCTGCCGGGTGGCTTCGGCCGTTATTTTGGCCAAGTCTTCCTCATAAAACCCGCTGAACAAAATTGGTTTCCCGGCTGGCAGCAGCGCCGCGTAGGCGTGCATGTCTTCGAGCAATACGTTGCGGTTGATATTGGCCAGGATGATGTCAAACGGCTCCTCACCCGCCAGCACTTCCACGCCGCCCAGGCGGCATTCGATGGTGCGACAGTGATTTTCGGCGGCGTTGTCGCGGGCGTTTTCCACCGTCCAGGGCTCTACGTCTACGGCCAGCACCTGGCGCGCGCCCAGCATCTCGGCCATGATGGCCAGGATGCCCGTGCCGCAGCCCATGTCCAGCACGCGCTTGCCGTGGTGGTCAATATCCAGTTGATTTTCAATCATCAAAGCCGTCGTCTCGTGGTGACCGGTACCGAATGACATGCGCGGCATTATCTCCATGTCGTACTCCACGCCCTCGGGCTTGGGGTGGAATGGGGCGCGCACCGATACCCGCTCGGCGATGATGAGGGGCTGAAAATTCTTCTCCCACTCCGAGTTCCAGTTTTGCCGCGTGATGACGCGGTCGGAGTAGCTCAGCTCGCCGATGCCCTCGTAGCGGCTCATGATTTCGGCCACCGCGTCGGGGTTATAGTCGCCCTCGCCGATGTAGGCGCAAAAGCCTTCGTCGTTGTCCTCGAAGGTGTCGAAGCCTACTTCGCCCAGCTCGGCCACCAGCATGTCGGCCAGCTCGCGGGGGGCCTGCACCCGCAGTTCAGTATAATCCATTCTAAGTTTAAGTAAAGAAAATGTCCAAAAATTTAATAAATGTGCGAGATGTAAAAAATGTGAGAATGTGGAAATGCTGCAATCACTCCGCGAGTAATCTCAGCATTTCCACATTCTCACATTTTTTACATCTCGCACATTCTTTTAATTCGTCTTGCAACCCGCAAACGAGCGCACCTTTGTGTAGTGAATCGAGAACTCGGCCAAGTTGCGGTCGGTAGTGACGAACAAATTGTAATCGGCAAACGCGCGGTTGTCGGCCGGGTACCAGAGGCCAGCTTTATCGGCAAACAGCTTGTTGTTCTCGTTGTAAACCAGCACGTCGGCAAAGGTTTCTTCGGGCTCGATGTACACCGTAGCGAAGCAGTTGCTGCGCAAACGCGGGTCGGTTTCGAGGTAGATGGAGCCGTAAATTCTGCACGGCTCGACGCCGGCCGGGGCCGCTTTGGCGGGGGCCAGAGCGAGGAGCGCTGAGAGGATAAGCGAGAAAAACATGCGCGATAAGGTGGGTTTCTTAGCCGGATAAACTGCTGCCGGGCAAAATGCGTGCTAGCGCGCTTCTGGGCTCATGGGTGTAGAGACGCATACTTGCGTCTCGCGTCGGACGGGCTGAACAACGACGAGACGCAAATATGCGTCTTTACACTCGGCTAGAATGACGTCACAATCGTCACGAAATCACGCGATTTCAGCGACGCGCCGCCGATGAGGCCGCCGTCCACATCGGGCTGGCTGAACAGTTCGCGGGCATTCTGAGCATTGCACGAGCCGCCGTAGAGGATGGCGGTATTGTTGGCTGCCTCGGCGTCGTAGGCGCTGGCGATTTGCTCGCGGATGAAGGCGTGCACATCCTGCGCCTGCGCGGTAGTGGCCGTTTTGCCGGTGCCAATGGCCCAGATGGGTTCGTAGGCAATTACTACCTTGTCAAATTCCTCGTTGCTGAGGTGGAAGAGGCCGTCCTTCAGCTGCTTGGCGATGAAGTCGAAGGTTTCGTCGGCTTCGCGGGTTTCGAGGCTTTCGCCCACGCAGAAGATGGGGCGCAGGCCGGCGGCCAGGGCAGCTTTCAGCTTCTGGCTCAGCAGTTCGTCGTCTTCGTGGAAGTACTGCCGGCGCTCGGAGTGGCCCAGGATAACGTACTCGCAGCCTACCGATTGCAGCAGCTTGGCCGACACCTCGCCGGTGTAAGCGCCGCTTTCCTTTTGGTGGCAGTTTTGGGCACCCAGCGCCACGCGGCTGCCATCGAGCAGGCGGCCCACGGCGGGCAGCAGCGGAAAAGAGGGGCAGATAACCACCTGCGCCGCGTCGGGGCCGTGCTGCTCGTCGTGCAGCATTTGCACGATTTCCGAGGTCAGAGCCTGCGCCTCGGGCAGGGTGAGGTTCATTTTCCAGTTGCCGGCAACAAATTTCTGGCGCATTGCAAAGAGCAGTTTAAAGTAGAGTGGATGCGGGCAAAAGTACGCCCGGCCAGCGGCCGGAGCCCCCTGCCCTATCGCGCCGTTGAAGTGGGCCGCCGCTTGCGTAGCCAATCCAGTACCGCTCCCGTGGCCAGTGCCGCCGCCGCGCCCAGCGCTACCAGCGCCAGCGCCGGGTGCGCTTCGCGCTGCGCTACGTAGGTGCCCGCCAGGCCCCAGGCAATGGGCAGCGGTAGCAAAGCATCTTGCGCACGCTGGCCCAGCGCCGTGCCCAGCGCCGCCGCCACGGCTACCAGGCCATAGCTACCCGCCAGGCTGGCCTGGGCTGACCATTCCCAGCCTAGCGCGTCGCGCAGCCCAAAAATCACGTTCAGCACCGAGGCCAGCATTATCCAGCCCAGGTACAAGCTCAGAAACCACGCAGGCCAGGCCGGGGCATCGCCGCGCAGCACTACCGGCCGGGCGCGGGCATAAGCTACGGCCAGCAGCCCCAGGATGGCCAGCATTACGATGAGGCTCAGGCCGATGTGGCCGTAGCTGAATACCAGCGTCCAGCAAGTAGTGACGAGCACGGCCAGCGTGAGCACCGGCGTGAGGCGGCCGGGCAGCGGCGTGCGCCAGGCGGCGGGCCGCAATTGCCAGACAGTGTAGGCCACCAGCCCGCTGAAAATGACGCCCCAGATGCTAAATGAATAGCCAGCCGGCGTGATGAGCGTGGGGTGCCGGGCCGACATTTCGCCGTTGCTGAGCGCACCCTCGGGCGGGCGGGCATTGTAGATGTAGTTGACGTAGAGGCAGGCGGCGACGGCCACCGGCAACACAAAGCGCCAGACGCGGCTGGGTGAGGCTGTAGTTTCCATGCCCGCGCATACGCAAAAAAGCGCGGGACCGTGGCCGGCCCCGCGCTTAATGTTGCGCGGACTTTGTAGTCCGCGATTGTTGTGAGCGTACAGTCAAAACGCGGACTGCAAAGTCCGCGCAACCTTATACAAACAGCCCCTCGACCGACAAATACCGCTCGCCGGTATCGTAGCAGAAGGTTAGCACCTTGCCACCCTGCGGCACTTCACTCAGCTTTTTGGCCACCGCCGCCAGCGACGCGCCCGACGAGATGCCGCATAAAATGCCTTCCTCGGTAGCCGCGCGGCGGGCCATTTCGAATGCCTCGTCGCGGCTCACCTGAATGGTACCGTCCAGAATGTCAGTGTGCAGGTTCTCAGGGATAAAGCCCGCGCCGATGCCCTGAATAGGGTGCGGCCCCGGCGCGCCGCCGCTGATAACGGGCGACAACTCGGGCTCCACGGCGTAGGTTTTCATCTTGGGAAACAGCGGCTTGAGCACCTCGGTCACACCCGTGATGTGTCCGCCGGTGCCCACGCCGGTCACGTGCAGGTCGAAGCCGCCTTCGGGCGCATCGGCTAGGATTTCCTGGGCCGTAGTTTCGATATGGACTTGAATATTAGCGGGGTTTGAAAATTGCATGGGCATCCAGGCACCGGGCTCGCGGTCTACTAGTTCCTGGGCTTTGGCAATGGCGGCTTTCATACCGCCCTCGCGGGGCGTCAGCTCCAGGTGGGCACCGTAGGCCGACATCAGGCGGCGGCGCTCGATGCTCATGCTCTCGGGCATCACGAGCGTGAGCTTGTAGCCTTTCACGGCCGCTACCAGCGCCAAACCCACGCCGGTATTGCCCGAAGTGGGCTCGATAATGTGGCTGTCTTTGGTGAGGATGCCGTCTTTTTCGGCCTGCTCTATCATACTCAGCGCGATGCGGTCTTTGATGGAGCCGCCGGGGTTCTGGCGCTCTAGCTTCACCCACACTTCCACGTCGGGCCGCTCGGCGGCGAATAGCTTATTGAGTTTGACGAGCGGCGTGTGGCCGATAACGTCGAGAATGCTGTTAGCTTTCATTCTTTCGCTGTTAGCTAGCAGCTGTTGGCTGTTAGCTTTTTATTTTGGAGTGAAATAAAAGGCTAGTAGCTAACAGCCAACAGCTGCTAGCTAACAGCTTAAAACTTAAATAACGAACATCACTTCACCGGCCGGGTCATCCTGCCGGGCCATGTGCAGCTGGGCGCGGTGGTACACCCGCGAATGCGAAGGCACGCTCTCGGTCAGCCACACGTTGCCGCCGATGATGCTGCGCGTGCCGATAACCGTGTTGCCGCCCAGAATGGTAGCATTGGCATAAATGACCACGTGGTCTTCGATGGTGGGGTGGCGCTTGAGGCCCTGCTGGCTCTTGGCCACGCTCAGCGCCCCAAGCGTAACGCCCTGGTACACTTGCACGTGATTGCCAATGTGGGCCGTTTCGCCGATGACGATACCCGTGCCGTGGTCGATGCAGAAGGCCCGTCCGATGCGCGCGCCGGGATGGATGTCGATGCCCGTCTGGCGGTGGGCGTACTCGCTGAGCAGGCGCGGCAGGCGCGGCACGCCGCGCTGGTGCAGCGCGTGGGCCAGCCGGTATAGCGCCGTGGCATAAAATCCGGGATACGAGCTTATTACTTCAAACAAGCCCTGCGCGGCGGGGTCGGCGGCCAGGGTAGCGGCGGCGTCTTGCAACAGAGCTTCGTGCAGGTCGGGCAGCTGACCGAAAAGAGCCTGGGCTACCTCGGCGGGCGGGGCGGGTAGCGCGGGTACCAGTGCCAGCAGGGTAGTCAATTCGGCCTGAAGCTGGTGGAGCGTGGCGGCCACGACATCGGCGGTGGGCAGGCGCTGGGAGGCGCGCTCCGGAAAAAGGACGGCTAAAACGTGCTCGGCCAGGGCGCAGAAGGCCGGGCCGGGGAGGGCGGTGGGCACGGCCGCGTGGGCGTGCGCCAATTGCTCGGCGAAACGTTGGGCGACGGTGGTGGACACGGCAGAATCATGGAAAAAGAACTGAAACCGAGCGGCAAGTATAGCACGCAGGCCGCTCGCGTAAGAATTGAACCCCTTACCCGCCCGAAGGTTTGGCGCGGCCCACAACCGCCGCCCGCCGCCTTGCGTTAGCCTCCACGGTTCAAAGCGGCGTGGCACGCCGTTTTTTCTCGCATTCAAAAACTACGGAGTGCCACTCCGTGCTACATTTTTTCCAATGTCCGTTTCCAACGTAAACGCCAATAACGCGCCCGAGGGCAACCAAGGCGAAAAGCAACTGGCCGCCGGCCACCACGTAGCCCTGCGCCTCTGGGAAGACGAGCAGCCCGGCGAGCCCAAGCCCCTCAGTAACCGCCCCTACGAAACCGTGGGCTACGTGCTAAAAGGCCGCGCCGAGCTGCACCTCGAAGGCAAAGTAACTGTGCTGGAGCCCGGTACCTCCTACCTCGTGCCGCAGGGTGCCTCGCACACCTACAAAATTCTGGAAACCTTCTCGGCCGTGGAGGCTACCTCGCCCCCGGCTAAGTAGGTTGGCCAATGCGCGAATGAGTGAGGGGTGAATGAGTGAATAGAAAAGCAATTCACTCATTCACCCCTCACTCATTCGCGCATTGATTACCCCGGCACCACGCGGGTAAAAAAATCGACAGCCCGCCGCTCGGAATAGTAGCTGCCGCTGGGCGCGCCTTCGGCAAAGCCGACGTGGCCACCCGCCGCTGGCGTTTCTAAGAAGAAAAAATTGCTGGCCGCCGCCGTGGTGCGCGGGTAGCACGAAGGCGGCAAAAAAGGGTCGTTCAGCGCATTAACTAGCAGCGTAGGCACCCGAATAGCGGCCAAATACTGCCCCGAGGCCGCGTGCTCGTAGTAGGCATCGGCCGAGGCGAAGCCGTGCAGCGGCGCGGTATAGCGGTCGTCGAACTGCGGGAAGTCGCGCAGGGCTTCCAGGCCGACAAGGTCGAGCTGGCCGGGCAGGTGGGCAGCTTTCTCGCGCATTTTGTTGCGGAGCGAGGCCAGGAAGCGCCGCAGATACACCTGGTTTTGCCAGCGGCCGATGTGGTGCGAGCTGGCCTTGAGGTCGGTAGGCACCGAGAACACGGCCGCCCGCCGCACCTGCGGCGGCACCTTTTCCGGGGCTTCGCCCAGGTATTTCAGCGTTACGTTGCCACCCGCCGAAAAGCCCGTCAGGTAAATTTCCGGGTAGTTTTTCACCTCAATGGCGTGCTTTATGACGGCGGCCAAATCGCCGGTATCGCCGAGGTGGTAGGCGCGCAGTAGGCGGTTGGGCTCGCCGCCGCAGCCCCGGTAGTTCCAGGCCAGCGCATCGAAGCCGGCCTGGTTGAGTGCCCGCGCCATGCCGCGCACGTAGGGCCGGCCGCTGTCGCCCTCCAGCCCGTGCGAGATAATGCCGAGTTGCCGCGCTGGCGCGGGGTCGGCCAATGACCAGTCGAGGTCCACAAAATCGCCATCGGGCAACTCCAGGCGCTCGCGCTGGTAGCGCACCTCGGGCACCCGGCGTAGGGTGCTGGGCACGATGGTTTGCAGGTGGCCGTTAAATAAAAAAGCGGCCGGTCGGTGCGCCGACGAGGAAAGCAAGGGCATAAGGCAAGTGAATTTAGCCCCAACACGTGGCCAGCGCGTGAAGTTTGCGGCTAACGGCCAAACGCTGGGCGGCTTACGTGGGCCGCAGTCGGCTTTCCAAACTTTTTACTGGCACTTGGATATGCTAGTTATTCTGCTTACCTTTGCCCTCCCAAACGTGAAAACCGCAGCCCACCGGCTGTTTCCTATAGAATCTCTTTTTTGTCATGGCAAACCATAAGTCGGCTATCAAGCGCATCCGCAGCAACGAAGCGAAGCGCGTACTAAACCGTTACCAGCACAAGTCTACCCGCACGGCCGTTAAGAAGCTGCGTGGCACTACCGACAAAGCAGTAGCCCAGGAGCTGCTGAAAAAAGTATCGTCGATGCTGGACCGCCTGGCCAAGAAGAACATTATCCACAAAAACAAAGCTGCTAACAACAAAAGCAAGCTGACAAAGCTCGTTAACGCGCTCTAGCGCGAGACGAGCTCTAGCGGGGCCAAACTCTGCCGCCCCATCGTTTGGTCCCGCGCTCCTTACCAGCAAGCCCCGCCAAGTGCTGGCGGGGCTTGCTGCGTTTAGGCTTGGCAGGATAGGGTTTGGGCTATACCTTCACGGCTCATTCACCATTTTCTTTTCCAGCATGAAACATAAGTACTTGCTAGCCGCCTTTCTGGCGGGGGCGCTCGGGCAGCAGGCGCAAGCCCAAACTACGGCTTGGCGGCCCTTCCGGCCGGGCTTTGTGTACGGGTTCACTCAAAACCCTGGCACCGTATCTACCTATTCTATTCGCACACTGCGAGTAGATTCGGCTTATGCTACTGCCGCCGGCGACTCGGTTTACACGTTCAATCGCCTGCTGCGCGCTCCCAGCCCTTCCAGCAGCTACGCTGTCAAAAGCCGGAATAACCTATTTGGTGCCCGCTTGCGGTGGCAGCCCGGCACCAGCAATTACTACCTCGAAGCCAATGCCGAAGCGGCCACTGGCCAAGCCACGCCGGTGGCCCTACTCCTGCGCCCGCGCGCAGCGGTAGGCAGTACCTGGACGGCCAGCACCACGCCGGCGCTCACGGCCACGCTTAGCTCGCGCGTAGTCAGCCCGACTTCTGCTACCGACTCCATCGCCACTATCACCCTCAGCAACGGCCAGCAGTTCATCTTCAGCCGAGCCAATGGCCTAACCCAAGGGCCGCAGTGGCTTATGCTTAGCGCATCGGCTACTACGCTCGCTACGCAGTGGCGGCAGTTCAGCACACCTCAGCCTGGGCTGGGCGTATATGACCCGCGCACGCTGTTTAGCATGAATGTGGGCGATGAAATGGGATATATAGCGGAGGTTCCCTACCTATGGGGCTCGCTCCTGTGCAAATCGGGGTATCGCCTGCGGCGCGTCAGTTCGCGCGTCGTCACGGCTGACAGCTTGATTATCAGCTACCGGGAGCAGCGTCTTATCACTACCTATTCTACGCCCAACTGCGGAGGACAGCCCGGCACCGTGCTTTCTCCCGTACAAACCGGACGCTGGGCCTTTTCGCTGCGCACAGGTGCATCGCCACAATTCCCTTTTCTGGCTTTGCTAACGGGCGAATACCGCCCCTATTTGCCCGCGTCTGGTTTAGGTGGCCTGCTAGTAGGCAATAGCTATACGCTGGATTTTCCGGGGACTGCGTGCCTCAACTACGGGTCGCAACTCGCCTTTCTGGCCATGTACCCAATGAGTAACAATGCTAACCAATATATGGGGGGTATAGACGGCTTGGCAATAAATGAGTCCTATGATGTAGGTGCCAAAATGGGCCCTTATTATTTCCAAGATGCTTACAATAACAAGCTAAGCTATTTCCGCAAGGCTGGCGTAGCCTGCGGCTCGCCCATCAACTTCAGCACGCTCCTCCCCTCCCGCGCCGCCGAGGCCGCCGCAGCCGCCACGCTGCACCCCAACCCCGCCGCCGAGGCCGCCACGCTCACCCTGGCCGCCCCTACCCGGCCCGGCACCGTGCTCACGCTCACCGACGCCCTAGGCCGCCGCGTGTGGAGCCGCGAGGTAGCCGCCGGCCAAACCAGCCTGCCCATCGCGCTAGGCGGGCAGCCGGCCGGCCTGTATCTGGTGCAGCTGGCAGCGCCCGGTGCCGCGCCTCTCACGTGGAAACTTAATCACTGATTAGCACGAATTTTAGCGGATTTCACGGATTTTGTAGACGCAAAAAAGGCCACCCTGTTGGGTGGCCTTTTTAGTTTAATTTTAATCTTCGCAAAACCAGCGGTAGCACCAAACAGAAATCGCCTACAAAATCCGCGAAATCCGCTAAAATTCGTGCTAATCAGTGATTTTAGGCGACGCTCACTTTCACCATGTTCGAGCGGCCCTTGTCGGTAATCGGCAGGGTGGCGGTGTTGATGAACACGTCGCCTTTCTGCAAATTGCCCGTCGTGAGCAGCACCGAGCGCAGGTCGGCAATGGTGCTGTCGGTGCTGATGAAGCGGTCGTAGTAGAAGCAGCGCACGCCCCACACCAGGCTCAGCACGGTGAGCATGTTGCGGTCGTCGGTGAAGATAAAGATGTCGGCTTTGGGGCGGTACTTGGCAATTTGGAAGGCCGTGTAGCCGCGGTGCGACATGCCGGTAATCACCTTAGCGCCAGTATTCTTGGCCAAGTGGCAGGCAGCCGACAGCACGCTGTCGACCATAAAGTTGGGCGACGTGGCATCGACCGGCCACCACTTATGGAACAGCTTGGGGCTGCGGCTTTCCACGCTCTTGATGGTGCCCACCATCGAGCGGATAACCTCGGCCGGGTACTGGCCCACGGCGGTTTCGGCCGAAAGCATCACCGCGTCGGCCCCGTCGATAACGGCGTTGGCTACGTCGCTGGTTTCGGCGCGCGTCGGGCGCGGGGCCGTTATCATCGATTCCATCATCTGGGTGGCTACAATGACGGGCTTGCCGGCCTTGTTGCACTTCTCGATAATCATTTTCTGGGCCATCGGCACCTCTTCCATCTTCACCTCCACGCCGAGGTCGCCGCGGGCCACCATCACGGCATCGGTGAGGGCGATGATTTCGTCGATGTTGCGCAGGCCGTCGGGCGTTTCAATTTTGGCGATTACCCGCGTCGTCTTTCCCGATTCGGCAATGATGTTTTTGATAAACCGGATGTCCTCGGCGCGGCGGGCAAAGCTCAGCGCCACCCAGTCCACGTCGTTTTCGAGGCCAAACTTCAGGTCCTCAATGTCTTTCTCGGTCATGCTCGGGGCCGAAACTTCCGAGTCGGGCAGGTTGATGCCCTTGCGGGGCTTCACGATGCCGCCGTAAATAACTTCGCACTGCACCTCCTTTTCGCGGTCGGTAGCGAGCACGCGCAGCTCCAGCTTGCCATCATCGAGCAGGATGCTGTCGCCGGGCTTCACGTCGCGCGGCAAGCCCAGGTAGATGGTCGCCAGGCGAGTAGCCGTGCTGATTTCCTTCTCACCGGCCACAATCGTGATTTTGTCGCCGGGCTTGATTTCAACCTGCCCGCCTTCTACCTCACCGAGGCGAATTTTCGGCCCCTGCAAGTCTTGCAGCAAGCCCACGTTGGTGCGCAGGTCCTTGTTGAGGCGGCGCACCGTGTTGATTACCGACAAATGCTCCTCGTGCGCGCCGTGCGAAAAGTTGAGGCGAAACACGTCCACCCCCTCGCGGATGAGCATCGCGAGGCGGTCGTAGGTGTTGGAAGCGGGGCCCACGGTGGCCACGATTTTGGTTTTGTTGAACGATACGGGTGTCGGTTCCATGTAGAAAAGCAGCGCGTTTAAAAAAAGAAATTCTCCTTGTATTTCAGCTCGTTGGGGTCTATTTCGCTGGCGTAGCGCACGGGTGCCAGCGCCGTGAGGCGGTCGAGCAGCTCGGTGCCGGCCAGCTCGTCGGCCCCGCCTACTACTTGCAGCAAGTAGTCGTATTCGTGGATATCGGGCGCAAAAAATGGCTTGGGCAGCGCCGAAGGCGGCAGCGCCCGGTTGCGCAGCAGCCGCAAAGTAAGCGATTCGGTGCCGTAGAGGTAGTAGCTAAAGGCCAGCGGGCCCTGCTGCACGAGGTTCAGCACAAAATCGGGCTGCCGCACCAGGCGCAGCCGCAGGCCCCGGCTGAGCGCCCACGCCACGGTGTAGTCGGGCACCCCCGATACGAGGCCGAATAGCGCGAAGTCGCAGTCATACTCAGCGTCCAGGGTCAGGGTCATAGTCGGCAGCGGCGGGCAGCGGCGAAGCGCAAAGCTACGGCTTTCGGCGGCGCGGCAGCGCCGGGCTAAAACCGGCCGGCCAAAATCTTGTACGCTCCGTGAAAAGCCGATTCGCGGCGTGTATAGGAAAAGTAACGTTACTTTGCAGTCAAGTTTCCCCTTAACCCACGACTGCAATGTCTGAAATCGCCGAAAAAGTAAAAGCCATTATTATCGACAAGCTGGGCGTTGAAGCCTCGGAAGTAACTCCGGAAGCCAGCTTCACCAACGACCTAGGTGCCGACTCGCTCGACACCGTGGAGCTAATCATGGAGTTCGAAAAAGAATTCAACGTGAGCATTCCCGACGACCAGGCTGAAAACATTCAGACTGTGGGCCAAGCCGTTAGCTACCTCGAAGAGCACGCTAAGTAAGACCGCAGATTCAAACGTATTTTTAGGATTTAACGGATACGCCCGGCTGCGCCGGGCTGACTAAGCTGGTTTTTCCGGCGTACTATTCCTGAGGTTCGTTTGGCTGCTTTGCTGGCACTAGCTACAGTTTCCTTTTAAAACCGGCCGGCGCACTGCCGGCCGGTTTTGCGGTTTAAGCCCGTTTCTGTCGCCCGCGTAGTCAGCCCGGCGCAGCCGGGCGTATCTGCGAAATCCTAAAAATCCGTTTAAATCTGCGATTTTATGTCGTCCATTCGCCGCGTTGTTGTCACTGGTATTGGGGCCATTACCCCCCTGGGCAGCACTGCCCCCGCCTATTGGGAAGGGCTGAAAAATGGGGTAAGCGGAGCCGCCCCCATCACGCGCTTCGACGCGACCAAGTTTAAAACGCGCTTTGCCTGCGAGGTAAAGAACTATAACCCTCTCGATTACTTCGAGCGCAAGCAAGGGCCGAAGATGGACTTGTTTACGCAGTTTGCCGTTATCGCGTCCGACGAGGCCATTGCCGACGCAGGCCTGCTGACCGGCAACGTCGACAAAGACCGGGTGGGCGTGATTTGGGGCTCGGGCATTGGCGGCCTGAAATCGCTACAGGAAGAATGCTTCCAGTTTGAGCGCGGCGACGGCACCCCGCGCTACTCGCCTTTCTTCATTCCGCGCATGATTGCCGACTCGTCGTCGGGCAACATTTCCATCAAAAACGGCTTCCGCGGGCCCAACTACGTCACGACTTCGGCCTGCGCCTCGTCCAACGACGCCATCATCGCGGCTTTCAACAACATCCGCCTCGGCCTGGCCGACGTTATCGTGACCGGCGGCTCCGAAGCGGCCATCACCGAGTCGGGCGTGGGCGGCTTCAACGCCTTGAAAGCCATGAGCGAGCGCAACGACGACCCCGCCGCCGCCTCGCGCCCCTACGACAAAGACCGCGACGGCTTTGTGCTGGGCGAAGGCTCGGGCGCGCTGGTGCTCGAAGAGTACGAGCACGCCAAGGCGCGCGGCGCCAAAATCTACTGCGAGCTCATCGGCGGCGGCATGTCGTCGGATGCGTACCACATCACGGCCCCCGACCCCAGCGGCTCGGGCGTAGTGCTGGTCATGAAAAACGCGCTCCGCGATGCCGGCATTCGGCCCGAGGAGGTCGATTATATCAACACCCACGGCACGAGCACGCCGCTCGGCGACGGGGCCGAGGTGAAGGCCATCGAAACCGTATTTGGCGAGCACGCCGCCAAGCTCAACATCTCCTCGACCAAGAGCATGACCGGCCACTTGCTGGGCGGCGCGGGCGGCATCGAGGCGGTGGCCTCAATTATGGCCATTCAGCACGGCATCATTCCGCCCACCATCAACCTGCACACGCCCGACCCGGAGATTAATCAGGCACTGAATTTTACGCCCAACGTAGCGCAAGAGCGCCCGGTAAACGTGGCCGTGAGCAACACCTTCGGCTTCGGTGGGCACAACACCACAGTAGTTTTCCGCCGCCTGGCCGACTAGCTTAGCCTTGTTTAAATACGTCATGCTGAACGCAGTGAAGCATCTCGCGTGGCGCAGTAATCTCCATCGTATTGAGGTTAGTGCGCTACGCGAGATGCTTCACTGCGTTCAGCATGACACTGTATAATTAACTTACCTACTAAACAGCTAACCAGTATGCCCTTACCACTTTTTGGCTTGTTTCGGCGGCTGCTGGGCAGCGACAAGCAGTTTCGGCAGGCCGTGGCCACGGTTATCGGCCAGGACCCCGGCAATGCGCGGCTCTACCAGCTGGCCTTCACGCACTCCTCGGTGGTGCGGGGCGAGCCCGGCGCGGGCCGCCACCAAAGCAACGAACGGCTGGAGTTTCTGGGCGATGCCGTGCTGGGCACGGTCGTGGCCGAGTACCTGTTCAAGAAGTACCCCTACGAACAGGAAGGCTTCCTGACCGAAACCCGCTCGCGCATCGTCAACCGCGAGAGCCTGAACGCCATTGCCTTAAAGATAGGCCTCGACAAGCTGGTGCAGCTCGACTCGGCCCAAACCCGCGTGGCCCGCTCGCGCTCGGTGAATGGCAACGCGCTGGAGGCGCTGGTCGGGGCCGTGTACCTCGACCTGGGCTACAAGGCCGCCCGCAAATTTGTGCTGAAAGGCTTGATTAAGCCTTTCGTAGATGTCGCGGCGCTCACAACCACTACATCCAACTACAAAAGCAAGCTCATCGAGTGGGCGCAGCGCAACGGCAAGGCCGTGCGCTACGACATCAGCGGCGAGCCCCGCTCGGGCGGCGTGATGGAGTTTACGGCCACTGTGCTGCTTAATGATGAAGTGGTAGCCACGGGCATGGGTTTGAATAAAAAACAGGCTGAGCAATTGGCGGCCGAGCGAGCGCTGACGGCGTTGGGAGTATAGCGCGGCGAGGTAACGGCTTGGTAGGCTAGAGAACCGGGATGAAGCGATATTTTTGAACATTCATAAGAATGGGCAAGTATTTCACTCACCTGTTCACAAGTTCACCCTTCGCCTACTATGCGTCTTGCCGGTGCCGCCCTCAACCAGATTCCCTTCGACTGGAATCATAACATCCAGAATATCAGCACTGCCATCGAGCAGGCCAAAGCGGCGGGCGTGGAGCTGCTGTGCTTGCCCGAGCTGTGCTTGACGGGCTACAACTGCGAAGACCTGTTTCTGAGCGACTGGCTGCCGGCGGCGGCGATGATGCACTTGCAGAAAATCCGGCCGCTCACGCAGGGCATTTGCGTGGTAGTGGGCGTGCCGGTGCGGCTGCACCACTACACCTACAACACGGCCGCCGTGCTGCGCGACGGCGAGATACTAGGCTTTGCGGCCAAGCAGTTTCTGGCCAACGACGGGGTGCATTACGAAACGCGCTTTTTCGTGTCGTGGCCAGCGGGGCAGCAGACTACCGTAGAGTACGAGGGCGAAAGCTGGCCGCTGGGCGACCTTACTTTCGAGCACAAGGGCGTGCGCTTCGGCTTTGAAATATGCGAAGATGCCTGGCGGCCCGACGACGTGCGGCCCGCCTGCCGGCTGCGCGGCAAGGTCGAGTTGATAATCAACCCCTCGGCCAGCCACTTTGCCATGAGCAAGACCGACGTGCGCTACAAGCTGGTGCTCAACTCGTCGCGCAAGTTTGAATGCACCTACCTCTACGCCAACCTGCTGGGCAACGAGGCCGGCCGCACCATCTACGACGGCGAAATCTTGGTGGCGCGCAACGGCCACTTACTGAAGCGCAACCAGCTGCTGAGCTTCAAAGAAGTGGACATGGAATGGGTCGACGTGGACTTCAGCGAACCGCTCGAAGTAGCCGACGCCATCGTGGACCTACCCGAGCCCGACGAGTACCGCGAGCTCAACCAAGCCATGAGCCTGGGCCTCTTCGACTACCTGCGCAAGGCGCGCAGCCGGGGCTTCGTGCTGAGCCTGAGCGGCGGGGCCGACTCGTGCTTTTGCGCCGTGGCCGTGGCCGAAATGGTGCGCCTGGGCGTGGAGGAACTGGGCGAAGATGAATTCAAGCGCCGTAGCGGGGCTTTTGACGAAGCTAAAAAAGTAGTGACGCAAGCCGGCGCGGGCGGCAAAGCCCACCAAAAAGCCGACGACGTAGACAATCCGACCGAGCCCGAAAACCAGAAACCAGAAACCAGAAACCAGCAGCTCGTAAACCACCTGCTTACCTGCGCCTACCAGGGCACGGTCAATTCCTCCGACGACACCTTTAACTCGGCCAAAGACCTGGCTGACAGCATCGGAGCGCGTTTTTTTGACTGGACGATAGACGAAGAGGTGACCGGCTACGTAGGCAAAATCGAGCACGCCCTGGGCCGCGAACTCACTTGGCAAACCGATGACCTGGCCCTGCAAAACATTCAGGCGCGGGTGCGCGCCCCCGGCATCTGGCTGCTGGCCAACGTGCAAAACTGCCTGCTCATCACGACCAGCAACCGCTCGGAGGCCAGCGTGGGCTACTGCACCATGGACGGCGACACGGCGGGCAGCATCTCCCCCATCGCGGGCGTGGACAAAGATTTCGTCAAAAAATGGCTGCGCTGGGCCCAAACCGCCCTCGGCTACGAAGGCCTGCGCCACGTGAACGCCCTGCAACCCACCGCCGAGCTGCGCCCCCTGGCCGACAAGCAAACCGACGAGCGCGACCTCATGCCCTACGTGCTGCTCAACCGCATTGAGCGGCTGGCCTTCTACGACCGCCTTTCGCCCGCCGCCGTGCTGGCCCAGCTCGTGGCCGAAGAGCCTAACCACGAGCCCGAGCAACTGCGCGCCTACGTCAAGCGCTTCTACCAGCTCTGGAGCCGCAACCAGTGGAAGCGCGAGCGCTACGCGCCCAGCTTCCACCTCGATGATTATAACGTGGACCCGCGCTCGTGGCTGCGCTTCCCGATTTTGAGCGGCGGCTTTAGCGAGGAGCTGGCCGGGCTGTAAGCTGTCATGCTGACGAAGGAAGCATCTTATCACACCAGAATTAGTAATCTCACCGTGATAAGATGCTTCCTTCGCCAGCATGACGGATACCCTACCTTTGCCCGCATGACTGCACTGCTCGCCTACGTTCCCTGGAACGTCTCCCCCATCATCGCCGAAATCGGGCCGCTGCTGCTGCGCTGGTACGGCGTACTCTTTGCCCTGGGCTTCGTTATCGGTTCGTTTGTGCTCACGCACATCTACAAGGAAGAGGGCGTGCGGCCGTACTGGGTCGATGTCATTACCTTTTACATGGTGGTGGGCACGGTGCTGGGCGCGCGGCTCGGGCACGTGTTTTTCTACGATTGGGATAAGTACAAAGACAACCTCTGGGACATCTTCAAAATCTGGGAAGGCGGGCTGGCCTCGCACGGCGCCACCATCGGTATTCTGCTGGCGGTCTTCCTATTTAGCCGGCGCAATAAGTTCGACTATCTCTGGGTGCTCGACCGCATCGTGATAGTAGTGGCCATCGGGGGCGCGTGCATCCGCATCGGCAATCTGATGAATTCCGAAATCGTGGGCAAGCCCACCGATGTGCCGTGGGCCTTCGTGTTCCCGCGCGATACCGAGCACTTGCAGCCCGCCACGCACCCGCTGCCCGCCGGCGCGGTGCAGGTAGCCGCCCAGCCCGTAACGTACGCCGATGGCTCGGCGGGCTACCGCCTGCTGCCCGCTGGCACGCCCGTAGCGCCCGACTCGCCGATGGCCGTACCGCGCCACCCCACCCAGATTTACGAGTCGCTGTTTTGCCTCTTCTTGCTGGCGCTGCTTTATGGCCTCTGGAACAAGTACAAGCAGCGCACGCCCCGCGGGCTGCTGTTTGGGTTGTTCGTGGTGCTGCTGTTCACCTTCCGCATCCTAGTCGAGTTCCTGAAAGAAAACCAGGTGAGCGACGAAACGGGCATCATCGCGCAGTATCACCTCAATATCGGGCAGCTGCTCAGCATCCCCTTCATTATCATTGGCTTATGGGTACTGCTGCGCGCCGGCAAAGACCCACAAAACCCCTACGGCTACGCCCCGCGCGACTTGGCCGACGAGGAAGCGGCCGCCGCTGCGGCCAAGGCTTAGCCATGTAATCGGCCGAAAAAGGCTCGCTGCATCGTGCAGCGAGCCTTTTTTTGTGGCGAAGCCGAGAGGTTTTTACCGACGTTTGCGTCGTGCGGCTGCGCTATTCGGGCGGGCTGCCGTCACTGCCACCAACAGGCCGATAAGCTGAAGGGGCCGTTCGCGCATCCTACATTAGCGCGGGCCAAGCGCGGAAGCTTTGCGCGACCAGACTCGTTGCCGTGCGCAAAACCTGCGCTTACCAGCCTACCCATTTTTCCCCTACGCTACTGCCTGCCGCATGGTCAATCGCTTACTCCTCGGGCTGTGCCTGCTCGCCACCGCCGCCACGGCCCAGCCCGGCCGGCCGCTCTACCAAAACCCCACCGCCCCCACCGACGCCCGCGTGCAAGACCTGCTGGCCCGCATGACGGTAGAAGAAAAAGTGGGCCAGCTCTCGACGCTGCTGGGCTGGGAGATGTACCAGAAAAAAGGGCAAAAGGTCGGCATCAGCCCGGCCTATAAAAAGGCGGTGGACGAGCGCCACATCGGGGCGCTGTGGGCCACCTTGCGGGCCGACCCCTGGACCAAGAAAACCCTGACCACCGGCCTCAACCCCCAGCAAGCTGCCGAGGCCACCAACGCCTTGCAGCGCTACGTGGTGGAGCACACGCGGCTGCACATTCCGCTGCTGCTGGCCGAAGAGTGCCCGCACGGCCACATGGCCATCGGTACCACGGTGTTTCCGACATCCATTGGGCAAAGCAGCACCTGGGACCCGGCCCTGATTGGGCGCATGGCGGCGGCCATTGCCCAGGAGGCGCGGGTGCAGGGCGCGCACATCGGCTATGGCCCGGTGCTGGATTTGGCCCGCGAGCCGCGCTGGTCGCGCGTGGAAGAAACCTACGGCGAAGACCCCGTGCTCAACGGCCAGATGGGCGTGGCGATGGTGCAGGGCTTCCAAGGCAGCAGCCTCAAAAGCGGGCGCAACGTGGTCTCGACCCTCAAGCACTTCACGGCCTACGGCGTGCCCGAGGGCGGCCACAACGGCGGTAGCATCAGCACCGGCCCGCGCGAGCTGTACCAGAGCTTTCTGCCGCCGTTTCGGGCGGCGGTGAAGGCCGGGGCGCAGTCGATTATGACGGCCTACAACTCCATCGACGGCGTGCCGTGCTCGGCCAATAAATTTTTACTGACCGACCTGCTGCGCCAGCAATGGGGCTTCCGGGGCTTCACGGTGTCGGATTTGGGCAGCATCTCGGGCTTGGCCAATAACCACCACGTAGCCGCCACGCCCGCCGAGGCGGCGGCGCTGGCCATCAATGCCGGCCTCGACGACGACCTGAGCGGCTACGGCTACGACAAGGAGCTGCTGGCCGCCGTGCAGCAAAAGCTGGTGGCGCCCGAGGTGCTCGACCGGGCCGTGGGCCGCGTGCTGCGGGTGAAGTTCGAAATGGGCTTGTTTGAAAACCCCTACGTGGACCCGCGCCAAGCCGCTAAACAAGTACAAACCCCGGCCACCGTGCAGCTGGCCCGGCAGGTAGCCCAGGAGTCCATCGTGCTGCTGAAAAACGAGCAGAACCTGCTGCCCCTGGCCAAAACCCTGCAACGTATCGCCGTCATCGGCCCCAACGCCGACAACATCTACAATCAGCTCGGCGACTACACCGCGCCCCAGCCCGAAAGCAACGTGGTAACGGTGCTCGAAGGCATCCGGGCTAAAATGCCGGGCGCGCAGGTTGCCTATGCGAAGGGCTGCGCCATTCGGGATACCGCCAGCGCCAACATCGCCGAGGCCGTGGCCGCCGCCCGGCAGGCGCAGGTAGCCGTAGTGGTACTCGGCGGCTCCAGCGCCCGCGATTTTAGAACCGAGTACCAAAGCACCGGGGCCGCCACCGTGCAGGCGGGCGGCGGGCCGGCCGTCAGCGACATGGAAAGCGGCGAGGGCTACGACCGGGCTACGCTCGATTTACTGGGCAAACAGCAGGAATTGCTGAAAGCCGTGGTGGCCACCGGCACGCCGGTAGTGGTAGTGCTCATCAAAGGCCGGCCGCTGAACCTCAACTGGATGGCCGCCCACGTGCCCGCCCTGCTCGATGCCTGGTACCCCGGCCAGGAGGGCGGCCACGCCGTGGCCGACGTGCTCTTTGGTGATTACAACCCCGCCGGCCGCCTACCCATCTCGGTGCCCAAAAGCGTGGGCCAGCTGCCGGTGTACTACAACGCCAGGCGCCCCGCCCCGCACGACTACGTAGAGGTCGACAACAAGCCACTCTACGCCTTCGGCCACGGCCTGAGTTACAGTAAGTTCGCCTACGCCAACCTGCGCGCCGACGTGACCGAAAGCGCGGGCGCGGTGCGGGTGAAGGTGCGCTTCACCGTGAAAAACACCAGCAACCGGGCCGGCGAGGAAGTAGCCCAGCTGTATCTGCGCGACGAAGTCAGTTCCGTGGTCACGCCCGACAAGCAGCTCCGCAAATTTCAGCGGCTCGCGCTGCAAGCGGGCGAGCAACGCGAAGTGGTTTTTAACTTGAATGCGGAGGATTTGATGCTACTTAATACCAGCCTGAAATGGGTGGTAGAGCCCGGCGCTTTCACCGCTATGGTTGGCGCGTCATCGGAGGATATTCGGCTGAGCGCACCGTTTAGCGTGGCGCAGCCGGTGGAGGTGGCGCAGTGATTGGCAGGTTGAAGCCTGGGCAATTCTCTGTCATTGCGAGCGCAGCGAAGCAATCGCACCTGTTGAGCCGCACTATTCAGGTTCCGTTCGGGTGCGATTGCTTCGCTGCGCTCGCAATGACAGGCGTTTTTTAAGCTGAACAATATGAAACCCACTCTCCTCCTCACAGCTACCCTAACCTTGGCGGCCAGCACCGCCGCCCTGGCCCAAACCACCTGGACCGTCGCCACGCAAGAGCTACTATTCAAAAACCCGCCCTTCCAGCAGTGTCACGCCTCGACGCTGGTCGAAACCCCGAAAGGCAAGCTGCTGGTAGCCTGCTTTGGCGGCACGCAGGAGAGCGCCAAGGACGTATCCATCTGGCTTTCTGACCTTAGCAAACAAGGCGCTACGCCGCCGCAGCGCGTGGCCGATGGCGTAGTGAGCGATACGCTGCGCTACCCGGCCTGGAACCCGGTGCTATTCAAGGAGCGCGGGGGCCAACTGTTTTTGTTTTATAAAGTGGGGCCGAACCCGCGCGAGTGGTGGGGCATGGTGCAAACCTCGGCCGATGCTGGCCGCACGTGGTCGGCCCCGCGCCGGCTGCCGCCCGGCGTGCTCGGCCCCATCAAAAACAAGCCGGTGCAGCTTGCCAACGGCACCATCCTGGCGCCGTCGAGCGTGGAGGAAGCGGGCGGGCACTGGACTATTCACCTCGAAAAATCGACCGACCGGGGCCAGACCTGGCAGGTGCAGCCCATCGACAACACCTCGCCGCTCGACGTGATTCAGCCCAGCGTGCTGGTGTATCCGGCGGGCCGGCTCCAGCTGCTGTGCCGCAGCAAGCAGGGCCGCATCGTGCAAACGTGGTCGGCCGACAACGGGGCGACCTGGGATAAGCTGTCGCAAACCACGCTACTCAACCCCAACTCCGGCACCGACGCCGTGACGCTGCGCAACGGCACGCAGCTACTGGTATACAACCCCGCCCTGCCGGGCAAAGACTGGTTTAACGGCCGCAGCGAGCTGCGCGTGGCCCAATCGACCGACGGCCAGACTTGGCGCGACGTGGCCATGCTCGAACACGGCTCGACCGAAGAGTACAGCTACCCCGCCATCATTCAGGCGCAGGATGGGCGGGTGCATATCACTTATACTTTTAACCGGCAGAACATCAAGCACGTAGTGCTACAGCAAGGTGCTGAGCGAGCGAAGAAGTAGGGTTTTTGGAACATCCAAAACTATTTATCATGCCGAACGCAGGGAAGCATCTCTATCGCTTCTCTGCTAAGCCTTCCAACGATGCGGTAAAGATGCTTCCCTGCGTTCAGCATGACAGACGCTCAGCATAACGAACACTAGTGGTTTTTCTATTTTTTTACCATTGCAAAGCCACTTTTCTAAAAATTTAACAAAAGTTTTTTGGACTTATAAGAAAAACTAGATTTATTTACATCGAATTTAGCGCCGCCTCACCATGAGTTCGTTATTAGCCTTGGAGGAAGCTTACCTGGCCCGGCTCAATAATGTGGAGCGGCGGCAGCACATGCAGAAGCTCAAGCTGGTGAAGCACTTGTATGTGAAGGGAGCCAAGACAAACGCGGACATTTGCAACCGCTTCGGCATCAGCTCGCCCACGTCCATTGCCATGCTTAATGAACTGGTGGCCGAAGGACTAGTCGAAAAGCAGGGCCGCGGCAAGTCGCTGGGTGGGCGCAAGCCCGAGCTGTACGGGCTCTGCGACGGGTCGCTGTTCGTGCTCAGCATTCACATCGAACAGCTGAAGACGCGGGTAGCCATCTTTGATAATAACAATCATATTATCAGCGGCGTACATACGTTTCACATTGAGGCTACGAAAGACCGGAGCGCGCTGACGCAAATCTGCGGGCACGCGCAGGCGCTGCTGCACGCCTCGGGCATCGAGCTGAAAAAGCTGGTGGGCGTGGGCATCAGTATGCCGGGACTGGTGGCCTCGAAGGAGGGCAACAATTACACCTACCTGCTCGCGCCCAACGAGCCCACCTCGCTGCAACAGACACTGGAACAGCAGTTTGGCAAGCCGGTTTTTATTCAGAACGACGCCAAGAGCGCGGCGCTGGCCGAGTACCGCTTTGGGCTGGCGCACGGCCGGCGCGACGTGCTGGTGCTGTCCATGGACTGGGGCATCGGCATGGGCATCATCCTGGATGGCAAGCTGCGCGGTGGCGCGTCGGGCTTCGCGGGCGAGTTCGGGCACATTCCGCTGGTAGAGGGCGGGGCGCTGTGCCACTGCGGCAAGCGCGGCTGCCTCGAAACGGTGGCCTCGGGCAGCGCCCTCGTGCGGCTGGCCAAGGCCGGCTTAGAAGCCGGCGAAAACACGCTGCTCAGCCAGCTACCGGCCACCGAGCTGGCGGAGCTAACGCCCGAGCGGGTGTACGAGGCCGCCCACGCGGGCGACCAGTTTGCCATTCATCTACTGGCCGAGGTGGGCACCAACCTGGGCAAGGGCATCGCCATCCTCACGCAGCTCTTCAACCCCGAGCTGATTATTCTGGGCGGCGAGATAGCGCAGGTCAGGCAGTTTATCTTGCCCGCTATTCAGCAGGCTATCAATACCTACTGCATGGCCCAGCTGCGCGAAAAAACCAGTCTGGTCGTGTCCGAGCTGGGGGCCAATGCGGTGGTGCTGGGCTCGGTGGCTACGGTGATGGAGAACATCTTCGAGAGCTATCTGGAGCTGGCCTGACTCTTTTTAACTTGTTTGTTTCGAAGCTACTATCTGACTTGTTTACTTGTTTTTGCCCGTTGCCTTAAACGATTTAGCATTTTCTGTCACCTGCTTAGCCTTGCCTCATGCAGAACGTTTCGCTACCCCTCATGACCCGCCTCAACCTCCTGGAGGAAACCCGCTTTGAAAAGCTGCCGGTGACCGTGTACCGCGACAAGCAAGTGGCTTCGGCCAAGGTAGCCGGGCGCATCGCCGCCCTCATCCGCGACAAGCAGCAGCGCGGCGAGCAAGCCGTGCTGGGTTTGGCCACCGGAGCCACGCCGGTGGGCGTGTACGAAGAGCTGGTGCGGATGCACCGCGAAGAAGGCCTGAGCTTTCACAACGTGGTGACGTTCAATCTGGATGAGTATTACCCGATGCCGCCTACCTCGGCGCAAAGCTACGTCACGTTCATGCACGAAAACCTGTTCGACCACATCGACATCGAGCCGGGCAACATTCACATCCCCGACGGCACGGTGGCCCCGGAGGACGTGGCGGCCTTCTGCCTCAACTACGAGCGGCAGATTGAGGAAGCGGGCGGGCTGGATTTGCAGGTGCTGGGCATCGGGCGCACGGGCCACGTGGGCTTCAACGAGCCGGGCTCGGCCCCCAACTCGGGCACGCGCCTAGTAACGCTCGACGACCTGACGCGGCGCGACGCCTCGCGCGACTTCGGGGGCAAGGAAAACGTGCCCCGCAAGGCCATTACGATGGGCATCGGCACCATTTTCCAGGCCCGCGAAATCGTGCTGATGGCCTGGAGTGGCAAGAAAGCCTCCATCGTGAAGAAGGCCGTGGAGGGCGAGGTATCGGGCGAGGTACCGGCTACTTACTTGCAACTAGCCGATAACGTGGAGTTTGTGCTGGACGAAGACGCGGCGGCCGAGCTCACGCGCTTCGACAAGCCCTGGCTGGTGAAGGACTGCGTGTGGGACGAGCAGCTGATTAAGAAGGCCGTCATCTGGCTGTCCAACACGCTGGGCAAGCCGATTCTGAAGCTGACCGACGAGGACTACAACGCCCACGGCATGGCCCAGTTGGTGACCGAACGCGGCCCGGCGTATACCATCAACATCCACATATTCAACCTTCTCCAGCATACCATCACGGGCTGGCCGGGCGGCAAGCCGGGGGCCGACGACTCGCAGCGCCCCGAGCGGGCGCTGCCGGCCCAGAAGCGCGTTATCATCTTCTCGCCGCACCCCGACGACGACGTGATTTCGATGGGTGGCACCTTTATCCGCCTCATCGACCAGGGGCACGATGTACACGTGGCCTACCAGACCTCGGGCAACACGGCCGTGTGGGACGACGACGTACTGCGCTACGTGGAGTTTGCCATCGACCTCGAAACCAGCCTGGGCCGCGATGCCAGCCGCTTGCAAGGCGTGTACGAAGACATGCGGCAGTTTATCCAGCAGAAACAGCCCAACCAGGTTGACACGCAGGAGATTCGCAACGTGAAGGGCTTCATTCGTAAGAGCGAGGCCATTGCGGGGGCGCGCTACGCGGGCCTGGCCGACGACCACATTCACTTCCAGGCGCTGCCTTTCTACGAGTCGGGTAAGACGGCCAAGAACACGGTTACGGACAAGGACATTGAGCTGACGATGGCGCTTTTACAGCAGGTGCAGCCGCACCAGTTGTTCGTGGCTGGCGACTTTGCCGACCCTAATGGCACGCACCTCGTCTGCTTCCACATCGTGACCGAGGCGCTACGCCGCCTGCGCGCTACCGAAGCCTGGGTCGAAGACTGCTGGGTGTGGATGTACCGCGGCGCGTGGCACGAGTTTAAGCCCTACGAAATCGAAATGGCCGTGCCGCTCTCGCCGCAGGAGGTGCTGCGCAAGCGCAACGCCATTTTCAAGCACCAGAGCCAGAAGGACACGCCGGTGTTTCCGGGCGACGATGCCCGCGAGTTTTGGGTGCGCGCCGAGCACCGCAACCGCGAAACCGCCCAGCAATACGACCGCCTGGGCATGGCGAATTACGAGGCGATGGAAGCGTTTGTGCGGTGGCGGTTTTAGGCGTATTACCCCACCCCCGGCCCCTCCCCTCCGGGAGAGGGGAGCCGACCGCAAGCCAACGTCATTCCTTCGTTAGGCTCCCCT
>NZ_DASTEP010000135.1:0-3292 GCF_035709525.1 Hymenobacter sp. | reverse complement strand
CGTGCTCACCCAAGTGGGCGGCGTAGCCCTCACCCTCTGGCAGCACGGCCCGCAAGCCGCCTGGCAAGCCATCAGTGCCCACGCCCAGGGCCTGCGCGCCCAAGCCCTGGATTTCGTCCAAGCCCAAGTGCTGGGCGTGGCCGCCAAGGCGGTGCCCCTGTTCCTGGCCTCGCTAGCCGTGCCCGGCGGGGCCTTCCTGCAACTGGCCCGCAGCCTCTACAACGGGGTGATGCTCTTCGTGGAGAAGGGCCGGCAACTCGCCCAGGTGGGCCAGGCCCTCTTTGCCTCGGCCTCCGCCATCGCTGCCGGCCAGCTCGCCCCCGCCGCCCAGGCCGTCGAGAACACCCTGGTCAAGATTCTGCCCGTGGCCCTCGCCTTTTTGGCCCGGCAGCTCGGCCTCGACGGTATCAGCGGGGCCATCCAAACGGGTTTGAAGAAAGTGCGGGTGCCCGTGGAGAAAGCGGTCAACAAAGTGCTTGATACCGTCGCCGACAAGGCTAAAGCTATTTGGAACACCCTTAAGACCGGCGCAAGCAACGTGGTCGAACAGGGTAAACACGCCGTTGAGGCCACCAAAAACTGGCTGCGGCCCCAACGCGCCTTCCAGGTCGGCCCCGAAACCCATCACGTCTTCGTGGCCCCGCTCGCCGGACGCCCCACCTTGCAGGTGGCCAGCGACCCGCTGGCCTACGAGGTCTTCCTGGCCCGCCTGGCCAAGGGCAAGCTCCAGGACCAGGCCGTGCGCTTGCCCGCCACGGCCGCCGTGCAGCAAGCCCAGGCCCTGGCCGCCCAGCTGGCCCGCCAAATTCGCGGCCTGCTCTCCCAGCCCCAGCAACTGCCCGCCCGCCCCGGCCAGGCCCCCCAGCCCACCGCCGCCGCCCTGGAGCTCGACCGCCTGCTGGGCCGCCTGGCCGACGTGACGCTGCACCTGATGAGCGCCGCCTACGCCGGCACCCAGGTCCGGCAAAACGCCGCCCCCGCCTACAGCGGCGTGACAGCCGCCGGCTTCGGGCGCGGCATGCACCTGGCCTACCTCACCTCGGGCGTGTACGGCATCCCCCTGCGCGAGGTGGGCGAACTCATCTCCACCGGCTCGGTGCCCAATCCCCCCCCCAACGCCCACTACGAGGCGCTGGCCCAGCGCGGCAACGGCAACGACAGCTACTACGTCAAGGGCCACCTGCTCAACCACCACCTGCACGGCACGGGCACGGACTGGCAGAACCTGACCCCGCTCTCGCGCCGGGGCAACAGCAACCACCTGCACCAGATTGAGGCCTTCGTCAAGCAGGCAGCCAAGGACTCGGCCCACCAGGGGCAGGCCGCCGGGCAGGGGCAAGCTACGCGGGCCTTCTTCTACTCGGTCGTGCCGCGCTACGGCCGCCCCGTGGGCGAGCGCCTGCTGCGCGCCTTGCGCCAGGGTACGCTCGACGCCACCACCCTGCGCCTGCCGGCGCAGGCCCTTACGCGCCTCATCACGGCCGAGCAGTACGTGCCGCTGAGCCTGACGTGCGCCGTGCGCGAGGTCAGCGCCGCCGACGGCCAGCCCGTGGCGCAGGGCCTGAGCCTGAACCTGACGGTGGACAACCCCGTCGAGCAGGCCAGCCTGGCCGACTACTACCCTAACCCCCAGGTAACTGGCGCACCCAAGCACCAGCCATTAGCCATTAATCGCTTGAACAACCCCAAACCTTTGGTTGATTTAGGTATTCCCGCAAAGCAAGCTGTGCGTATTGTTGATGCAGTCGACAAAGTAATTGGGGCCGGTATCGTGTTCCGTAATTCAATCCATGTAGGGAACTATATACTACACTTAGCAGAAGCCAAGGGAGACTCTGCTGACATCCAAGAGGCGCGTAACATCGGTGCTCAAATGAAAAAGGCCTTCGAGGATAAGTACATTACTTTTGCTGAATAGTCCGAAGGAATCCTCATCCTGCATCAGTATGGATTCCTATAAACGATTAGCTTTCACAATGGCCACAGAAAACTCTCTCATTATTGATTCAACCCTCTTGCTGCGACAAGCAAGGATAGCTAACGTAGATTGTACAATCAAGATAGGGGCTAATACTACTGAAAGTGAATTAGCACTGATAGCACATTCGGAGTGGATACCTATCCAGATGTTGAATTTTTTTCGCCTACGTAACGGCTTTTATGTATCGTGGCGAGCCGATGCTAACAGTCAAATAGAAGGAAAGGTTGACATCCGGCCCATCCAGCACATCTACGGCGACTGGAAAGACATCGTCTACTTCGGCCACGAGCCCGCCGCCTGGCTGGCCCGGATGCAGACCTTCAAAATCGTGGACTTCTTCGCCGACGAAGCCTGCGTGGGCCTCTTCCACACCGCCGCCCAGAACCCCGAACTGCACTACTACGACTTCGGGAGCGACACTTCCCCGCTCGGGGTTGACTTCCAGGGCTACCTCGCCCTGCTGGCCCACACGCTGGGCTACCGCTACTGGCAACTGCTCTTGCTGGAGCTGGAGGCACCCACCCCGGCTACCCGGCCCTGGCACCCGCAACGGCCGCAGACGCAAGAGCTCGTACAAGGCTTGCAGCAGTATGTGCCCGGCTTCGACCTACAGGCCTTTGTAGCCCGCTATGATGCCGTGCGCCTGCCCACGCCGGCTTAACCAACCACCGCCCTATCCCTCGACAGCTAGTAGCAGTTGCTGCTAGCTGTCGAGGGATAGGGCGGTGGTCGTGTGGGCGGAGTGCGCCTCACACTTTACCACCCGCCCCGGCCCCGGCGCTGCTGGCCGCCGTGCCCCCGGCGCTCGCCCCCGCCGTGGCCGCGCTGGCCCACGCCGCCCAGCAGCAGGCCCCCTACCAACTCCTGGCCCACGCCCTGGGCCACGACCCGCTCACGGGTAAAGCGGTGCCTGCCGCCCCCCTGGCCCTGGCCCGCTCCCTCGTCGGCCTGCTGCCCGACGGCGAAGCTCGCTTCCAGCAGCTGCAAGCCGCCGGCCCCGCCCTGGCCCAGCTCCCCGCCTGGCTACACCACCAGCTCGCCGCCCACCAGCTCTCCGGCCCCCGCCTCGCCCACCTGCTCGCCCAGACCGGGGCCGAGCTGCGCGCCCTGGACCTGACCCACTTCTGGCTGCTGCCCGCCGCCTTCGAGCGCCTGGCCAAGCCCTGGCTGGCGCTGGGCCAGGACGTGGCCCGCTTCGTGGTCCGCACCGAGGCCGCCCTGCTGCGCTGGCTCGTCGCCGCCGTGCTCGGCCCCGAGCAGGCCGCCCCCGTGCTGCGCGCCCTCGACCAGGGCGGCGACCTCTTGCTGCGC
>NZ_DASTEP010000134.1:0-20891 GCF_035709525.1 Hymenobacter sp. | reverse complement strand
CCCTCTCCAAAAAAGAGGGGGAGCCGACCGCTAGCGGACGTTAGCTCACGTCAAGAAGGCGTTAGGCTCCCCCTCTTTTTTGGAGAGGGGGCCGGGGGGTGAGGTTCTACGCCTGAGCCTGCACCCGCCGCGACCCGCGGTACAGCTCATACTTCAGCAGCCGGCAATCAATTGGCCCATTAAAGAGCGGTATCCGCCGCGACACCTTCAGCCCGATGGCCTTGGCCGCCTCCAGATTACCCGTAAACACGAACGCCTCAAACCCCTGAAAATTCGTTTTCAGCGCGTCGCCAATCGTTTTATACAGTGCGTCCATCTGGGCCTCCTCCCCTATCCGCTCGCCGTAGGGCGGGTTGGTGATGACGAGGCCGGGGGCCAGGTCCTTGGGCGGCTGCGCGTCGCGCACGTCGCGCACGCTCAGCCGGATGCACTCGTCGAGGCCAGCCGCTTCGATGTTGGCGGCAGCCTGGTCGAGCACGCGGGGGTCGAGGTCGGAGCCGGCGAGGTAGGCCTGCGGCTCTTCAATGCGCTGGGCCTTGGCCTCCTGGCGCAGCTGCTGCCACAGCGCGGCATCGAAGTCGGGCCAGTTTTCAAACCCAAACTTGCCTTGGTGAAACAGCCCCGGCGCGATGCGCTGGGCCAGTAGCCCGGCCTCGGTGAGGATGGTGGCCGAGCCGCACATCGGGTCGATGAGCGGGCTCTTTTTATCCCAGCCACTCAACAAGATAAGGCCGGCGGCCAGCACCTCGTTGAGGGGGGCTTCGTTGGTGCCCTGGCGGTAGCCGCGGCGGTGCAGCGAGTCGCCGGCCGCGTCGAGGCTCAGAATCACCTCGTTTTCGAGCATCCGCAGGTGAATGCGGATGTCGGGGTTGCGGGTGTCGATGCTGGGGCGCTCGCCGGTGCGCTCCCGAAACTGGTCCACGATGGCGTCTTTGGTGAGCTGGGCCACGTAGAGCGAGTGCTCGAAGCTCGACTTATTGACCACGGCCGTGATGGCAAACGTCTGGCCCGGTGCGATGTAGCGGCTCCAGTCGATGTGAAAAACCTCGTCGTAGAGCGCCCGCTCGTCGGGGGCGTAGAAGTCGGCGAAGGGGCGCAGCAGGCGCATGGCCGTGCGGCTCCAGAGGATGGTATTGTAAAGCAGCTTTTTGTCGCCGCTAAACTCGACGGCGCGGCTGCCCACGTGGTCGATGGTGGCGCCGAGCTGGCTCAATTCGGCAGCCAGCACTTCTTCGAGGCCAAACTGGGTGGTGGCGGTTAGGTACATGGGGGCAAAGGTCGGGCCTGGCTACTTTGCAACGGCATCCTGCCGCCTCTCCTACCATGCCCGACCACAAGCTCGCCGTGCTCATCGACGCCGACAACGTGCCCCACGCCTACGTGAAGCAGATGCTGGAAGAAATTTCCCGCTCCGGCACGCCCACCATCAAGCGCATCTACGCCGACTGGACCAAGCCCAATGCCAACGGCTGGAAGGCGGTGCTGCTCGAAAACGCCATCGTGCCCGTGCAGCAATACGGCTACACCACCGGCAAAAACGCCACCGACAGCGCCATGATAATCGACGCGATGGACGTGCTCTACACCGGCAAGGTCGATGGGTTTTGCCTGGTGTCGAGCGACAGCGACTTCACGCGCCTGGCCATCCGGCTGCGCGAGGCCGGGATGCTGGTTATCGGCCTGGGCGAAAAGAAAACGCCCCGCCCGTTCATCGCGGCCTGCAACAAGTTCATTTACATTGAGGTGCTAAAAGCGCCGGCCACGCCCGCGGCTCCCAAAGCCCCCGCCGCCTCTACCCCGCCCGCGCCCCTCAAAGCCCTGGACGCCGAGCTCACCGAGCTGCTGCGCCAAAGCGCCGCCGACCTGGCCGACGAAAACGGCTGGACGTTTCTGGCCTCGCTCGGCACGCTGTTGCTCAAGCGCAAGCCCGACTTCGACGCCCGCCACTACGGCTTCCCCAAGCTGCTGCCGCTGGTGCGCGAAACCGGCCTGTTCGAGATTGACGAGCGCAGCCTCGACAACGCCCCCGGCAAGCACATTTACCTGCGGCAGCGGTAGCAGCGGTATCTTGTAGTAGAAACCAAAGAAGCTAATGACCCTGGAGCAGCAGTTAGAACGCCACGAGAAAATAGCAGCCGGCTTGAAAGTCGCCTACGCGCGAATGCTGGAATTCAAGCGGCAGAAGAATAGTGAGGTGGTGGTGATGCAGGAAGGGAAAATTGTGCGAATGAAGCCTTAATCACAAGCATTATTTATATATTGCAACTGCAATCAATATTTAATCATCACTTTAACTTAATCAGCCATGGTATTGACTCAGTTTGCAGAAACCTACCACTATGACGAGAAATTAAGACGTCTTGCTGAAGAGCAGGCTATGAAGGGAGAGCCTTGGACTTTTTCAGAAGAATATAGGAGCTATGATGCAAGACCGTTTGCTATTCTGAGAAGGTATTTAGATTACACCTTCAAGAAGATTTACAGGGAAGATAAAGTTGTTTATACAGCTAGCAGAAAATTTGCCGCATTTAATACCGGATTAGTAAGCGATGAGCTTGAAGATATATATGGCTTTTTTGAGAAACACCGCGAAAAAGATTCATACATATTGAAAGGCTTTTTCTTTGAAAGCGATTCTGCAATTGCAGGAAACTTTAGTAGAAATTTACCACAGACTGCGGACTATTTCTTTAATCCTTCTGACTTGTTATTTAATCCAAGAAACAAATTATTAGTTAGGTATAATCATATTTTACAAGACAACAGGGACAGATGGATTCAAAAACTTGGACCGATGAGCCCATCTGAACTGCGTCAAACCTTGTATGGAGCGCTAGAAGAAGTGAAAAAACTAGTAAGGAGCAACTATAAAATTGCTATTCCTCAAATGCGATGGTCAGACAATCCCAGAGAAACGGATAGAATACAATTACTACTTCCTCTCAAGATTGAACGAAATAATCAGTCTGACCTTCTAGCATTAGTTGTCGACAGAGTTAGTTCTACAAGCGAACTTCTCGAAGATGGCACTACAAATGAAGATTTTATTGATGTAGATGATGCCGACCATGTTTACATAGGGCTCACTTGCTTCACACTACCTATGGCATATAGTAACGCACGACTTATTGTGCGGCCATCAAGTGATTGGCTACACCCTTAGTTGTGGGTACAGTTCTTTAAATTATATCCCCCCAGCCGGCCCTACGGGGCCGGCTTTTTTTGTACCTTCCGGCCCGTATGGCTACTCCTATTACTACTGCGGCGGCGACGGCGACGGCCGCTCCCACCCGCTCCTACGCTGGGCCGATGGCCCTGATGACGCTGCTGTTTCTGCTCTTCGGGGCCGTTACCAACTTCAACGGCGTGCTCATGCCGCACCTCAAAGACGTGTGCCAGCTCAGCGACCTGGAGTCGTCGCTGGTGCCGTTCGCGTTTTTTGCGGCCTACTTCGTCATGTCGCTGCCGGCGGGCTGGGTGCTGGGGCGCATTGGCTACCAGCGCGGCATCGTGCTGGGGCTGCTCGTGATGGCGGCCGGGGCGCTGCTGTTCGTGCCCGCCGCCCAAACGCGGGCGTTCGGGCTGTTTTTGGGTGGGCTGAGCTTGCTGGGGGCGGGCATTACGCTGCTGCAAGTGGCGGCCAACCCCTACGTGAGCGTGCTGGGGCCGGCCCGCGAGGCGGCCAGCCGCGTCAGCATCGTGGGCGTGGCCAATGGGCTGGGTGGCACGCTGGCCCCGCTGGTGGGCGGCCTGCTGCTGTTTGGCAACGTGGACTTGCTCAACAAGCAGCTCGCCGCCCTGCCCCTAGCCGAGCGCCTGTCGCGCAAGGCGGCGCTGGTCGAAACGCCTTACCTTGGGCTGGCGGGGTTTCTGGTGGTGCTGGCGGTGCTGTTTTTCGTGGTGCGGCTGCCGGTGCTCGAAAGCATTCCGGCCGAGGAAGAGGCCGAGGCCGCGCCCGGCGCGGCGCTCACCGGGCGGCACTCGGCGCTAGCCTACCCGCACCTGGTGCTGGGCGTGGTGGCCATTTTCGTGTACGTGGGGGCCGAAGTCGGGCTGGGCGATTTTCTCATTCGCTACGGGCAGGCGCAGCACATCGGGCAGCTCAGCGAGTTCACGCAGGGCTTGGTGCAAAAGCTCAATGCCATAACCAACTACGGCCTGCTCGTCATCGGCAAAACGCCCCTGCCGCTCGATACCAGCCACGGCTTCACGCCGGCCGTGGGCGCGGTGCTGGTGGCTTCCTACTGGTTTGGGCTGATGCTGGGGCGCATCGTGGGCATTCCGCTGCTGCGCCGCTTCCCCGACCGCCCGCTGCTGGTGGGCGTGTGCGCGGCGGGCACGCTGCTGGTGCTGGCCTCCATCGGCCTCAGCGGCGAAACGGCGCTGTGGCTCATCGTGCTCTGCGGGGTCTGCAATTCTATCATCTGGCCGGTGGTGTTCCCGCTGGCCATCAAGGGCCTGGGCGCGTTCACCAAGCAAGGCTCGTCGTACCTGATAATGGGCATCGTGGGCGGGGCGGTGCTCTCACTGCTAATGGGCTACATCTCGACCCACAGCGGCCTGCGGGCGGCGTTTCTGGTGCCCGCGCTGTGCTATGCGTATTTGCTGTACTATGCGCTGCGCGGGTACCGGGTGCGGTAGCTTCCCAGCCGGTGTAACCTCCCCCCCCGGCCCCCTCTCCAAAAAAGAGGGGGAGCCAGATTTGAGTTGAGAGTTTTGAGTGTTGAGTTAAGAGTTAGCCATTTGTTCAACTCAAAACTCCTAACTCTCAACTCGTCTGGCTCCCCCTCTTTTTTGGAGAGGGGGCCGGGGGGTGAGGTGCCCCGCTTAAGATTAGCGATTCTCCTCATTCAGCAGCATCAGCAGCACCCCATTCGTCCACCCAAACCCATCCTGCAAGGGATACTCCCCTCCCCCGGCCAGCAGGTCGGTTTTCTCGACGTTGTATTTCTCCAGCAGCTTGCCGGTTTGGGTGAAGACGCGCACGTTGAGGCGCGTCCAGCGGTGGGCCACGGTGTCGGCCAGCGGCTGGTGCCCGTAGCGGCGCAGGCCCACTATCGAGAGGTATTCGAGGGGGGCCCAGGCGTTGGGGGCGTCCCACTGCTGGCCGCTGGGGTTGGTGGTAGTGAGCAGGCCACCGGGGCGTAAAAACTCGTTTTGCAGGTGCCCGGCCACCTTTTTGGCCTGGTCGGCCGTAGCGACGCCGAAGGCCAGCGGAAACACCCCGGCCAGCGTATGCACCGGCGCGGGCCGCCGCTGCGGCAGGTCGTAATCGACGTAAAAGCCCGCCTTCGCATCCCAGCAATACTTTCGAATGGCGGCGGCCCGCGCCTGCCCCGCCTTCCGGTATTGCTTGGCCTCGGCCGAGTCGCCGGCCTGCTTGGCGGCTTTGGTCAGGGTTTGCTCCAGGGTCAGGAGTAGGCAATTCAAATCGACGGGCACGAGGCTGGTAGTGCGGATGGTTTCCAGGCCCTTGCCCGGCGTAAACCAGCGCGAGCTGAAATCCCAGCCCGAGGCGGCGGCGGCGCGGATATTGCGGTTGAACTCGGAAGCGGGCTGCCGGCTTTTTTTGGCGGCTGCCACGTCTTCCTGGTACGACTCTTCGCGGGGCTGGTCGCTGTCGTCCCAGTAGCGGCTCAAGGGCTCGCCGCCGGGCATCCGCACGGTGCGGCCAGCGGCGGTACCGGGCGCTAGCTGGTCGCCGCCACTGGTCCAGTAGGCGTATTCCTGCTTGAGCTGGGGGCGGAACTGCGCCACGGCCTGGCTACCCGACCCTTCGGCCTGGGCCAGCAGCTGCACCATGAGGGCAAAAAACGGCGGCTGCGAGCGCGTGAGGTAGTACGTGCGGCTGCCATTGGGCACGTGCCCGTAGCGGTCGATGAGGTAGCCGAAATTGGCCACCATGTCGCGCAGCAGCGCCGTGCGGCCCGCCTGCCGCAAGCCCAGCATCGTGAAGTACGAATCCCAGTAATAAATCTCGCGGAAGCGCCCGCCCGGCACCAGGTACGGCCGCGGCAGCGGCAGCAGCGACGAATACTGCGCGGCCTCTGCCTGGCCCGGCCGGCGTAGCACCGTCCAAAGCGTATCGAGGTGGGCGCGGATGCCGGCCTTGATGTTGCTGCGGTACACGTCGGTAGCGGCCACGGGTGGCTTGAAATACTGGCCCACGAAGGTCTTGAGGTCGAAGCCCGGCTGGGTGCGCAAGCGCTCGTAGGCGGCCACTATCTCGGTGGGCGGCGCGGTGGGCAGGGCATCTACGAAGGTCTTGTTGTCGGCGTAGATGCGGCCCAATTGCACGGCCTCGAACAGGCCGGGGTAGAGCTGGCGCGGCGTGGGCAAGGTGGGCAGGTTGACCGCCTGCCGCACGGTAGCGGCGCTTTGGGCGGGCGGGGCATCGCGCTGGGCGGCCACCGGGCCGGCGGCCACGAGCAAGCCGCTGAGAAGAAGGTATTTCATGACAAAGTGGGTGGGGATAGCGCGTGGGTGAGCCGCCCAGCGATTCAGCTAACAAAACGGGCCGCTTACCCACGCAAAATAGCGGTTGGGCTACCAGCTCGCCGAAAGCGGCGAACAAGCTGGGCTTTATACGCGCGCAGCTTTTATATTTGTGCTTATCAATAAAATACCCTTTAACCTATCACAAACTACTTTATGCGCAATATCATCTTTCAAAAATCCTACTTGCTAGTACTGGCCGCCCTGCTTCTGGGCACCGCGAGCTGCAAAAAAATCGTGGAGCTTTTCACCTTCCAGGTCAGCGACTCCAACAGCTTCACCATTCCGGGCACGCCCTTCGTGCCGCCGGGGGTGGCACTGAGCATTCCGGGCGTGTCGGTGCCTACCTCGGCGCAGAGCACCTATAAAAACAACAACACCTCGGCCGACTACGTGAAGGACGTGACGCTGGACCGCCTTACGCTCACCGTCACCAACCCGAGCACGCAGAATTTTGATTTCCTGAAGAGCATCAGCATCTACATCGCTACCGATGCGGCGGGCTCCAACAAGGTGCTGCTGGCCTCGCTGCCCAGCGTGCCCACCGGCCAAACGAGCATCAGCCTCAACCCGGCCGGCAGCAACCTTGATATATACTTGAAAGGCAACTCGTACACGCTGACCACCACCGCCGAGCTGGCCCAAACCCTGCGCCAGAACACGGAGGTGCGCGCCGACTCGCGCTTCAACGTGCGGGCGACGCTGCCGTAGGCCCTAACGTGGAACCTCACCCCCTAGCCCCCTCTCCAAAAAAGAGGGGGGACTAGCTTTAGCTCTAATAATTAATTTTTTAGAAGCTAGAACTAAGGCTCGTCCCCCCTCTTTTTTGGAGAGGGGGCTAGGGGGTGAGGTTAGCGTTAGCCCGGCAGCTCGCGCACGTACTGCGGCGGCACCTCCTCCACCAGCCACACGCCATTGCCCGAGCGGTAAAACACGCCGCCCGCCGCGTGCAGCGCGGCGGCCTCCACGGCCAGCAGCACCGGGCGGCCCCGGCGCTGGCCCACGCGGCGGGCGGTGGCCTCGTCGGTGGTGAGGTGCACGTGGTGGCGATTCATTTTCTGCAAGCCCGAAGCCCGGATGGCGGGTAGCGCGGCCGGTGCGGTGCCGTGGTAGAGCACAGTAGGCGGTGCGGCGGGCGTCAGCTGCAAATCGACTTCGACGCTGTGGCCCTGCTGGGCGCGCAGGCGCTGGCCGGCTTCATCGAAGGCAAAGCGCTGCTTGTCATTATCTTCGACGATATCCTCCAGTTCGTCGCGGCTCATGGGGTGGCCGTGGGCGGCGCAGGCGGCCAGCAGGTCGGCTACCGCGACCCAGCCGCCGGCTTGCAGCGTGAGGCCGATGGCCTGGGGCTGGTGGCGCAGGTGCCGGCTGAGAAACTTGCTGAGGCGGGTGGCGGCTTTCGGGTCCATACGGTGAAGGTAGCGCGGACTTTTAGTCCGCGAGCGGCTAGGTAGTCGCTGGGCACTCGCGGACTAAAAGTCCGCGCTACGGCCCGACCTTTGCGCCATGCCGCACCTCGAAGAACACGTTTCGCTCCGCCCTTACAACACCTTTGGCCTCGATGTACAGGCCCGCTACTTTGCCCGCTTCGCCTCGGCCGATGCGCTGCGCCAGTTGCTGGCGCTGCCCGAGGTGCAGGCCGGGCCGCTACTCATTCTGGGCGGCGGCTCCAACCTGTTGCTGACGCAGGACTTCGGCGGCGTGGTGTTGAAAAACGAGATTAAAGGCCTGGAAATAATCGCCGAAGATGCCGAAACCCACAGCGCCCTGCTGCGCGCCGGGGCCGGCGAAAGCTGGCACGGCCTGGTTGAGTACGCCTTGGATGAAGACCTGCACGGCGTCGAAAACCTCTCGCTCATTCCGGGCACGGTGGGCGCGGCCCCGCTGCAAAATATCGGGGCCTACGGGGCCGAGCTACAAGACACCTTCGAGCGGCTGGAGGCGGTAGAAATCAAGACCGGCGAGCTGCGGGTTTTTGGCAAAGAAGAATGCGGCTTTGGCTACCGCGAAAGCGTATTTAAGGGCCCGCTTAAAAACCAGTTTGTAGTAACGGCCGTGGTGCTGCGGCTGCACCGCGCCGCCGCCCAGCGCCCGCTTAACGTGCGCTACGGTGACATCCAAACCACGCTCGCCGACCTCGGCATCGACACCGAGCCCACCCCGCGCGACGTGAGCCAGGCCGTGGTCCGCATCCGCCGCTCGAAGCTGCCCGACCCGGCCGAAATCGGCAACGCGGGCTCGTTTTTCAAAAATCCCGAGGTGTCGCAGCATAAGTTCGACGAGCTCAAAAGCCACCACGCCAACATCCCCGGCTACCCGGTGCCGGGCGGCGTGAAGGTGCCCGCTGGCTGGCTCATCGAGCAGGCCGGCTTCAAGGGGCTGCGGCGCGGCACGGGCGCGGGCACCCACGGCGTACACGACCGCCAGGCGCTGGTGCTGGTCAACCACGGCGGCGCCACCGGGCAAGAGCTGCGCGAGTTGGCCGAGGAAATTATCCGCACGGTGCGCGAGCGGTTTGGCATCGAGCTGCACCCCGAGGTGAATATTCTGTAAGGCAGCAGGTAGCGACCAGGGCGGCCAAACCCCGGACGTACCGCCCCGGTTTGGCTTTCAACTTCTGCGAATTTCTGCGGAGATTTCCGCCCCCCATGCTTTCCGAACCTACCTACCTGGCTGCCCGCATGGTAGCGCCCGCGCTGGCCGTGCACTTTGCCCAGCACTGGGCCGCCGCCGCCCGCCTGTGCAGCGCGCCGCCCTCCCCGCCCCCGCCAGCCGGCCTCATCGAGGCGGTGATTGACGTGGCTTTCTGGGCCAGCCTGCGCCGCGAGGAGGGCCGGCCGCCGCGCATTTCGCTGGCTTTGCTGGCCCCCGAGGCGGCGCAGCGGCCGCTGCTGTTTGCGCACCGGCTGCGCCTCACGCCGCAGTCGGTGACTAAGCTGGCGCCGGCCGTGGAGCAGCCGGGCATTCACCTGGGCATTGGGCAGGATGAGCACGGCCTGTACGTGTGGGGCACGGTCACGCATATTCCGCCGGTGTGCTTTGTGCTGGAAGTGGTGGAGCCGGGCCTGCTGGTGGCCAAGCACCGCCGGGCCGACGGCTTCGGCAAATTTGTGAACGTGGCCGTGCTGCGCGGCGACCATGTGCGCCTCGTGGATGAGGAAAACCACGGCCTGGCCGACTACCCCGCTCTGAGCGCATCGCTGCCCGACATCGCGCTCTCGACCACCGCGCCCGGCACCACGCCCGGCGTGGAGGTGCTGCTGGAGCTGGCCCGCGCCATGCGCGCCCACGGGCGCGGGGCGCTGGTGCTGCTGGTGCCGCCCGGCTCCGACGCCTGGCGCGCCTCCATCGTGCAGCCGCTGAGCTACCCCGTGCATCCGCCCTACAACGGCATCCCGGCCCTGCTGGCCCAGCCCGACCACACCCACCGCGACTGGCAGGAAAACCTGCTCGATACTATTTCGACCGTGGGCGGCTTCACGGCCGTAGACGGGGCCACCGTGCTCACCCGCGACTATGCCCTGCTGGCCTTCGGGGCCAAAGTGACACGCAGCGCCATCGGCTCGCCGGTCGAGCAATTGATTGTAACCGAGCCGGTAGTGGGCTCAACCAGCACCATCATTCACCCCGCCAAAAACGGCGGCACCCGCCACCTGGCCGCCGCGCAGTTTGTGCACGACCAGCACGATGGCGTGGCCCTGGTAGCGTCGCAGGATGGCAATTTCACGGTTTTCAGCTGGTCGGAAACCTTGCAGATGGTACACGCCCACCGCATCGATGTGCTGCTGCTGTAACGCCAAGCTCCAGCTTGGCGAGGCAACCGGACGGTAGCGCGAACTTTGTAGTTCGCGTTTGCTTGGGTGCTCGCCAACGAACGCGAACTACAAAGTTCGCGCTACGTCCCGACCTCACCCGGTAACAAACCTCCTCTAAAACACCCCATGACCGAACCCACTAGCACCGCCTTCGAGCGTGCCCGCACCGGCCTCTGGGCGAGCCTGCAAAAGCACCTGGCCCTTATTTACCAAGCCGAAGCTGCCTTTGCCCAAGCGGTAGCCTTTACCGATACGTTCCCCTTTTCGCCCGCCGCCGTGGAGGAAGAATCACTGGCCGAGTACCACCGCCAGCGCACGGCCCTGCGCGACTTGTTCACCGACGAAACCACGCAGTTGGACACCCTCACCAAAGCCATCCGCACCAAAAGCTACTCGGAAGACGAGAAGAAGCAGCTGTTTCTGCTGCTGCTCGGCTACCTTGACATCGCCGCCACGGTATTCGAGCGCCTCACTACCCAGGTGCCCCGCCAGCTACCGCCCGATGAGGAGCTGGCCACCACCCAGGCGCGCTTCGAGCGCGTGCGCAGCTTCGCCCGGCTCAATGTCAAAGGCCTGGCCGGGCTGCTGGGTGCGCGTTAAGCCTTTCCTGTTTTGCCGGCGCGGCCCGTCCTTTGCGGGCCTTTTCTCGTTACGCTTCCATGCCCATTCCCGACCTTGCCCTGCGCACCGTGCACGTCGCGCGCTACATCATTCCGCTGCGCGAAGGCGGCTCGCTGCCCGCGCTGGTCGAGGCCGACGATGGGTTTAAGTACGTGGTCAAATTTCGGGGCGCGGGCCAGGGCATCAAGGTCTTGATAGCCGAGCTGATAGTTGGCGAGATTGCGCGCTTTCTGGGCTTGCGAATGCCTGAACTGGTGTTCTGCGAGCTCAGCGAAGCCTTCGGCCGCACCGAGCCCGACGAGGAAATCCAGGACTTGTTGAAGGCCAGCGTAGGCCAGAATTTGGCGCTGCACTTCCTGGCCGGGGCCAGCACCTTCGACCCACTCGTGACCAGGGTAGACCCGCTATTGGCCTCGCAAATCGTGTGGCTCGACTGCTTGACCTTGAACGTGGACCGCACCGCCCGCAACACTAACCTGCTAATGTGGCACAAGGAACTGTGGCTCATTGACCACGGCGCGGCGCTCTACGTGCACCACACCGGCCCCGACTGGGCGCAGCCGCGCCCCCGCCCCTTCTCGCAGGTGCGCGACCACGTGCTGCTGCCCCAGGCCAGCGAACTCGCCGCCGTGGATGCCGACTACCGCGCCCGCCTCACGCCCGAGGTGCTGCGCGCCATCGTGGCCCTGGTGCCCGACGAGTGGCTCACCGACGAGTCCTCGGCCCTCGCGCCCGCCGAGCGGCGCGCCGAGTACGTGCAGTTTCTGGCGGCCCGCGTGGCCGCCTCCGAAGTATTTGTGCAAGAAGCCCAGAACGCCCGCCATGCCGCTATTTGAGTACGCCGTGCTGCGGGTGGTGCCCCGCGTCGAGCGCGAAGAATTTCTGAACGTGGGCGTGATTCTGTACTGCGCATCCCAAGGCTTTCTGCAAGTAAAAACCGAGCTCAACGAAGCCCGCCTACTTGCCTTCACCGGCCCGACGCTCGACGTCGAAGACCTGCGCGCGCGCCTGCGTGCGTTCGAGCGCATTTGCCGGGGCCGGGCCGAGGGCGGGCCGATTGGGCAGCTGGCGGTGGCTTCGCGTTTTCGCTGGCTCACGGCGCAGCGCAGCACGGTGGTGCAGACCTCGGCCGTGCACCCAGGGCTGTGCGTGGATGCCGGGGCCACGCTGGCGCGGCTGTTTGCGGAGTTGGTGGGGTAGCCTTATGCTTCAGCCTTGTGAGACTATCTAACTGAATAAGCTGCGAACTGTAGATACCACTGTTGCCACTGACACAGTTATGAATATTACCCCTGATATCCTTAACAATACAAAGTGACGTTGCCACCAGGAATCCTCCGGAGTATTTTCTATTAGGGTATTATTTTTTCCCATAAGTTCAATTGCTTTTCGGGGGTCAAAAATTGAATATAATCCGAGTATCATCAATAGTATAGCACCTACAATATTGATGACGTAGGCGAGAGGCGGCATATGCATGGCAGAAATAGTTATAGCGACAAACCTTACCAATTAAGAGCAAGTTAATTGTGTCCATTCATTATTAGCTAAGTTGGTATACTACTTAAAAAGGGGAGCCACTAAGCAGTGGCTCCCCTTTTTAAGGTTCAAGTCAAGCGCAAGTAACCTACTACTTCAGCACGGCCAGCGTCACGCCGTCGCCGCCGCGGTCGGCGTGCTCGTCGCCCACGCTGGCAATGGTGCGGTTGCGGCGCAGGTAGTCGCGGGCTATCTGGCGCAGCACGCCGTTGCCGCGGCCGTGCAGGATTTTGATTTCCGGGATGCCGAGCATCACCGCGTCATCCACGAAGGACATGAGCTTAGTGAGGGCGTCTTCGGCGCGCTCGCCGCGCAGGTCGAGCGTGGGGCTGAAGCTGGCCATGCGGCCGGTCATGTCGAGCGTGGGGCCGGTGTTGGCGGCGGCGGTTTTGCGGGCGGCGGCTTCGCGCTCGCGCACTTCGGCGCGGCTCAGCTTTTCGAGCTGGGCCACTTTCACCAGCGTCTTGAGGCCGCCGAAGAGCACCTCGGCGGTTTTGCCTTTCACGCTCACTACCTCGCCGTGGCCCTCCTGGCCCAGGATGGCCACGCGGTCGCCGGGGTGCAGGGTGTTGGGGTCGGCGAGCTCGCGGCTGGGGCGGGCTTTGGGGGGCTCCACTTGCAGCTTTTCGCGCACGAAGGTATCGAGCTTTTCGCGGGCCTGCTTGGTGGTTTCCTTGTCGGCCTGCGAGCGGCGGATTTCGGTGATGGTGGCCTCAATTTGCTGGTTGGTGTCGCGCAGCAGCTGCTGGGCCTGCTGCTTGGCGTCGCGCAGGCGGGCGAGGCGGTTGTCTTCGAGGTTGGTTTTGAGGTCGAGGTACTCTTGGGTGAACTTGCGCAGGCCCTTTTGCAGCTTTTCGGTTTCGCGCAGCTGGGCTTCGAGCTCGGTTTTATCTTTTTCGAGCCCTTCGAGCAGGCGGTCGTATCGGATTTTATCTTTGCCCACCAGCTGGGTAGCGCGCTCCACGAGCTGCCGGGGCAGGCCGATTTTGCGGGCTATTTCGATGGCAAACGACGAGCCTGGCTTGCCCATTTCGAGGCGGTAGAGCGGTTGCAGGCGCTCGGGGTCGTAGCGCATGGCCCCGTTGATGAGGCCGTCGGTTTTCTCAGCGAAGTTCTTGAGGTTGGTGTAGTGCGTGGTTATCACCCCGAAGGCGCGCTCCTTGTTAAGCTGCTCCAGCACGGCCTCGGCAATGGCTCCGCCCAGGCTGGGTTCGGTGCCGGTACCAAACTCGTCAATCAAGACCAGGCTCTTCTTGTTGGCCACGGTCACGAACTGCTTCATGGCCAGCAGGTGCGAGGAGTAGGTCGAAAGGTCGTTTTCGAGGCTCTGCTCGTCGCCGATGTCCAGCAGAATATCCTCAAACATGCCGGCCTCCGAGTAGTCGTCGCACGGTATCAGCAGGCCGCATTGCAGCATGTACTGCACCAAGCCCACGGTTTTCAACGACACCGACTTGCCGCCCGCGTTGGGCCCCGAAATGACGAGGATGCGCTGCTCGGGCGTCAATTCGATGTCCAGCGGCACTACTTCGCGCTTCTCGCCGTCTTTGCCGGCGGCCTTGTTTTGCTCTTTGAAGGTGAGCGCCAGCACCGGGTGCCGCACGCCGCGCCACCGGATGAGCGGCTTGCTGCTGAGCTCGGGCAGCTGGGCGTCGAGCTCGCGGGCCAGGCGGGCCTTGGCCCGAATGAAATCCAACAAGCCCAGGTAGTTATACGCCTTGCGCAAGTCGGGCAGGTGCGGGCGCAGCTGGTCGGTGAGGCTGGTGAGAATGCGAATCAGCTCGCGCTGGTAGGCGTTTTCGAGGTCTTTGATGTCGTTGTTGAGCTCAAATACCTCGGCCGGCTCGATGAATACGGTCTGGCCCGACGCACTTTCGTCGTGGATGAGGCCGCGCAGGCGGCGCTTGTGCTCGGCCACCACGGGCAGCACCAGGCGCCCGCCCCGGATGGTGGGCTCGGAGTCGGAGGGCACCCAGCCTTCGCTTTTGGCGTGACGCAGGATGCTGGCGAGCTGCTTGCGCAACTGCCCCTGGCGCTGATGGAGCTCCTGCCGAATCTGACGCAGCAGCGGCGAGGCGTCGTCGCGCACGTGGCCTTCATCATCCACTACCTTGTCGAGGGCAGCCAGCAGGTTGCGGTCGGCCTGAATGCCGATGCCCAGCAGACGCAGGTTGGGGTACAGGTTTTCGGGAGCGTGGGTGAAGAAGGTGAGCGCCGCCCGGATGGTGCGCAAGCTCATCTTAATCTCGTAGAACGCGGCCACGTCGAGGTACGCGCCCGGCAGCGAGGCGCGCTTGAGGTGCACGGTTACGTCGAAATAAAACGCGCCCGGAAACTCGGAGCCGCCGTTGAGCAGCTGGGCAAACTCGTCGGTCTGGGCCAGCAGCTTGGCGAGGCGCTCGTGGTCGGTGACAAACTCCATCTTGGCCACGTAGTGCCGGCCCAGGGCCGAGAGGCACAGCTGCTCCAGCAGCTCGCGGAGGGTAGAAAAGCCAATCTTGGCCTCGAAATTCTGGGGTACTAACAAATCGAAACGAGCGGAAAATCTGATATCTAGTTGCAAAGGTAAAACACGGCTGCGGGCGGGAAGATTCGCGCCAGCGCCGCTGATTGAGGCGTTTCTGAGGTTAAAAACTGAAGTGCGAGTTCTCAACCCCGCTGGCTAGGCCCGCGCTACCCCGCCGCCGAAGCCGCCCTGCTGCCGGTGATAGCAGAGCAATGTAGGGTAAGCGTTAGCTTACCGCCGCCCAAAACCGCTCAAATTCGGTGGCGGCCACCGTTTCAAACTCGCTTACCGCAAATTCGCGGTCGGAGTCGGTCCAGAGCCCCATGTTGCGGTCGGTGGGCGCGTGCAAAATGGGCTTTCCCTGGGCGTTGAAGCCGATTTCACGCTCGGCACGGCCGTCTTCTACCTCCACCAGCCAGTAGGCTACGTCGCCTGCGCGTCTATCGTAGTCGGGACTAGCCTTGGGCACCCAGAAGAAGACAACCCGCATCAGTAAAAAATGTAGCAATCGCTGCCCTAGCAGCCAGGATACACAAGACGGGGCCTGGAGCGTTTGCGGTACTTTGATGAAAGTCGAGGGCATGGGCGGCGGGCTTTTTGGTGGCTTGTAGAGCAAGCTAAAGCTCACCCCGATGATGCGCGCTACCTGAAATTCCATCCTAGCGGCGGTTTGCTCTGGCTGCGCGCCACATAAAGAAGTAAGCGCCCCAAGTAGCGGCAGCCGTAAGAAAGCTACCCTGAAATGGCTTGCGACCAATCAGCATCTCCCCCGCTGCCAGCAGCAGCAGCACGCCAGTAACCACCAGCAGGATGGTGGCAAAGGGTTTCTCGAAGAAGCTTTTCTCACGGGTGATAGCAGGGTCGGCAGCGTTGCGTTGCGCAATGGCACGCTGCACGGCTTGCAACAAAGGAGCGTAGCCTTCGGCAGGGGCCAGAAAATCATTGGTGGCCAGCCGCACCTTCTCGCCCGAACGCAACCGAAAGCGCAGCTCGCGGCCGTCACGCAGCCATTCATCGCGGTACGATACCACTTCATCAAAGGCTATATGGGTAGTCTTGCCGCAGGAAGGGTAATGCACCGTCAAGCCAGCGACATCCACGGTGAGGTGGGCAACACGAATAGTTGCTTTTCTCAGCAGCCAATACACTCCGCAGAAGCCGGCCCCGCCTACCGTCGCCAGTATGGCTAGCTGCAAGGCCCCGGCGGTAGCCTGAGAAGCCAGTAAAGCAGCAACCAGAAACGCAGCCAGCATACCTGCAATGCCTAGCCAAACGTACAGGCGATAATCGCACAGTTTCAAAGCAAATTGCTGTTGCATCGCGCAGGTCGGCAAGTGAATCCTGTGGCCCTTTATCGTCAGGCCATTATTATTCATTACACTGGGCAATGAGCACCGCCGCCACAGCCACCGCCAGCAGCGTGCCCAGCCGCAACGCCAGAAATACCCAGGCGGGCAGTTCGGGGCCTTTCGAATTTTTAAGCATAGCGCACTATACGGCAGGCAGCGCAGCTTGGCCCTGCGCGCCGCGCAAGCCCGACAAGCAAAACGGCCCCACCGACGAGTGCGTCGGTGGGGCCATTTATAGATGAGGGTGAAACCGGCAGCTAGTGGGCTACCTGAAACGTGCGGGTAGCCACGCCATCGGCGGTGCGGATTTCGGCGACATAGGTGCCGGCGGCCAGGCTGCCGAGCGAGAGCGTGAATTGCGGCGCGGTGCTGCCGGCGGCCCGGTGCACTACCTGGCCCAGGGAGTTGCGCACTACCAGCTCGCGCACGGCCACGCCGGCGGGGTTGGCTACCGTCACGAGCCCAGCCGAGGGGTTGGGGTAGAGGAAAAACGCGCCGGTAGCCGTGCGGCTGCCCGCCGTGCTCAGCACGCCGCTCGTTTTGCCTTGCAGGTACACCGAAGTGGGGATGTCGCCCTGGCCACCCGCGAAGGCGGCATCAGGCACGCGGATGCGGAAGCTGTGGCTGCCGGCCGCCAGGGGGCCCAGGTTGATGCGCCGGATGTCGATTTTGTCGCCGGGGCACCAGTTGCTGAACGACTGCCACTGGGCGTTCGTTTGGGCACTAGGGCCATAAATACCGTTGGCCTGGGTGTTGTACTGGCGGAAGGGCTCGCACGACACGCGGCCCGGCTTGTAGCTTAGCTTCAACACGTTGTCGAAGTAGGCGTAGTGCATCCGGCGGTTGTACTCTTCACCGCCGCTGTTGGCCCCGTGGTTGGAGGTAACCAGAAACAGGGCTGCGTCGGTGAGGCCCACGGGCAGAATGAAATTGACGGTGCGGGTGGTTTTGCCCAGCGTGTCGGTGGCGCTCGCCTGGTAGTTGTTGAGGCTGGCCTGGTACAGCAGCGGGCGCAGCACGTTGGCGCTTTGGGCGGGGGCCGGCGCGTTGGTAGTGAAATCGAGCGAGCCGTAGAACACGTCGGTGCGGCCCGTGCAGCCGGCTATTTGCGTGTTGGCGGCGTAAGGCACGCCAAACACCTGCAGCTCGACCCAGAAATCGTAGTTGGCGCTCAGGCTGGTTTCCTTGAGCAGCGCCGCGATGTTGCTGATTTCGTAGTCGTAAGACACCGAGCTAGGCGTCTTGTTCTTGTCCATAAACGGCGTGATGTAGCGCGCTATCTCGATGTGCTGCACGTCGGCGGGCACGTAGGTGGTAGCGCCTTTGGGCACGAGCGCCAGGTTCACGTTGCCGATGCGGTCGTAGTTGTCGCAAGCGGCGGCGATGGTCACTTTCATCGTCAGCAGCGTGCCGATGGATTGAATTTCGGTGGCGGTGAGCCGGCGCGCATACAAGTCGTTGCGGTGCCGGATAACACCCGTCGGCGGGGCCGGGTTGGTCACGGTCGCGGCGTAGCCATCGTAGTACAGCACGCCATTGAAGACGTTGATGGTAGTTTGGGCGGCCAGCGGCTGGCGGACGAGTGCCAGCAGCACTACACCGAGAAAAAGTAGCGTTTTTTTCATACCACAGTTTGGTTAAGGATTATTGGTGGCCGGGGTTTTAGTTTGGGCGGCTGGCGGTAAATATAGGAATATGAACGGCTTCCAGCCCCAATCGCCTACGCCGGGCCCACCCCTTCACCAAAAAGCGCAAAATCATATTTTACCGGGTCGGTGGGGTCGAGCAGGCGCAGGTTAGCGGTGAGCTCCTCGGCGGCCTGCCAGTCTACTTTTTCGCGTTTTAACAAACCCAACAAACGGGCTTGCCGCTCGACGTGCACATCGATGGGGCAGATGAGTTCGCTGGCCGCAATGCGCCGCCACAGCCCAAAATCGACGCCCGCCGCGTCGTGGCGCACCAGCCAGCGCAGGTACATATTGAGGCGCTTGCAGGCCGAGCCCCGGGCGGGCGTGGCCACGTGCTTGCGGGTGCGGGCGGGCGCATCGGGCAAACTGAAAAACAGGTCGTGGAAATTCACCAGCCGCTCGCGCATGGTGGCGCCGTGCAAAAAGGCGTCTTCCAGCGACTCATGCCCTTCGTAAAACCAGCGCAGCCAGTGCACGAAATACAGCAAATCGGTATCGCAAAACGTGCGGTGGCAAAAGCCCAGCAGCTTCTTCAAGTCCTCGTCCTGGTGCTGGGTTATGAACTGGTAGGGCGCGTCGTCCATGCGCGCCATCAGTTCGGCCGTTTTCTTGAGGATAGTAGGGCGTTGGCCCCAGGCCAGCAGCGCGGCAAAAAGGCCGCTTATTTCCACATCCTGCAAGCGCGTGAACTGGTGCGGAATACTAATGGGGTCTTTGGTAATGAAGGCCGGCTGGTTGTGGCGGGCCACGCGCTCGTCGAGCAAATCACGGATTTGTCGGATTTTATCGGGTTTCACGGATTTTGTAGGCGACTCCGAAAGGGAAGTTTTCAAGAAAGTTGTTTTTAAGGAACGCAACACGCAGGTGCTCACCGAGCAACCAAAAGAAAAAGCCGCTAACGCGGCCTTTCTTTATCTAACCAAAAAATCGTCCACAAAATCCGTGGAATCCGTTAAAATTCGTGCTAATCAGTGATTATGGCACGTAGCTCGTTTCGACGCGAAACTTGGCGTCGTTGGTGCCGAGCTTTTGCACGGCGCGGGGCGAGAGGCGCACCAGCATATTGGAGTTTTCGCCGGTGTCGGGCAGCTCGCCAATCACGCGCACGTACACCGACTGGCCATTCATCTGGTTGCGCACCTGCATGATGGTACCCACGGGCGCCGTTTTGTGCAGGGCCAGATACTTGTCGGTGCCGCTACCCGCGATGGTAGCCGCAATGCCGCTCTCCGTCACGCGGGTGACTACCTCGCTGGCGCGGGTGGGGGCACGCTCCACGGGCGGCGCGTCGGCCTCCTTGGCGGTGGTGATGGTCGCAATCTGGGCCGGCGCGTTGGGGTTTACGCGGAGCGTGGGCGCGGGGGCTTCGCTGGGGCGGGCGGGCGCGGCGGCCACGGGGGCGGCGTCGCCGCCGGCGGCGCGCAGCAGCAGTTCCTGGCCCACGCGCACGGTGCCGCCATCGGGCAGGTGGTTGAGCTGGATGAGCTCGGCCGGCGAGAGGCTAAAGCGGCGGGCAATGCCAAACAGCGTTTCGCCTTTGGCCACGGTGTAGCGGGCGGGCGCGCTGCCGCTGGCGGCCGGGGTAGTGGCCGGCGTTTTGGCGGGGGCGCTGGCCGTGGCGGGCGCGGCGGCGCGCGCACCGCCGGGGCGCGGCACCAGCACCACTTCGCCGATGGCGAGGCCGTTTTTGAGCTGCGGGTTGGCCCCGGTAATCACCTCTACCGACACGTGGTAGCGGCGGGCCAGGGCGTACATGGTTTCGCCCTGCGCCACGCGGTGGCGCACAAAGCGCTGCCCGCCGCGAAATTCCTGCCCGATAGAATCGGCGGGGGCAACGGTAGCCGGCGCGGCCAGCGGGCCGTGCAGGGTATTCAGTATCAACAAGGAAGCTAACAAACTCATGCGCGGAAGCGAAGCTAATAATATACCAAACCCTATAGCTAAAGGGCCGGGGCGCGGGGCCAGCAAAGGGCAAAGTAAATAGCCAGCCGCCCGGCAACCGTAGTTTCAGGGCCAAAAAGAGGCGGCGGGCAACTGGCTTGACTTGCTGAAAGTTGCTTTATTTAAATTTGAAAATTCAGGCAATCCGCCAACCGGCTGTCTTGGTGAGCGTAACGAAGCCCTCGCCACAAGGCGGGCCGTTCGGGTGCAATTAGTTGGTTGCGCTTACAGAAACAGCTGTTTTTGGCCTAACTCCTAACTCTCAACTCAACACTCTTAACTCAACAGGTATGGCCATTGGCATCATTCCGGCGCGCTACGCCTCTACCCGCCTGCCCGGCAAGCCGCTGGTCGACCTGGGCGGCCAAACCATGATTCAGCGCGTGGTAGGCCAGGCGCGCCAGGCTGGGCTGGCCCGCGTGATAGTCGCCACCGACGACGAGCGCATCCTCGACCACGTGCTGGGCTTCGGGGGCGAGGCCGTGCTCACGCGGGCCGACCACCCCAGCGGCACCGACCGCGTGTGGGAGGCCTTCGAGCAGCTAGGCCAGCCGGCCGACGCGGGCTGCATCGTTAATATTCAGGGCGATGAGCCGTTCATTCATCCCGCGCAGATACAAGCTTTGGTGGCGCTGTTTGAGCAGCCCGCGCCGCCCGACATTGCCACGCTCATCAAGCCGGTGATTACCGACGAAGAATTATTCAGCCCGCACCTGCCCAAAGTCGTGACCGACCGGCGCGGGCGGGCGCTCTATTTCAGCCGCCACCCCCTGCCCTACCAGCGCCAGCAGCCCGAGGCCGAGTGGCTGCTGCACCACCCCTACTACCGCCACCTGGGCCTCTACGCCTACCGCCCCGACGTGCTGCGCCAGCTCACGCAGCTGCCGCCCTCGCCCCTCGAAGTGGCCGAAAGCCTGGAGCAGCTGCGCTGGCTCGA
>NZ_DASTEP010000133.1:0-36379 GCF_035709525.1 Hymenobacter sp. | reverse complement strand
GGTGGGCGGCGAGCTGGTGGTGTAGCCAGGCGGGGAGCTGGGCCAGGGCGGGGCCGGCGGCTTGCAGCTGCTGGAAGCGGGCGGGGCCGTCGGGCAGCAGGCCGACGAGGGCGCGGGCCAGGGCCCGGGGGGCGGCGGGGGTGGGGCGGCCGGTGAGCGGGTCGTGGCCCAGGGCGTGGGCCAGGAGTTGGTAGGGGGCCTGCTGCTGGGCGGCGTGGGCCAGCAGGGCCACGGCGGGCGCGAGCGCCGGGGGCACGGCGGCCAGCAGAGCCGGGGCCGGGGCGGGGGTGGGCTGGGCGGCGGGCTTGGGGGCCGGCTTGGGAGGAAAGAAGGGCTGGGCTGCGGCGCGGCGGCCGGCGGGCGCGAAGAAAGGCTGGGCGGGCCGCAGCGTAGGCGTGTAAGCCGGCTTGGCTGGCTCGGGCGTGTTTTGAAGCGGGGCAAGCATAGGGCACGAAAGCCATGCCCCTTCAACCGGGAGGCACAGCCGATACGAAGGTGGCAGCCGGGTAGCTCCCCGGCCAACTGCTGCCACCCAGTAGGCCAGGCTTTTGCCGTTACTCACCGCGCCCGCTACTGCCATGCCGCCGCCCGCTGCCGGCCGCTTCGCGCCCCCGGCGCTGCGCGGCTGGCCACCCCGCTCCAAGCCCTCCCCAAAGCAAAGCAGCGTGGCCCCGGGTGGAACCACGCTGCCTGGCGCGCCGGGGTGGCCGGCCCCTACCCCGGGGCCCCGGCCTGCCGGGCCAGCTGGTAGTGGTAGGGGTAGTCGCGGGCCACGCGGCTTTTCAGCTGCGCCGTGTTGTCGGGGTGGCGCTTGGCCCCCGACAGCAGGTGCGTAAAGTAGGGGGCCTCGTGGCCGGAGAGCACGTAGCTCACCGGCACCTCGTGCTCGTGGCAGTACACGGCCGCCAGGTACTGCTCCAGCAGGATGTTGAAATCGTAGAACAGCCCGCCGACGTGGACGTGGCCGGCCCGCAGCCCGGCCAGCATGGGCTCGTTGGCCGGGTGCTCGAGCAGGGCGAAGGCCGCGTCGCAGCAGGCGGCCACGGTAGCCAGGTCGTGCCCGCCGTAGATGCCCGCGTTCAGGGCGCGCACCTTGGCCCCATGCCGGGCCACGTGCCGGCGCATAAAATCGGGCAGGTAGCCCGCCTCACGCAGGCAGTGGGCCAGCACGCCATCGTAGCAGTCGTAGTCTTCCTCACTGCTCTGCGCAATAATGGCCGCCCCGGCCAGGCGCGGCGGCAGGGGGGCCCACAGGTAGGCATCGAGGTCAATGTGTACGAAGGGCACCGTCTGACGGCGGTAGGTAAGCAGCTTGCTGGCCATCCAGAGGTGGGGCGGGTACGGAAAGTAGTCGAATACCACGTGTACTTCGTCGAAGGGCAGCTGCAGCTGCTCCAGCAGCCGCGCCCCCCGCGAGTCGGTATACAGCACGGCCCGGCCCAGCTGCTGGCGGGCCAGCAGCACGCTCAGGATGCACGAGCAGCGAAACGCCTCCGCGTCGGCAAAGCCCGCGTGCGGGTTTTGCGCATCCATAAATTTGGTACAGAAAGAAAAAACAGCTTGCATACGAGGGGGGCTGCCCGGGGATGGGGTAAAAAATGCCGGGCTACGCGCGCAGCCAGGTAAAGCGGATATCGCTGGCGTAGGCCTCGTAGCTGCCCGGCGCACGCAGCAGCAGGCTGGTAATAAGCGCATCGCCCTCGGTGGGCGGGTAAAAATCGGGCCGGGCCGGCACGCGCAGGTAGGCCACCGTGCCCGCCTCATTTGCCCCAAAAAGCTCGGTCGAGTTGCCGCTCGGCGAGCGGTGGGAGCCTCCCACGTAAGCCACCAGGCCCGTGGCCAGGTTGCGCCCGTACACCGTAAGCACCTCGCCGGTGCGGCCCGCCGCTGGGCTCACCGAGGCCACGGCCGGCGTGCGCGGGCCGGGGTAGGTAGCCAGCAGGCCGGGGTTGATGCCCGCGTAGCCATCGCCTCCCCCATATACGCCCACCACGGTGCCCGGGGCCGCGCTGCCGTAGGTGCCGGCCGGGTAGGCGTAGTGCACGTAGCCGGCCCCGGCGGGGCTACCCCCCGCCGGCCGGGCCAGCAGCCAGGCATTGACCTCGGCCTGGCTGCCGAAGGCCGGGTGCTGGCCATACTGGTTCGGGCCAATGGGCACGAAGGCCGGGGCCAGCCCCCGGACGGCGGCTGCCACGTAGGCCGCCACCGGGCCCGACACGGGCTTGTCGCGGTCGGCCGTGTTATCGGCCAGGCCCAGGCCCAGGTCGGCCTTGGTAATACCCAATAGCTGCTTCCAGGTGCCGGGGCCAGCGGCCCGCAGCCAGTCGCGGCCGGCCGGGCTGGCATCGCTCAGCTGCGCGGCGGCCACGCTGGTGGCCGGCCCCCCCAGCAGCGAGGTGCTGCCATCGGCGGCCACCACCAGCACGTTGCGGTACGTGGGTGCAAACCCCGCCGCGCCGCCGCCCAGCACGGTGGCCGTACCCCGCAGCACCACCACGCAGTCACTGATTGTGAGTCTGGTAGCCGCCGTGCCGCCTGCTATCACCGGCTGGTCGGGCACGCCCCCCAGCACCGAGTGGCTGATGACGACCTGCTGGTTGGGCTGCGCGGGCACCTGGCTGATGCGCCCGATGGTGCAGCCCGCGAACACGTAGCGATTGAAGGGCGTGGCCCCGGCCCCGCCGAAGGCGAGCGCCTCCAGGTAGGCAGCCTGCGTCACCTGCACGTCGTGCCCATCGCCGCTGCCCGCCGGGTCCAGCTGCACCGCGCCCGTCACGCGTCCCCCCGCCAGCCGAATGCGGCGTGAAGCCCCGCCCCCGCCCAGCACGGCCGAGCTCAGCACGGCCTCGTGGGCGGCTACGGTATAGTCCTGACTGGTGAGGTACAGGGGCGCGGCCAGGCTGTTGCGCAGCACCAGCAGGTGGTGCGCCACCGTGGGGGCATCCGTGGGGCTGTGAAGGCCCAGCGCGGCTGGCGTGGTGTATAGCGGCACGGCCCCGGCGCGATACACGATGGCCGCCGCCTGCTGCCCGGTGGCCACCAGCCCGGCCGCCACGCCGGCTTGCTCTTTTTGCGCCAGCAGCCCGCTGGCGGCCTGCTGGCTGAGCACGGCGGTGGGCGAGTCGCCGGCTTGCTGGGCCAGGCGCAGGGGTAGCAGGTCGGCCGGCAGCTGGCGGTTGGCATCGAGCATGGCCGCCTGGCTGAGCTGCGTTTCTACCGCTGTGCGCTCGGCCTCGAGGTGGCCCAGTAGGGTAGTGAGAAAGCCGCGCAAATCGGCGGCCGACGTATTGCCGCCCTGGTCGGCACCCCGCACGGCGGCGTTCAGCGCCCGCAAAAGTTGGTCGTAGGAAAGAGACATGAGAGAAAGAAGGCTACTGTTTTTTTGACAAATTTCCTTTTCCCGACCGCACTTATCGCTACCCGCTTTCGGGCCTAACCCGCACTTACCCAGCGCTCTTAACCCTAGTCACGGCAAAACTACCCGTTACTATCCCAGGCCGGGAGCCTTGCCCTACGCCCGGCCGGGCGTTGCTCCGGCCCCCTGGCCTCCGGCGTATGGGCCCGCCGGGGGCCAGGGGGCCTTATGCGAGGGCAGCTGGGTGTCAGGCGCTACCTGCCCGTTAGCGTCGCCCTTTCTGGCAGGGCGAGCCCGGCTGCCCGCCGCCCGGCGCGGGGCGGGCACGGCGGCGCTACGGGTGTGGCTACCCCGGGACCGGGTCATCAAAGGGCCTTTTTCTAGTGAGTATTTATCGCCAGGCAAAAGCGCTAGGAAAATGCTCGGCAGGCAGAAGAAATTTGAGACAAAGAGCCCCGGGCTATTCTTTTTTTTAATAGCCTTTACCGCTTCCCTTCTGCCTCGGGGCGAGTGTTTTAGGTAGGCACCAAACGAGCCGGGCCGCTGGCTTGGCCCGGCTTCCGCACGTCGCCTCGGAGGTGCCATACGGCGGGGCGGCTGGCGGGTTCTGCCCACGGCCGGCCCACCGCTCCGCCAGCGGCCGGGCTACTCTTTATGCAGCATTTATACTCCATTACCACCCTATGACTACTCCTTATAATTATCCCCGCGCAGTCGCTGCCACCCGGCTGCCCGCCAACGAAAAGCACACCCCGGCTCCGCTCCTGACGGACGCCCGGCGGGAAATACTCTTTGCCCGGGCCGAGCCCACCGAGGCGCTGCCCCGGGGGCTGGCCCCCGCCTCCCTGGCCGGGCAGCTGCGCCTGCTGGAGCTGCAACTCGCCAGCCTGACCCGCGAAATCGATGGCCTGCGCACGCAGCTCGCGGCCGTGGCGGCCGGCCCGCAGCAATAGGCGGGCCAGGCTATTTTATCCCTATTTGTTTTATGAAAGTGCATCATTTACGCGAATTTTTACAGGATGCCCGTGGGGTATTCAATGCCTTTACACTCACGGCCCTGCAAGCGGGTTTCACGCTGGTTTCCGCGCCGCTGGTAGTGCGGCTGGTGGGCTGGCACCCGCTCACGCACGATGAAACCGGGGCCCTGGTCTTGCTTTATTGCCTGGCGGCCTTGGGCGATGCGGCCCTGGGCATTTTTCTCCACCGGATGCCGTCCACGCTCATCCAGGATACGGGCGGCGGCGACGCCTCGCTGGCGGCCGGGGCCGAGGCTTCCATTACGCTGCCGGGGGCCCCGGCCGGCCCGTCGCCCCGCGTCGACTAGCCGCCCGGGTTTTGCCATGCTAGGCTTTCTGCGTTTTCGCTTGCCCATTTGGGCTATGCTGCTGCTCGGGGGCGGGCTCCTGGGTCTGGGGGTATGGGCCTGCGCCACCGGTGGGGGGCCGCGCCTGCCCACCGCCCCGCCCCAGCCGGCGGCCGCCCTGCGCCAGATGGCCCGCGACACGGCCCGCGCCGCCCGCGCCCGGGCGCACGGCCAGCGCGCCGCCGACTCGGCGCGGGCCGCCGCGCAGCGGGCGGCTCTTCTGCACCTTCATACTCATCGCCATGCGTCGCTTCGTCCTGCTGCTGATACCAGTGCTCAGCAGCTTCAGCAGTTTTTCTCAGCCTACTAGCATCAGCCTCTCCGTGGGGCAGGCCCGCCGCGTGGCCGACTCGTTGGCCGTGTTGCCCTGGGTGCGCCGCGAGGCGGCGGCCTGGCGGCTGGCCAGCCAGCGCTACGCGCAGGCAGCCGACTCGCTTGGGCTGGCGGCTACTTCCTACCGGCAGGCGCTGCAAGCGCAGCAGCAGGTCTTCGCCACCCAGCAGCAGGCGCTGGCCGCCGAAGCCCAGCACACACGCTACTGGCGGCAGCGCGCCCGGCGGCGGGGCTTGCTTGGCTGGCTGGGGCTGGTCTTGGCGGGGAGCGCCGGGTACTGGCTGGGCCGCTAGTCGGGCCACTTCGCCGTGCCAGGCTGGTGCAAGCGTATCAGGCCGCACTACACGCTATTTTTATTCATTAACTTGCTGATTTTAAATAATTTTTATCAATGGCTAGCTTCGATGCTTTTTACCCTCGCCTGCTGCGGGCCGAGGGGGGCTACTGCCACCTGCCGGGCGACAGCGGGGGCGAAACCTGGTGCGGCATTGCCCGCGCGTACTACCCCGGCTGGCCTGGCTGGCCGTTGGTAGATGCCGCCAAGCGCCGTCTTGGGGCAGCCAGCCCCGTGCTGGCCGGCCGGTGGCCGGGGCTCAGCCGGGAATTGGCCACCGATGCTCGCCTGGCCGAGCAGGCGCGGGCCTTCTACCGGCGGGCATTCTGGGATGCGCTGCGGCTAACTGAGCTCAGCAGCCAAGCCGTAGCCGAGCAGCTGGCCGACCACGGCGTGAATGCCGGGGTGGCGCGCGCGCCGCGCCTGCTCCAGTATGCGCTGCGCCAGCTGGGGCAGTCGGCCCTGGCCGAGGATGGGCTGATGGGCCCGCACACCCTGCGGGCCGCCAATGCCGCGCCCGCCCCCGCGCTGCACCAGGCGCTGGTGCAGCTGCGGCGGCAGTTTTACCGCTTTCGGGCGGGGGCGCTGGTGCTGGCCGCCCCCGACCCGCTCGCGGGCTTGTTTGCACGGCTGCGGCTGCACCCCGATGCCAGCCAGGCCAGGTTTCTGGCGGGTTGGCTGGCTCGCATCGAGGCCCTGCCCGCCTGCGCCGGGGCCCCGCAAGCCTGAAGAGCAAGCTGAACCAGGGGCTTGGGCCCGGCTGCTACTCGCTTTTACTACCGCCCGGCCAGAAACTTTGGCCGGGTACTATATGGTACCCTGCCAGCGCGGCTTGGCTTGGCTTAGCCAAGTGCGTCGACCGGGGGTGGTCACTATTAGCAATATTTTTAATTTCAACTACTTATGCCTCTTAAAGACCTTGCGCGGCTACGCGCCGAAATAGACCAGGCCGTGCACACCAACGGCCCGCTGGGCCGCACTACGGCCTCCGGCCTCAACCAGGTGCTCCTGAGTTTGGCCACCGAGCTTACGACCCTGCCCCAGGCCCTGCGCGGCGAAACCCTGCGCACCCTCGACTACGCGCAGGTAATGCGCCAGCAGCAGGCCGGCGAGCTCCAGCCCGGGGCCTACTACCTCATCGGCAACCGCCCCGGCCCCGGGCTGAGCAGCAGCGGCCGCGTGCTGGCGCAGGCAGTGGCGGCCGACGCGCTGGCCCGCGAGGCGGTGCTTTGCACCCGCGTGCCAGACTACGAGCGCCCGCTCTGGCGCACCAATTTTTTTGAGCAGGGCCCCGCCACGGGCACTACCTACGAGCTGACGGAAAGCCCCTTCACTGGCATCGTGCCGCAGGAAACGGACTTTGTGGATTATCGCCTCGATGGCGACGACAAGGTGGTTGTCGCCCAGTTGCCGTTTGCGTTTGAGTTTGGAGGAGTGTCGTACGCGGAGGTCGCGGTCGACAGCAACGGCCGGCTGGTATTCGACCCGGCCTACTTCCGCTCCGAGTACAACCAGCAGGCGCTGGCCCCGGGCTACGCCTCGGTGTACCTGTGCTGGGGCGACCTGATAGTGAGCCCGGGCACGGTGCGCTACTTCACCACCGGGCAGGCACCCTACCGCAAGTTTATAGTTGACTACCAAGACACTATTCCCCAGACTGGGTATCCGGCGTTTAGCTTCAGCGGTATTTTCAGCGGGCAAATCGTGCTGGAGGAAACCACCAACGTCGTCACGCTGGGCTTCTCGGCAAACACGCTCACCGAAACCACCTGGGTGCAGGGGCTGCGCTACCCGCAGCAGGCTTATCAAATCGACCAGAACCGGGCGTTACGCAGCGGGGTGCTGCATCGCTTTGCCCCCATCACCAGCCGGGGGGCCGTGGTGCCGGCGCTGGCGGCCAGCCCGGTAGTGCGCTGGCTGGGAAGCACCTGGCAGCTGGCCCCGGCCGGCGATGCCCGCCAGGAGCCCGGCACCGGCGCGGCCTGGGTGCCCGCCACCGGGGCCGGCGCGGATGCGTTTGGCAACTCCGTGCCCTGCTACGACGCCGTTCGGTACGACCTGGCAACCGATACCATCAGCCAGCGCCGCGACAAGCAGGGCAACGTGCTGCGCGACAGCTCACTGGCAGGCTTTCCCTGGGGGCACCCGGGGGTGCGCGGCAACTTGCTGCGCGCCGTGGTGCTCGACAATAGCCTGCACTACGTGGAGGGGCTCTGGTTTTGCGACAATACCCTGGAGCGGGTGCGCCTGGAGGCCGTGGCGCTGGCCGGCGTGCCCTTTGCCCGCAACCGGCTGACCGATGTGCAGCTGCGCCACTACGCGCCGCGCACGTTTGAGGACGTGGAGGCCACGCAGGGCCTCGACCCCGGCTTTACCAACTGCGCGGGCCGGCGCTTCTGGCAGGGCCAGCTGGTAGAAGAGCCCGCGCAGGTGGCCAGGGAGCTGCTCGGCAACGTGCTGCATCGCCAAAGCCAGGTAAACTGCGTGGTGTATCGCAATGGCCAGCCCACGAGCTACCGGCTGCCCGACTTTACGCACCCGGTGGGCTCGGTGATGCCCGCGCACGACCGCATTGACTTAGTGGGCGACTGGACGACCAAAACGCTGTTCCTCCGCAACTACGACTTCACCATCAACGGCAACGGCGTGGTAGCCCGCGACGTGGCCATCGGGCGGGGCTCGACGGGGATGCGCGTGGCCATTTCCGACCTGACCGTGACCGACTACCTGGATTTCAACGTTACCAGCCCGCTCCTGACCAGCCTGAACCTCAACCCCGGGGCTGCGCCCACGGCGGGCATGAACGTGACGCTCACGCGCTGCAACATCAACCGGCTGGCCCTGGCGGGCGTTAATTCGGCGGCCGGCGTCGGCATCAATCGCTACTCGGTCGACTACTGCACCATTCGGCGCATCGAGCGCACAGGGGCAGCCTCCGGCACGGTGCATCGCTTTGCGCACTGCGTATTCGGGCAGGGCCTGGCGGAGGGCTCGGTGTTTGGGGGCAGCGGGCCAGCCACGGCCAGCGCCCTGGTTATCGCCAACTCGGTCATCAAGCTGGCGGGCACGGCCACGCTCTACGACAACAACACGCCCCCGGCGCAGCTGCCCACGTTTGAGAACGTAACCCTGCTTGCTGCCGACGGTACCGTGAGCCGCCTCGATACGCGGCCGCTCGCTCTGGCGGCCACCGCCGCCGGGCTCGAAGTGCTGGCCACGGCCACGCTGCGTGGTGACCTAGGCAGCGGCGGCTTCTACACCGTGCCCCTCAGCGGCACCGGGCTCGATGTGCGGCCGGCGGGCACTGCAGGCGGCTGGGACCAAGCCGCCAGCGCCTACGTGGCCCCCCTTAGCGGCACCTACGAGCTGGCGGCCAAGGTGCGCCTGCACGATGACAGCGGCCCGGTAGGCAGCAACTATGCCCTCGGCACCGGCCCCAGCAACCAGGACGGCGAATGGGTGAGCTGGAACACCATCTGGCAGACCAACGGTACCAACCGCAAGGGACACCAGCACACCTGCCTGCTGCACCTGAGCGCGGGCGAAGCAGTGCATACTTACATGTACCTCGATGGCTTTGGGGGCACCATCTGGGGCGAAATGTCGGTGAAGCTTCTGCGCCGCGATTAGCACATCCCTACTCCGGCACTCGGCCATGCTGGCCGCCCCGGCACTCGGCTGCTGCCCGCCATAGTGAATGGGCAAGCCAGCACGGCTATCCAGCGCGGCAGCGAATGCGTTTTTCGGCAATTTTCCTGCTTTAGCGGGGTTTCGAGTGCTGCTACACCACCGGCCCCGAAAACGGCAAGTCTACTATTTTGCCCGGCTCTGAATGACTACAAAGCAATGGCTGACAAGCTGGTGATAGTGGAAATTTACTAATAATAACTGGAAATTTACCTGCTATTCAGGCGTTGATGGCCAGTACGGCCAGAAAAGGCCCGGCTACAACTAACCGCCGCGTTGCTTCTTGCTAACGCGTTCGTACAGCACACCAGTAACCTGCCCGGCCGGTGCCGGGTAGCTACGAACCCCCTTTACCCACACTGCTACTCTTACGCTCCCTCTTCGGAGCCTTCTGCTTTTGCTGCTTGCGGCCATACATTTTATATATATGTTCATCAATACTTTAAACGCACTTCATGGTTGTACTCCTAAGTAGTTTTATGCACGCCTGCCTACGCTTCCTCCTTCGTTTGCGACGGCGGCAATACACCCTTTCCGCGCTTGCCCGGCCGGGCAAACCAGCCTTGTCCTCGCACTGCGGGGAGTTTGGCCCTGCTTCCTCCTTCGGGCGGCGCGCTGGCCGCGGCTTACGGAGCGCGCGCTAGCACCAGTAGCCTTCTGGCGCGGCGGCGCTGCCCGGCCGGGTGCGCCCCTATCTACTATTTCAACGCCTGATGCCGCACCCGCTGGGGCTGGGTGGCAGGAGAGGTATGCCCTCTTGCCACTACCGGCCGTAGTGTCCGGCTTCGGGGCTTTCGCCCTAGCTGGTGCCGCCGGGCCATACGCTTGCTGCTTACCCCGGGCCTGCCATCCGCAGCCTCCGCTGCCTGCCCCGGCATCCTTCCACTTGGCCAATAGCCTGTATCTCCTACTTCTAAAGCAAGCTTAAGCAAATGTCAGAACTTAACATGACCGTCCGCCAAAAAAACCGTCTTCGCCGCAATGAGCGCATCCGACAAGCCTTCCGCCAACGCTACACCGAGGTGCCGCGACCCCGAAAGTATAGCAGAGAATACATATTATCCCAGATAGCCGACGAATATTGCCTGGCCGTAGCCACTATTGAAGATATTATCTACGCTAAAGTCGATATGGCTTTGTACACGTCCGCGGCTGCTGTGCATAGCAAGCGACAGTAGGCAAAGGGCTTAAAAATATGGCAGATACTTACTCCATAACCTCTTCAGCCGCACGGGCGTCCTCCCCTGGATGGCGCTCGTGCGTGCTTTTCTTATACACAAACCTGTAGTGGCGGCGGGGCAGTGGCGAAACGCAACGTAGCCAGCTGCTCCACGCGTGCGCGGCCGGCGCGAATGCGCCAAAGTAAAGCCGCCGCAGAGTATTCTGCGGCGGCTTTTTAGGCAAGGGTGGGAGGCCGGGTTGGCGCAGCCCAAGGCTGAGAGGGGCGTCAAGCAAAGTTGGCGTCGCGGGTGTACACGGTAGCACCATCAAAATATAATGCCTTGTCGCCATTATCATTAGGGTCGGTAGTATTGGCTGGCTTCTGCACCATAAACTGGTAGCGGCCGGCCGGCATGCCATGCACATGCACGAGGCCGGGGCTACCGAGGCGGCTGTAGTAGCTCTGGCCCATGAAATTGTTATCGTAGTTGGCATCGGCCTCGGGGCGGTCGTCGGAGCGGGGGGCAGTAGCTCTCCATACCCAGCTAAGGCAGTAGGTACCGAAGGGCGCGCCAAACGGCACCCAGTCCGAGTTGGTTTCGCTGTCGAGGGCGCGCATAAAGAAGCGGATTTGGCCACTGTCCTCGGCCGCGCCCCAAAAGGCGATGCCCTCGCTGGGGTCGCCCCCAAAGGTAATCACCTGGGTAGTGAGCGTGGGCAGGGCTTCGGTGGGCACCACGGCCGCCCGGTGGGTTACGGTGTTCTGATAAGAGCCCCCCGGCCACTCATGATTGGCCTTGAACCAGGTGCCGGCGTAGGTGAAAAACGAGTAGTCCTGGTCGTCGTAGCGCAGCGTGCGCAGTGGGCCGAGCACTATGGGCGGCCGGGCAATGCGCCGCCGCAGCGCGTAGTAGTAGCTTAGCTTGCTCATGGCAGCCGGGAAATGAGGTAGCGAATCTTGCCGGTGCTGGCCACGCGAAAGGCGTAGCTCAGGCGCTTGCCCGCCTCGTAGGCGCCGCCCTCCAGCTCAAACGTGTCCGGGTTGAGCTCGGGCGGCGTGGCGCTGGCCCCCAGCTCGGCAAACACCACGGCCCCGCGCTGCGCCCCTGTCACATCTACCGTAAACGTGCCGCTGGCAATGGGCGGGTAGTCGGCATCCTTGGTGAAGCGCACCACGCTGCCGCTTTCCTCGTCGGAGTTGTCGAAGGGCACGCTCGTGCCATCGGGGTACACCAGCGTGCAGTTGACGAATTGCAGCCGCGCCGGCGAAGAGGTGCCCCGGCCCAGCGTAACCCCGGCGTTGAGGTAAATGGTGGAGTTAGTTACCCGGCAGCGCAGGTCGGTGGGGCCGTAGTAATCAAATACGCTGCCGCCCGTCAGCGACTGGCCGAGCGTGCAGCGGTCAAACTGCACGAGGTGACCAGGTTTACCAAAGTAGGCCGCTAAGCGAGACATGCGGCCGATGTTGCAGTTGATGAACGTGTGGCGGTCGTTGTTGCCGTTGTTCTGGGACTGAAAAATCTCGACCGCCCCGATGTAGGGGCTGTTGAGGATGCGGATGTTGTGGCCAGCCCCGGCTACCCCACCATCGCTGTCCGACTCAAACGCGTACAGGCTGCTGAGAAACGTTATGCCGTCGATTTCCATGTTGCGCGGCGTGCCGCCCGCCGCGATATATGCCCCGCCGCTGACCACTGCCCCAACGCCTTTGACGCGGTAATCCATCCAGCGCAAACCCAGCTGCGAATTGATGTAGCCATGCAGCTCCAGCAGGTCGTGCGGCGTTCGGTCATTGGTGTAGGGCGTGAAAATATCAAGCCGCTGGCGGGTAACCTGGCCCTGGTGATAGACCACGCAGGGCTGGCCCAGCGTGTCCTTGATAGCCTGCGCCACGTAGTCGGGAAAATCGCCGATGCGTTGCGCCTGGTTTGCCAGCTCCTGGGTGTGCTGCTGCTGGGTGGGCAAGTCGCCGAAGCGCTCATCTGCTTCCGGCCGCGTGTACCCATCCGGGGCGCTGGTGCCTTCGGCTACGCCCACGGTGCTGGCCACCGGGTTCCAGCCGCCGGCGGTGTCTTGCTCAAAAACGACGAGGTCGAAGGCTTGCAGGTCTATGTTGGGGAAGCTCAGCGCCCGCTGGGCGCTGGCTTGGCCATCCACTACTGTTTGCTCGATTGCTACCGTGCCGCCCAGCTCGGCGGCGGGCGCTAAAATTATATCCGCCATCGCTTAGTACGTGTCGAAGGTGAAGATTAGAGAAAAATCCGGCGCGGCGGCCAGGCTGATGTTGCCCACGTACACGTTGGCATAGTAGTAGAACCGGCCGAAGCCCGCCGGCCGAAACTGGTTTAGCTCGGGCTCGCCCGCGTCGATGCCCGTCATACCGCCGCTGCTGGCGCTGGCCGAGCAGGTGCGGGGGGTAGTGGAGTTGAGGGCGAAGCACGCTAGGTCGATACCGGAGTCTTTATTTTTGGTCAGCATAGATACCTTGACCTTGCCACCCGCCGCCGCTGCCGGCGACCGGAAGGTGACGCTGGTAGGAAAGGCGCGGAACTTGAAGTAGGCCGCCCCGTGCTCGTTGAAGAGCAGGTCGCGTTTGGTAATGGTGACCGTGCGGCTGGTGGCGGTGGCCGGCAGCTGGTTGCCCTTCCAGATGAGGGCATCCTCGGAGTAGAGGGTGGCCGGGTGGCCGGGCGTGAGCACGCGGTGGCCCTCGTCGTCGCGCACCGTTTTGATGTGCGTCCAGGTCACGGTTTCGCCGGCCGCCAGGCGCGGGCCGGTGTAGCTGGTGCGGAAGATGCCCCCCGGGGCGTTGTTGCCGTACTTGGTGAAGCGCGTTTCGAGAATGCGCCCGCCCTTGGCCCCGTCCACCGTGAAGAGCGGCGTGCCGGGCGCGGCGCACTTCCACAGGCCAAACTGCTGCTGGTTGTCCGAGCCATCCCAGCGCTGGACAATGCAGCCGTCATCGTCTACCTCGCTGAGGTAATACTCCCGGTAGGCCGCGATATCGATGTAGGCACTCGCCCGGTTGGTGGCCCCAAACGAGTTGCCGCCGAGGCGGAACTCCTCCACGGGCTGCGCGCCCGAGTAGTCCTGGATGCAGGCGTCGGCTTCCTTTTCAATCGTGGTATCGGTCGATACGTCGTACAGCGCATAGGCTTGGGCATGGCACGCCACCCCGCGAATGTCTACCGTGGGCGCGCACACTTGGATGGAAGTATCCGACTGCCCGCCCTGCCAGCTAAAGCCCCCGCTGCCGCCGCCGTTGCTCACCAGGCCGTGGGCGTGTACCTGGATGAAAGAGAGCGGCTTGTGGCGGCTTACGAGCTTGTCGAGTTCTACTTCGCCCACTATTTCCACGTCTTCGGCCTCGAAGGCTCCGGGGCACTCGGTGGGCGTCAGGTTGCCGATAAGCCTGACCTTGTGCAGGCGCACCAGGTCTTTGGCCACCATCGCAAACGCCTCGTGCGTGCTGCGCGCGGCCACCAGGGTGCCATTCTGGAAGACAAGGCGGGCGGGAATGCGGTGCAGCGGGTGGTCGAGCGAGTGTACCCGGCCCACGCCCGAGGGCGCGCCGCGGGTGCCCGTGTAGTCGGGGTAGCTGCGCAGGTAGTCGAATTGCAGCGGCTGGCTCAGCTTGAGCCGCTGGTTGGGCCGGTCTACCGACAAGATGCGGGTCGAGCCATCCTCGAAGTGGCGGGCCCCCACCGGCTCGCCCCGAAACACGGTTTCCTTGGCCCAGGGCAGCACGAAGGCTCCCGCAAACCACACGTTTTCGTCGTCAAATGCGCCTGCCTCCAGGGCCGTCAGCTCGGTGTCGCCCGCGTAGGCATCGGCCAGCAGCACCGGGGCGATGTACTCCTTTGCTCCCGCATACCCGGCCACATTGCGCTGAAGCATCACCCCATTGAAGATGCTGCGCCCCAGCATGTTGTCCGGGCCGTCGTAATCGCACACGAGGGTGCTGCCGTTGAGGTCCACGGTCAGGTCGTTGAGGTCGGCCGCCCAGCGGTTGTTTTTGTAGGCTACTACGCCGCCTTTGGGCATCAGCAGCCGCACCTTGGGCTGCTGCCGAAAGGGCAGCGTGGCCAGCTCGTCGCGCACGGCCAGCAGCTGCGGCCCATTGTCGGTGCGAGGCCCCTGCAACTTGTAGGCGGCATCGAGGCGAGCATCGTTTTTCACCCCGCGCCCCGCCAGCTGCACCAGCACGCCTTCGCGCAGGCGCAGGCCCACCCGGTACTTGCCCAGCGTGGTGGCATGGCCGGCTGGCAGCAAAAATTCAACTTGGCCAGCTGCTTGTCGCACCAGGCTCAGCAGGGGCAGGCTGCCGCCGGCAGCGGGCGCGGGAAGTGTGGGGGCAGCGGCCGTAAAAAGCAGCTCGAACGCGCCGCCTGTGTGCTGGTAGAAGCTCCCGGTCAGGCGGTCTACGGCCAGGTCGCCGGCCAGGCCCAGCGTGGCGGCGGGTGGGCCGCTGGTGTAAAAAATCTGGCTGCCCCGCGCCCGGGCTTCCAGCAGCGCAAGCGCGGCAATCATCTTGGCCTGAAAGGCGCGCAGGTCTTGGGCCGGCATGCGCTGGCCCGATGCCAGCAGCTCCTGCATACTGCGCGTCAGGTCATTGGTGAGTAATGACATAGGGTAATTGAAAATCAGTTTATTGAACGAATACCCCGGTGCGGCTCGGGTGCGCCAGCCAGGGCCCACCGCCAAGGCGGCACCAGTGAAAAGCACCGGGAAAGACTGGTGAAAGCCTGCGCAAATATTTCGGCGACAGACCCGCCTTTCACCATTTGCGCGCGGGGTAAGTCGCACTTGCACAAGCATCCTTCTGGTAATAGCGGCAAAATGCCCCGCTACTGCCGCTGGGCTCGCTGCTGGCCATTGGGGGCCCGGCCACCCCACCAGAAGGCGCACTGCCCCCGGGCTTTGTGGCAATGGCGGCGCCTGGTAGCGCCCGGCCCCCGGCTGTCCGGGCTGTCGGGCGGGCTCCGCCGCTCCCGGCGGCCATTTTGCAGGCCGCTGGCCCCGCCCTACTGCGCCTCACCCAGACCTGGCTGGCGCTGGGCCAGGACGTGGCCCGCTTCGTCGTGCGCACCGAGGCCGCCCTGCTGCGCTGGCTCGTCGCCTACGATAACCCAAGTAATAACTTCTTGGAAAAGTAGCAGTAACGCGTGTTTTATGCCTCAAGCATGAGGCGCTTTCGGGCCAGAAAGCAACAGCGGCGCAGGGTAGAAACTGAGGCAAGTCACTGGACTGCTTCCAAAGCAAAAGATTTATAGCAAAGGGGTAGACTCTTACTTGGTGGGCAAACCTGCTGCACAGTGAAAATTTGCTGATGTTGAGTTAATGTTAAATCGCTCAGCTAATAAGGAGTGATAGTGCAGAATTTCATGCTAGCTACATACCTTCGACCCCTGGCGAAAAGCCAAGGATTTTTTTAGGCCTTTTCGTCTAATTCTTATTCTTAATCATCTATGTTTTATGCAAATACACTTACCTGCTAACCGGCTTGGCCGGTGGCTGGCGGGGGTAGTAGTGGCCGCCCTGGTCACGTTTGATGCGCAGGCGCAGCTTGCTGGTACCAAGACTATTCCAGGCTCGTATGCCACCCTGGCGGCGGCTATCACCGACCTCAACGCGCAGGGCGTGGGCGCGGGCGGCGTCACGTTCAACGTGGCGGCGGGCTACACCGAAACGGCGGCAAACCTGCTGATAACGGCTTCGGGCACGGCTGCCAGTCCCATTGTATTTCAGAAGTTGGGCACTGGGGCCAACCCGGAGATTACGGCGGCGGCGGGTACGGGGGCGCTCGATGCCATTATCGGTTTTTCGGGGGCCGACTACGTGACCCTGGACGGCCTGAGCCTGGTCGAAAACGCGGCCAACACCACGGCAACCACGCAAATGGAGTTTGGTATCGCGCTGTTTCGGCCTTCCCCCACCGACGGCTGCCAGTTCAATACCATTCGCAACTGCCAAGTGACGCTGAGGCCAATACGGCAACGTTTGGCGTGTATGGCGCGGCTACTGCGGCAGCCTCGGCCACAGCGGTGGCGGCTACCGCGCCGAGCGGCGCTAATACCGGCAATAAGCTGAATGGCAATAGTATAAGCAACGCCGTGTCGGGTATCTACTTGACGGGTAGCGCTGCAACCACCGCGGCCAACTACGACCTGAACAACGAAATCGGGGTGACGGCGGGTAACACGGTGACCAATTTTGGCGGGGCCTCAACCTCAGGCTGGGGCATTGGGGTGAACATGCAAAATGGGGCCAAAATCGCCAATAACACGGTGAACAGCGCGGGCGGCACCACGGCCACGGCCACGCTGCGCGGTATTTATGCCAACACGGGCGTGTCGTCGAGCATCGACATCACCGGCAACACCATCACGCTGGTGGGGGGCGCCGCCCTCAGCAACGTTATCGGCATCGACAACGGCATCGGCTCGACGGCGGCCGGTAACACGGTTAACATCACGGGCAATACGGTGCAGAATAGCACCTACGCCACGGCCACCAGCGGGGCGTTTTATGGCATTCAAAACACAGCTTCGGCGGCTACCGTCAACCTGACCGGCAACACGATAAGCGGCAACTCGTCGTCGGCCACGACGGGCAATTTTATGGCGCTGCGCAACACGGCCTCGGTGGCGATGCTGAACATCAGCACCAACATCATCACCAACAACACCCTGGCGGGCTCGGGCGAGTACGATGTAGTGTATACCAGTGGCGCGACCAGCATGGCGCTGGTCGTGAGCGGCAATCAGTTTAGCAGCACGGCGGCGGTGGCAACTACCGGCTCGCTGTACTTCCTGAACATTGGTGCGACGAGCACCGGCACGATGGCCGTGCAAAACAACGTGTTTGGCAGCTTCACCAAAACCGGGGTAGGCGGCACCGTGTATGGCTACTACAACAGTGCCTCGCCCCAGGTCCCCCAAACTATCTCGGGCAATACGATTTCAGACATTACGCTGAGTGGGGTCACGGCTTTCTACGGCCTGTTTGTGAACACCTCCGGCAATCAAACCCAGACCATCACCGGCAACACCATTCGCAACATCGGGGGCGGTGCCAACACCGTCTGCGGCCTGTACATTGGCTATGGCTCCGCGGCCTCGACTATCAACACCAATACCGTGACGGGGCTGAGCGCCGCTTCCTCGGTGTACGGCCTGTTCTTGGGCAGCTCGCTGGTAGGTGGCACCATCTATGCCAACACCATTAGCGGCTTGAGCAGCTCGGGCTCGAGCAGCGTGGTAGTGGGCCTTTACACGTCCGCCTTCACTCCCAGCATCTACGGCAACAAGATTTATAACCTGGCCGACAGCCACGCCACGGGCTTGGTGTATGGCCTGTGCGTGCAGCCCGGCATCCTGCCCGGTACCGTGGTGACCTTCTACAACAACCTGGTGGGCGACCTGCGGGCCCCCGCCGCGACCAGCCTCAATGCCGTAGTGGGCTTGTACATCAACTCGGGCGCTACCAGTATTAAGGCCTACTACAATACGTTTTACCTGGCGGCGAGCAGCACGGGCGCTACGTTTGGTACCTCGGGCATTTACCTGGGCGCTCCCCTCACGGTGCTCGACGCCCGCAACAATATTGTGGTAAACAAAAGCACGGCGGCCGGCGCGGGCGGCTACACCGCCGCCCTGCGCCGCCTGAGCGGCGCGCCAGGCTTTCCGCCCGATAACCTGGCTGCTACGGCCAACAACAACCTGTACTACGCCGGCCCGCCCTCGGCCACCAACGTGATTTACGTGGAGGGCACCACCGCCGCGGCCATCAATGCCCAGCCCACGCTGGCCGCCTACCGGGCCTTCGTGGCCCCGCGCGAAAGCAATGCCGTAACTGAGGACCTAGCGTTTGCAAGCACGGCCGGCTCGGCAGCCACCTTCCTGCATGTGAGCCCGACCGCGCCCACGCAGGTCGAGGGTGGGGCCACGCCCATCGGCAGCATCACTACCGACTTCGACGGGGATGCCCGCAGTGCTTCGACGCCCGACATCGGGGCCGACGAGGGCCCCTTCCTACCCCTGGACCTGACCGGCCCCTCCTTTACGCTGGCGGCCCTGGCCAACACCAGCAACACGGCCACCCGCTCGCTGGCCGTAACCATCACCGACCCCAGCGGCATTTCGACCACCACGCCCCCGCGCCTGTTTTACCGCAAGGGCACGAGTGGCGCGTTTGTGTCGGTGCCGACGGCCAGCCAAAGCGGCAGCACTTACACCTTCGCGTTCGACTATGCGGCGGTGGGCGGCGTGGTGGCGGCCGATGTGGTGCAGTACTACGTGGTGGCGCAGGATGTGCCGGGCAACGTATCGTCAAACCCCCTGGGCGGCACTTTTGCCGTGCCCCCGGCCCGCCCGTACCAATATACCATCCTAAGCGCGCTGAGCGGCGTGTACTACGTAGGCAGTGGCACCTCGCCCAACCCGGCCCGCACCTACGCCACCCTTACGGCGGCGGCGGCGGCCTACAACGCCAGTGGGCTGACTGGCGCGGTTACGTTGCTGCTCCTCGATGCCACGTACTCGGCCGCCGAAACCTTCCCGGTGGTTTTTGGCAACAACCCCGAAGCCAGCGCCGCTAACACGCTCACCATCCGGCCCAATATGGGCGTGAGCAGCACCATCACCGCCGCCAGCTCGCTGCTGGCATTCTCGAATGCCCGCTACGTGACGCTCGATGGCTCGAATAGCGGCACCACCTCGCGCGACCTGACCCTGACTTCGACCACGAGTGTCAGCAACTCCTCCCACATCCTAATTGATGGCTTGGGCACTACCAATTCTGGTACTAACACCATAGCAGTGCGCAATCTGCGCATTGTGGGAGCCAGCCCCGTGGCGGGCGGCGGCGGGTTATTTGGTATTATATCGACCGGGCCCGACAACGATAACCTGACCGTGCAAAACAACAGCGTTGTGGGCGTCACGATGGGTATCTTGCTGAGTGGCGGCGGACTGGTTTCGGCCGGTGGCAATGACAATACCGTGGTGCAGGACAACGTGGTAGGGCCCGCCGTGGCGAGTGCGGCCACCAACATTGGCAACACAGGGCTGGCCGTCGGCAACTCGGTGAATGCTACGGTAACGGGCAACACCGTGCAAAACGTGGCCGGAAGCTCGGCCCCGGTGGGCTTGAGCATGTATGGCGTCACGGGCGGCGTGGTGCGCGGCAACGTGGTGCGCAACGTGACCAACACGACTACCGGCTACGCCTACGGCCTCAACGTGAGCACCGGCACGACCGGCCTCATCGTGGATGCCAACCGCATCAGCGGCGTCACGGGGGCCGGCGCGGCGGGCTACGGCGGCTACGGCATCTGGATATATACGGGCGTGGCCAATAGCAATGTGCGCATCAGCAACAACTTTGTGAGCGACATCCAGGGCACCAGCTCTACCAGCCTGGCGAACGGGGCCACGGTAGGCATCTTGCTGACTACGACGATGAGCGGCGTGCGCGTGCAGTACAACTCCGTGAACCTGACCGGCACCTACAACTACGCCGCCGGCTTCTCGACGGCTTTTGGCGTGGGAGCCGCCGTTACGGACCTCAACGTGCAAAACAACATCTTCGCCAACGCCCAGGTGAACGGCACCGGCACCACGGGTAGCGCCTACACCCTGTACAGCTCGGCCCCAGCCACCGCCTATACTGCTCTCAATTACAACGACTACTATAGCAACGGGCCCCAGGCGGCGCTGGCCTACTTTGGGAGTGCCCCCCAAGCTACCCTGGCCGCCCTGCGCATGGCTACCGGTAAGGACGTTAGCTCCATCAGCGTTAACCCGCTGTTCATTTCGGCTACCGACCTGCACACCTCGGCAACAGCACTTAGTGCTGCCGCTACACCCATTGCCGGTATCACGACGGATATCGACGGGGACACCCGCAGCGCAACAGCTCCCACTATCGGGGCCGACGAATCTGCGCTGCTGGCCACCACCCGCGCCGGCATTGCGGGGGCTAGCCTGCGGGTGTACCCCAACCCCACGCCAACCGGCCGGGTAACACTGGAGCTGAGCGGGTTGCGCTCGGCTACCCAGTTGGCGGTACTCGACGTGCTGGGCCGGCTAGTGAGTAGCGAGCTAATACCGGCTAGTAGTGGCTCAATGGTGCGCGGGCTCGACCTCACGTGCCAGCCGGCAGGGGTATACCTGCTGCGTTTGCGCAACGAGCAGGGCGTGGAAACGCGCCGCCTCGTGCGCGAGTAGCGCCCCTGGCCTCGCCAAGCAAAAGACCCCGTCGGAGATAACGACGGGGTCTTTTTTGGTTGAAAATAATCGCGTTGCGGCCAAGCCAGGGCCTGTTATGAACTTGCGGCGTGTGGGGCGAGCATGAGGCGGGCGAAGACAACGAAAGGTAGCTGGGGCAAGCGGCTGCGCAGGCGCTCGTGGTCGCGGCCCAGTCGGCGGAAGCGGCTGCGCCAGGCAAAGCTGCGCTCTACTACCCAGCGCCGGGGCAACAGCACAAAGCCGGTTTGGTCTTGTGGTTTTGGACTACTTGCAAATTAAGGTCGTGAGCCGCCGCCGCGTATTCCGTTTCCTGCCCCGCATAGCCCTGGTCGGCAAAGCCCACCCTCACCGTTTGGCCCCGTGTATAACATAACAGGCGCAGGAAACGCCCTGAAAAAAAGGCGTTTCCTGCGCATCCTGGCGTCCTGGTTAGCTTTCCAAAAAACGGTCCTTTTTTGGAGGAGTAATCCGACGATTATCTGGCTGGTTGCCAGAAAATTAATGTAACTGTGATGCCTGCTACCAATCCGTCTATGTAGAGAAGAAACCCGTACCCACTACCCGCATGCCAGAAATAAAACCTTGAGCTATCAGAGCAGGAAACGCACGTAGGGGCTGGCAGTGCTACCAACGCAAAAGAACCCAGCCAGCAGGCTGAGTCCTTTTGCGTTAGCGTTTGCTCATGAAGTAGAGGCCAGAGACCTAATGCGCCTCGCTGGTTTCGATACCAAGCAGCGTGAGGCGTACTGGACGCGCCGTCACTTTATGCTTGGCTACGGTGCTGAGGTCGTCGAGCTTCACCTGGTGCACCTCACCCAGCGTTGGCACGGCGATGTAGGCAAACCGCGCCGAGGCTTCTAAAACCGGCTTGTAGACATCGGCCGAAGAAGTCGCACTGATAACGGAGCCCTGCCGCTTCAGCGTGTTAGTAGCCAAGTCATACACCCGCAGCTGGCCGCCGAGCGTCAGCACTAGCAGTTGCTTGCCAGCGTAGTCAAGCTTGCACTGCATGGCGTCGGTGCCGTCGTAGATGGGGGTCATGCTGTTAGCCGCCAAATCAATAAGGTAGGCTCCCTTGGTGGCCGAGTAGCCAATGAATTTCTTGGCCCCTTCGGCGTAATAAATGGTACCTAAACGATTAGCGCCGAGACTGGCGGGATTGGCGATGAGGCGCTGCTGGCCCGACTTATTGACTACCAGCACACTACCGCTGTTATTGGCCGTAGTGGTCCAAGCGCCGAATACAGCATTTTCGCCATCGCTGGCATTGCCGTGGAGGCTGCCGGTTTGCAGCGTGGCGGCGTGCACCAGGCCCCCCGTCGAGTTGATGATGCGCACCCCGGTAGGAGCCGTGCTGCCGGGCTGGGTTTCAGTTACGGCGTAAGTGCCGTTGCTGAGGTGAGCCATGGCGCCGTGGTGGGCCGCCAGGCCAGCGTTGATAACCCGAAACTTAGCCCCCGGCGTGTGGAAGTCGTCTTCGTCGGCCACACTCAGCGTGCCATCGCCATCGTTGAAAATCAGCGACTCTTCGTCGTGGCTCTTGAAATGCGCGGGCTTGGTGCCCGTGGCCGAAATAGCCGCCCATTTGGGCGTGCCCTTCACGTCGGCGTGGTCGTCGTGCGATTCCAGGCCGGTGTCGAACATCTCCACCAGGTTCTGGCTCTGGTACAGCACGGCGGCGTAGCGGCCCGAGGCCGTGGGGTAGAGCGTGGCCAGCGGGTACTTGGCGCTAAACGAAGCGGTGCTGCCATCGAAGGGCGTGAGTTGGGTAAGCGTGCTGGCCTGCTCGTCGGCCACCAGCAGGCGCACAAAGCGGTACTCTTTGCCGGCGTCGGGGTCGGCCGGGGTTACGTCGTCATTGTCCTTGTTGCAAGCGGCCAGCGATAAGCCCGCCACAATGGTCAGCGCCAGCCGAGCCGAGGAAAAGAAGTGCTTCATGGTAGAAAAGGGAAGAAGTGAAATGAGGTTTTAGTGAATTTCTTTTGCAAACCTAAGCAAGCGCGTTCTACTTTTGAAACGTGGTTGCAATAAAAAATAGAATTCGCTTCTTCTGGGTCCAGCCCCTGTTCCTCGCCAGCCTAGGGGCAGCGCTCAGCTTACTAGGGGTGCTTGGCCTGCCCCAAATGGCCAAGGCGCAGGCCTGCCAGCTACACGTGTCAGGTGCCGTGACCGACGCGGCCGGCCAAGCACTACCCGCCGCCACCGTGCGGCTGGAAGGCACTGCCATTAACACAGTAGCAGATAGCAGCGGCCACTACTACTTAGCTGGACTGTGCCCTGGCGCCTACCGCTTGGTGGTGACGTACCTGGGCTTTGAGCCTGCCGAGCGCACGCTAACCCTGGTAGCCAGCACGGAGCTACCCGTGGCGCTGCGGCCGCTGGCGGGCACCCTGGGCGAGGTAACGGCTACCGGCCAGCGGGCATATGACACGCCCTTAATGCAACAAAGCAGCGTGGAGCTGCGCGAGCTGGCCCTCACCCGAGGGCAGACGCTGGCCGAGGCCTTGCAGCGCGTGCCGGGCCTGCGCACCATCCAGACGGGGCCTAGCATCGTCAAGCCCGTCATTCACGGCATGCACTCCAACCGGGTGCTGATTTACAACGCCGGCGTGCGCCAGGAGGGGCAGCAGTGGGGCAGCGAGCACGCCCCCGAGGTAGACCCCTTCGTGGCCAGCCGCCTCACGGTGGTGAAGGGCGCGGCCAGCGTCATGTACGGCTCCGATGCCGTGGGCGGCGTTATCCTGGTCGAGCCCGAGGCCCTCGACTACCGGCCCGGCCTGCGGGGCCGCGTCGAGTCGGTGCTAATGAGCAACAACGGCCTCGGGGCGCTGTCGGCCACGGCCGAAGGGGCCCGGCCCCAGGGCCTGCTCGGCTACCGGGTGCAGCTGAGCACGCGGCAGGCCGCCAACGCCCGCGTGCCCGGCTACTACTTGAAAAACACGGGCTTCCAGGAATACAACGGTTCGGCCACGGTGGGCTTTGCTAAGAACGCCTTTGCGGCCGAGCTGTACGCCAGCACTTTCAACTCGCGGCTGGGCATTTTTGAGGGCGCGCACATCGGCAATACCACCGACTTGCTGGCCGCCATTGCGCGCCCCGAGCCGCTGGTGAAGGGCGATTTTTCCTACGCCATCGGGCGGCCCTACCAGCTTATCGGCCACCACCTGGTGCGCGCGGCCGCGCACTACGAGCTACCTAGACTGGGCAAGCTGCACCTGCGCTACAGCTACCAGCGCAACAACCGCGAGGAGTATGACCTGGTGCGCCAGGCCTACGAGAACGAGTACCAGTTGCGCTTCACCCTCACCACCCAGGCCCTGGATGCCTACCTCGACCACCGCCCCTTAGGTGGCCTGCGGGGCAAGGTGGGCCTGAGCGCGCAGCACCAGCAGAACTACTACGATGGCCGCTACCTCATCCCGTTTTTCACCAATCGCAGCCTGGGCGCTTTCGCCACCGAGCGCTGGAGCCGGGGGCACCTGGAGCTGGAGGCCGGCGCCCGCTATGATGCCCGGCACATGCAGGCCCGGCTGCGCGAGGTGCCTACCGACCAGCGCAGCCCCGAAATCCGCCCCCAGTTCAGCTACGGCCAGCTCACGGGCACGGTGGGCGCGGCCTACCAGCTGCCGGCCGGCTGGCGCCTGAGCGCGGGCGCGGCCCGGGGCTGGCGGCCGCCGTCCATCAACGAGCTGTTTTCGCAGGGCGTGCACCACGGCAGCGCCCGCTTCGAGCAGGGCGACCGCAGTCTGCGCGAAGAATCAACTTTTAACCTCTACGGCGGGGTGACCAAGCAGAGCGAGCGGCTGAGCGGCGAGCTGAATGTATACCACAATCGCCTCAACAACTACATCTACCTGCGCCCCGGCACCGAGGCCGTGCTCACGGTGCGGGGCGCGTTTTTGGCCTACCAATATGTGCAGGTCGATGCCGCGCTCTACGGCACCGATGCCACGGCCAGCTACCGCGTGGCCGACTGGCTCACGGCCACCGCCAGCTACTCGGCGGTGCGGGCCTACAACCGCCAGACCGGCCAGCACCTAGAACTGATTCCGGCCGACCGCACCGCCGCCGGCGTGCGCCTGACCTTGCCCATCTGGCATGGCCTGGCCGACAACACCCTAAGCCTGCGCGTGGAGCACACCGCCCGCCAGTGGCGCGTGCGCGACGACCAGGACTTTGCCCCGCCGCCCGGCGCCTACACCCTCTGCCACCTCGATGCCAGCACCGAGGCCCACCTGCTGGGCCGCCCCGTGGCCCTGAGTTTGAGCGTGTACAACCTCTTCAACACCACTTACCGCGACTACCTCAACGCCTTCCGCTACTTCGCCCCCGAGGTGGGCCGCAATGTGGCCCTGCGCCTCACGGTACCCTTTGGCCAATCGCCGGCCGCTTCTTCTAACCCTTAAGTTTTTGATAGTATGACTTTTGCTTTCTCTCGCTCCGCGGCCTTACTGGCCCCCGCCCTGCTCGCCCTAGGTCTGCTGGGCAGCTGCTCGAAAGACGAAACGCCCCTGCCCGCCGTGCGCGAAAACGAACTGATAACCTCCATGCGCCTCAAGTTCGTGAACCAGGCCACCCCCACCGACGTGCGCCTGGCCACCTGGAAAGACCTGGATGGCCAGGGCGGCAACCCACCCGTTATCGACGCCATCACCTTGCAAGCCAATACCGTGTACACCCTCACGGTCGATGCCGTCCTCAACGAAACGTCGACCACGAGCGAAGATGTAACGCCCGAAATCGTGCGCGAGGCCACCAACCACTTGTTTGTGTACAAGCCCACGGGCGCGCCGCTCACGGTAGTTGTCACCGACAAAGACAGCCAGGGCCTGCCTTTTGGCTTGCAGGCGCGGGCCACCACGGCGGGCGCGGGCAGCGGCAGCCTGCGCGTGGTGCTGCGCCACCAGGTCGGCACCAAGGATGGCACCGAAACGCCTGGTAGCACCGATTTCGATACGACCTTCCCAGTTACGATTCAGTAAGTAGAGCTATGCTAGCCTAGCTGGGCTCTGAAGGAGAACGACTTATATAGCTCGGCAGCGTGCTATGTAGCATGAGGCGGCCTGCATAGCGTGACGCACGCTAGCTATCCCTGCCAGGGCCACGAAATCGCAAAATCAGACCTTAAAGAGGGAGATAACCGAGCTGGAAGCGAATGCTTTCACTCCGCGCTTCTTGCTAGCTAAGCAAAAGATTGGCTCGGTGTAGCCTGTTGATTCGCCTGAGGTGGTAGAATAAAAACAGACAGTGCGAAGTCTTCCTTCCGCTGCCCATGCCCGGCAAGATTCTGCCGCGTGCTGCACATCAGCCCCGCCGGCTAGTAGCAGGGGCTGGGCCGGGGGTACTACCCGCAAAAATCGTGTGTGCTCATTTGTTGGCACTTGCCATCCTGAGTAAACTCAAAGAGCCCTGAGCGAGCAAATCGGTCAGGGCTCTTTGCCTAAAATAAGTAAAAGGGTCGTAGCAATAGCAGTCTGGGCGGGCTACCCGCCGCCTTTACGGCACCTTGATAAACTTGAGTTGCTGCGTACCAGAACCCATCGTTAAGCGCACGAGGTAGAGGCCAGCGGCGTAAGCGTGCGTCGGCACGACGACCTCTTGCACCTGACCAGCCGGGGCCGCTCCGCTAGCCAGTTGCTGCACCAGGCGCCCTTGCCCGTCATACACGGTCAGGGTGTAGGCCTGGGGGGCGGGTAGGGTAAAACTCACGCGCAATTGCTCACTGAACGGGTTGGGGCTGCCGGTAAAGGCGAGCTCCCGGGCGTTTCCAGCGGCAGCGCTAGTGCCTGGCTTGGTGGCGGCTACAGGCTTGTTCGTAGCAGTAAGCTGCGCGCTGGTAGCCGGCCCAATGCTGATGCTAACGGTGGCCGGATTACCACAAAGTAGGGGCAGGCCGGGGTCGCAGGCGTAGTACAAGAAGCTGTCGGCCCCCACGTAGTTGGCCGCGGGCTGGTAGGTGAAGGTGCCGTCGGGATTAAGCAGCAGCGTGCCATGGGTGGGGCGGATGATGAGAATGGCCCGTGGGCTGGTGCCCAAGTCATTGCTGAGCACGTTGCCCGTCAAGGTGCCGCCCTGCCGCGTCGTATACACGTCCGGTACGGTAGTAGGCGGCACGCGCAGCACGCTGATGCCGACTGTTACGGCGTTGCCGCAGAGCAGCGGCAGGCCGGGGTCACAGGCGTAGTAGATAAAGCTGTCCTGGCCCGTGAAGCCGGCGTTGGGCTGGTAGGTAAAGGTGCCATCGGGGTTGAGCAGCAGCGTGCCGTGAGTGGGGCGGATGATGAGGATGGCGCGCGGGTTAGTGCCCAGGTCATTGCTGAGCACGTTGCCCTTGAGCAGCGTACCCTGCGGCGTGGTATAGGTATCGGCCACCGTGGTAGGGGCCACGCGCACCACAAAACTGGTCGCCGAGGCAACCGAACCACTAGGCGTAGTTACGCTCACCGGGCCAGTAGTGGTGCCCGCTGCTACCACCGCCGTAAGACTGGTAGCTGAGTTCACGACAAACGAGCTGGCCGCGGTGCCGTTGAAGCTGACGCCCGTGGTTCCGCTCAGGTTGGTGCCCGTAATCGTAACGCTCGTGCCCACTGGCCCAGCAGCTGGGCTCAGCAGCAGCAGTGCTGTGCAGTTTTCAGCGTCAGGGCCTTTGCCCGTGATGATGGCGTTTGAGGTAGTCACCAGTACCTTATCTAGCTGGGCACCATCTTCTCGGTAGCCGATAGTGAGCGTGTGCGGCCCCACGCCGAGCGTTCCGCTGGTCAACCTTGTCCATTGCCAGCCCGAAGTAGTCAGCCCGTTTACGGAGGTAAATGCGCCATTGTCAAGCTTCACCCAGTAGCTGTCATCATTAGCCGTGGGGCAGTTTAGACGCGCGGCAATGTTGTACGTGGCCGCACTGTCTACCGTAAAGGCAAACACTACCGTGCCACTCGCCGCGGGCGCCGTGGCCGTACTATTCAGCCCGTTTACCACAACGTACTTGCCGTGAGCGGCTGCGGTGTCGGCTACAATTTGCCAGTCGGAGCCTACGGTGGCGCATTCCGCATCCAACCAAATGCGTTTCCCCAGGGGCTCAGCGGGCAGCACGGGGTTGGCGGTGCCCCACCACTTGTACCAGCGCTGGTAGTCTAGGGTTGGGTAGGGATGGACGGTGATGGAAGTGTTCACGCTGGTATTGCCCAGCAAAAACTTATCAACGAAGGCCTCCATGGCTGGCTGCTGGGCGGCGGGCACGGCGCAGTGGTTGTGGCCGCCATCGATGTAGAAGCCAAACCGGTCGCCAATGCCAAACTGCTTCCACACCTCGTGCGCCGCCCGGGCCGACACATAGGCTGCCGGATTAGCCAACCACTCGAAGTCGGTGTTACCGGTCACTAGCAAAGCCCGGGGGGCAATCATGGCCATTAGCTCGTGGTGGTCGTGCGGCAGCTTGGCCACGTTGGCACCCGCAAATTGCTGCATATCATCCTTAAACCATCTGTAGTCGGTAGCCCCGAGCTTTTCCACTGCACCCAGCGTTTCAGAAACGCGCCAGGCCGGTGCGCCCCCGCCCCCCGACTCTTGGGCAATAGTCAGCGCAATGCGCTCGTCCATTGCCCCCGAGAATAAGGCCATCTTGCCCGCATAGGAGCAGCCCGTTACGCCAATGTGTTGCAAGTCGATAGGTAAGCTGCCTTGCACCAGCTCCAGGCCGTCGATGAGGCGGCTCACTCCCCAGCTCCAAGCGGCATACTGCCCCGAATTACTCAGGTTCTGGTCGGGGTAAAGCTGGTAGTAGGGGTCATTCAGCGAAGGAGCCCCATAGGTCGTGACATTGTTATGGTTGTAGGTAATACGGGCAATGTTGCGGCTGGTGAAGACGGTAGCTGGGACGCTCCCCGAGGGGCTATTCATGCCGATGATGGCCGGAAACGGCCCCGCGCTTGCTGGTAAGCTTACCTGCGAGGTAAGCGTGAGGGTTTTGTTGTTCACCGTCACGTTTACTGTAAGCGTACCTGCCGTAGCTGAAGTGGCCGTGTAGGTAGCCGTGATATGCTGTGGCCGGGTAGGCCGGCGCCCTATCTCGTAGTTCTCCAGCTGGGCCTTGATTTCGTTGCGGCGGCACTCCCAGTCGCTGAAGCTCGTGCTACGCCCCCGGCCATCAGCCCACATAAAAGGGTCCGGAAGCGGCTGAATGGCCGGCAATTGGCTAAAACTGGGTAGCGGGGGGGTGGCGCAAGTGGTGCCCGTGTTTTCGGCCGAGTAAACCAGGGGGGCCTGCGCCACTACGCGCAGCCATATAAAACTCAGTAAAAGAGCTACGGATGTAATCTTCGCATTCATGTGTAGGGTGGGAAAAGGAACAGGAAATGGGAAAGGAAAGCGAGCAAACTACCAGGTCAGAGGGGTAACGGCATAGGCAGAATGGGTAAGGAGGTGAAAAGGAAATGACAGCGTGCAAAACCTGATTTTAAGAGGAGCAGGAACAGGCCAGCAACGCCATGCCAGAGGGAGCATTAGCTGCCCTGTTGCAGTGCTCTCTGCCAGTCAAATATAGCACCCGTGGGTATCTATAATAGGTTGATAAAAAATGAATTATGTGTAAAAAAAGTATCGAATCGTTTGCGGGGTTATACCGCAAACGATTGCATAAAGAAAGTCTCATTACCAGCCTAAAAAATAAGCAGCATACAATCAACTGGTTATAGCATACCTCAAGCTTATTTCCAGCTTTAATTAGTATTGCATTAATTCTAATTATTTGTATTTCAAATAATTAGAAGAATATAGCTTATGAATCAGCTATCGACTCAGAAGCTTCCTTAATAACCAGCAAGTGTCGCCGAGCCGGCAGGTAGCGCGAAACACACCTGCTAAAACTCAGAAGCTATTCCGTGACGAAACATGTTAGGCATCCTAGCCCAGCAAGGTGCACCTTACTGGCACAGTTCACGCCTTGGAAACGGCCAGTGGTGGGAAAAGACAGATGGGGCAAGAGCCAGGTCACGATGATATCTTTGGAGAGGAGTTCCACGGGCAAGTGGGAGGAAGGAGGTGGGCCGCACCCCAGGTTTCTCCCCGCCGTGGGAGTCTCTTTGTTTTGGCTCTACTTCCTGAACAGCTTCACTAGCATAGTGCGGCCTCTATGGGCGGGCTGCCATGGGTTTATGGCAACCTGTATATTGCGTGAACAAATGCACGTAAAATTATTTTTAAGCTTCCTCTTGTCCATTGCTGGCGTTGGGGCTTACGCTAGGGCGAGTACAGCCGACAGCCTACTCACGGTCCTCAACCAAGCTCTCAGCCAGCGCCCGCGCTACGATGCCGAGCGGGTAAATCGCATCGCATTCTTGCGCACCGAGTACGCGGCCAGCCCAGGCGACCCGGACACCCAGTTTCGCCTGGGTTTGCGCATTTACGACGAGTACAAGGCGTACAAATACGACTCGGCCTTTGCGTACTGCCTGCGCCTGAACCGGCTGGCCGACCAGTCGGGCGATGCGCAGAAAATAGCGCTTGCCAAGCTCAAGCTGTCGTTTATTCTGCTCTCGTCGGGCATGTTTAAGGAAACGTTCGACGCGCTCCACGACCTCAAGGCGCGGCAGCTTTCGGTGTCCGACCGCATCGATTATTATTTCCTGAAAGCGCGGGCGTACAGCGACTTGGGCACATTTGACCAGGATGAGTACTACCGGCCGGTAAACTACGCTAAGTCACTAGCCTGCGCCGATACGGCCCGGCAACTGTGTACTACGGCCTCGTATCAGTGCCTGGTTGTTGATGGCTTCATTGCGCAGAAAAAGGACGATTTGGCAGCCGGTATTCGGTTTTATCAAGCCATGCGGCGGCTGCCGGGCCTCACGCCCCACCAAGTGGCCGTGAGCGCCAGCACGCTAGCCAGCCTCTACGAGATGCACCACCAGGAGGAAAAGGCGTTTGAGCTGCTGCTAGTGGCGGCCATTGCCGATGTGCAGTCGGCCACCAAGGAAACGCTGGCCATTTTCAAGGTGTCGGACTACTGCTACCGGCGGGGCGATTTGCAGAATGCCTACCGCTTCATCCGGGAGGCGCGCGACGAAGCGGCATTTTATAAGGCCCGGCAGCGGCAGGTGGAAATCAGCCACATCTCGTCGGTGATTGAAGGCGAGAAGGTCAGCATTATCGAGCAGCAGCGCCAAACGCTGCGGCGTAACTCGTGGGTGCTGGCCGGGCTGGCGGCGTTTGGGGGCGTGTGCACGCTCGTCATTTTTGCGCAGCTGCGGCGCTTGCAACGGGCCGATAAGCGCGTGCTGGCTACCAATGAAGAGCTGCGCGCCGCCATCGGCCAACTCAACCAGCTGAACGGCCGGCTCAACGAGGCCAACCGCATCAAGGACGAGTACATCGGCTACTACCTCAACTCCAACTCGCAGTACATCGATAAGCTGGAGGCGCTCAAAAAGTCACTCCTTGCGCTGCTCGACAGCAAGCAGTACACGGGCCTGCAACGGCTGCTCGACGGGGTCAACATCAAGCACGAGCGCACGGCTTTGTATAAAAACTTCGACCAGGTTTTCCTGAAGCTGTTTCCCCGATTCATTTCAGCCTTCAACACCCTATTTCGGCCCGAAGACCAGGTGCCGCTAACCGACGACCAACTGCTGACAGCCGAGTTGCGCATCTTCGCCCTTGTGCGCCTTGGCATCGATGACAGCGAGCGCATCAGTCGTATTCTGGGGTATTCTATTAATACGATTTATACCTACAAGACGCGGGTAAAAAGCCGGTCGTTACTCCCCAATGAGGAGTTTGAGGCGCAGGTGCGGGTGCTGGACGCGAGCTAGGTAGCTACCCTGACGTAGCGCCTCACCCCCCGGCCCCCTCTCCTTTTCGGAGAGGGGGCCGGGGGGTGAGGCGACACGTCAGGGTAGCAAAACCCCACCAAAACCACCCAATTTAACTTTATATCGGATTCATATTTTGCAAACCCAACAACAACACAATAATCTGTAAATCAGATTTATTTACCCAATATTAGTCTATATTTTTCATACCCCGTTTTAACTAATTTTCTTTCGGCGCGGGGTGGTATTGTTTTGTCTGACGGCTGGCGCTGACCGGGTGGTTTTGGATACCCCGGGCGCTGGCTTGGCGGCTGGCCCAACTGGGTTGGCTGCGCCCACCAATCCCAGTCCCACCCATGACGCCACCCCTACGTTGGCTGCGCCCGTTCGGCGCGGGCCGCACCTTTTTGTCTGCGCCGGTTATCGGCATTCTCACGATTAGCTCGGCGGTGGCGGGGCCCCTGGGGCCGGGCCGGCACTGGCCATCGGCCCGCGTGGCGCCGGTGGCGAGCGGCGTAGTAAGCGGCCGCGTGGTCGATGCCAAGAGCGCGCCCCTGCCCGGCGTGACGGTAGTAATAGAGGGCACTACGCTCGGTGCTACGACCAACGAAGACGGCGTGTTTACCATCCCCAACGTGCCGGCCGGGCAGCACACGCTGGTGTACTCGTCAGTGGGCTTCACCACGGCCCGGGTATCGGTGACAGTGCTTGATGGCAAGCCCGTGCAGGCCCCGCTCACCACGCTCGGCGAAAACGCCCAGGCCCTGAGCGAGGCCGTGGTAGTGGGCTACGGCACCCAGCGCCGGCAGGACGTAACGGGCTCGATTACGACCGTCGATAGCAAGCAATTTGTAAAAGGCCAGGTGACCAACCCCGAGCAGCTGGTGCAGGGCAAGGTGGCCGGCGTGCAGATAACGACCGCCGGCGGCGCGCCGGGCGCGGGCAGCCAGATTATTATCCGGGGCGGCTCGTCATTGAGCGCCAGCAACCGGCCGCTGTTCGTGATTGACGGCGTGCCGGTGACCAACGATGGGCTGGCGGGCGCGGGCAATCCGCTCTCGCTCATTAACCCTAATGATATTGAGAGCATTACGGTGCTCAAGGATGCCTCGGCCACGGCCATCTACGGCGTGCGGGCCTCAAATGGGGTGATTATCGTGACTACCAAGCGGGGCCTGGCGGGCGAGGCGATACGGGTGAACGTGTCAACCCAGCACTCCATTGCCACGGTGGCCAAGTATGCGTCGGTGCTCAACGGCGACCAGTTTCGCGACCTGGTACTGAACTACGGCAACTACCAGCAGCAGGCGCTGCTGGGCACCGAAAACACGGACTGGCAGCGCGCCATCTATCGCACAGCCTACACCGCCGACAACAACGCCAGCGTGCTGGGCGCGGTGGGCAAGGTGCCGTTTCGGGCATCGGTGGGCTACCTCACCCAGCAGGGCTTGCTGAAGCGCAACGACCTGAAGCGCTACACCGGCAACCTGAGCCTTACGCCGGTGCTGCTCGATGGCAACCTGCGGATAGACCTGAACGTGAAGGGCTCCTGGATTGACAACAACTTCTCGGACCAGAGCGCCGTGGGTACGGCCGTGGGCTTCGACCCCAGCCAGCCCATTACCTCCGATGACCCGCGCTACGCGCCCTTCGGCGGCTACTACGAGTTTTTGCAAGGCAACGGGCAGCTGGTCAACCTCTCGGCGCGCAACCCGCTGAGCCTCATCAACCAGCGCCGCGACCGCAGCACGGTGCTACGCAGCCTGGGCAACGTGCGCCTCGACTACAAGCTGCCCTTCGTGCCGGGCCTGAGCGCCAACCTGAACGTGGGCTACGACGTGCAGCGCGGCCGTGGCACGGTGTACGTCGCCCCCACCTCGGCTTCGCAGTACAACCGCCAGGGCATCAACAACGAGTACCGGCAGGACCTCGACAACCACCTGCTCGAAGCCTACGCCAAGTACGAAGGCCGGGTGCTGGGCCAGCGCCTGGAGCTGCTAGCCGGCTACTCATTTCAGAAGTTTGGCAATACCAACTACATCTTCGACGACCGCCGCGCCGATGGCAGCGTGTACACGCCCCTCACGCCGACCTATGACAACCAGACGCAGTACACCAACAACCTGGTGCTGCTCTCGTACTACAGCCGCCTGAATTACAACATCGCGGATAAGTACCTCTTTACGGGCACGTTCCGCATCGACCAAACCTCCAATTTCGCGCCGGGGCGGCGCACGGGCTACTTCCCGTCGGGGGCGTTTGCGTGGCGCTTGAAGGGCGAGGATTTCCTGAAGAACAACGCCACGGTGTCGGATTTGAAGCTGCGCTTGGGCTACGGCCAAACCGGGCAGCAGGACATCGGCATCAACTCGGGCTATTTGCCCATCTCGACGCTCAGCAACAATACCGCCCAGCAGCTCGTGGGCGGGCAGTACTACCGCACGCTGCGCCCCAGCTTCTACAACCCCGAGCTGACCTGGGAAACCACCACCACCTACAACGTGGGCCTCGACTACGGCTTTTTCGACGGCCGCCTGACGGGCGCGGTGGAGGTGTACCAGCGCGACACCAAGAATCTGCTGTTTTTCAGCAATGTATCGGCCCTGTCCAACCTCTCCAACGCGGGCTTTCTCAACATCGGCTCGCTCACCAACCGGGGCGTGGAGCTGACGGCCAACCTCGACGTGGTGCGCGGCGAAAAGCTCAACGTGGCCGTGAACGCCAACGCGACCTTCAACCGCAACCGCATCACCAAGCTGACGCTGGTGGACGATGCCAACTACATCGGCCAGATAAATGGCTCGCAAATCAACGCCGTGGGGGCGCCGGCCGGGGCGTTCTACGTATACAAGCAGCTGTACAACGCCGAGGGCCAGCCCATTCAAAATGCCGTGGCCGACCTCGTGGCCGATGGCGTGCTCAACGGCTCGGACCGCTACATCGGCAAGTCGCCGCGGCCCACGACCATCCTGGGCTTTGGCAGCACGGCCAGCTACGGCAAGCTCAACCTGGCCTTCACGCTGCGCGCCAACCTGGGCGGCTACATCTTTAACGGGGTGCGCTCGGGGGCCTATTTCGGGCCGAGCTCCAACGGCACGCTGGGCAACCTCTCGACCGAGATTCTGACCTCGCGCCTGGCCAACTTCAACAGCCTCACGGCGCAGTCGGATTACTTCCTCGAAAACGGCTCGTTTGCGCGCCTCGAAAACGTGACGGTAGGCTACCAGTTTGGCAGCGTGCTGGGCAAAAACTCGACCCTGAACCTAACGGCCGCCGCCCAAAATCTTTTCTTGCTGACCAACTACTCGGGCATCGACCCCGAAATCAGCAGCGGCTACGACGCCAACATCTACCCCCGGCCGCGCACCTTCACGCTGGGCCTCACCTACGGTTTTTAAGCGCCTGTTTCCCACCTAGCTATGTCGTTTATTTTTCAGCGCCCCCTGCGGGCCCTGGCCCTGGCGGCCGGCCTGGGGCTGGCCTCATCGGCCTGCACCAGTCAGCTCGACCAAGTGCCTTCCTACACCGCTAATGCCGAGGTTGTGTACCGCGACCCGGTGCAGATTCAGCAATCGCTGGTGCGCCTCTACGCCACGCTGGCCGTGAGTGGGCAGAGCGGCCCCGATGGCCAGCCCGACATCACGGGCATCGGCGAAGACTTCAGCCAGTACCTGCGCCAGTACTGGTCGATGCAGGAAATCGCGTCGGATGAGGGCATTATGACTTGGAACGACGGCAACCTGTCCGACATCAGCCGCAATACCTGGAACGCGAATAACGAGTTTATCCGCGCCATCTACGACCGGATTTTTTACCAGATTGGCATTTGCAACGAGTTTATTCGCCAGACCTCGGACGACAAGCTGGCCAGCCGCGGCCTCACCGATAGCAACGTTACGAATACCATCCGGCAGTACCGGGCCGAGGCGCGCTTTTTGCGGGCGCTCAGCTACTGGCACGCGCTGGATATGTTTGGCAACGTGCCTTTTGCCGATGAAAACTCGACGCTGAGCGGTAGCCCGCCGCCCCAGATAGCGCGGGCCGCGCTGTTTGCCTACATCGAGGGCGAGCTGAAAGCCATCGAGCCCACGCTGGTGCCCGCCCGCACGGCCTATGCCCGCGCCGACCAGGGCGCGTGCTGGGCGCTGCTGACCAAGCTCTACCTCAACGCCGAGGTGTACACGGGCACGGCGCGCAACACCGACGCCGTAGCCTACGCCAATAAAGTACTGGGGGCCAGCTACTCGCTAGCATCGGAGTACCGCCTGCTGTTTCTGGCCGACAACGACGCGCCGGCCGCCAGCCAAGAAGTCATTTTTACTGTGCCCTTCGATGGCAACCGCACCCGCACGTTTGGGGGCATGCCGTTCATCTTGCACGCCAGCCTGGGCGGCAGCGTGCCGGCCGCCGACTACGGCGTGAACGGCGGCTGGTCGGGGCTCCGCATCAAGCCCAACATCGTGAATTTGTTTCCGGGCTTCCCGGGCGCTACTGCCGATGCGCGGGCCACGTTCTACACCACCGGCCAGTCGCGCACTATCAGCGACTTGTTCGACTTCATGCAGGGCTACCTCGTTACCAAGTACAAGAACGTGACCTCGGCGGGCCGCCCGGGCTCGTCGTCGCAGGCCAACGGCGGCGACGGCAACTTCGTGGACATCGACTACCCCATGTTCCGGCTGGCCGACGTGAAGCTGATGTACGCCGAGGCCGTGCTGCGCGGCGGCACCGGCGGCACGGCCGGCACCCCGCTCGACCAGGTAAATGACGTGCGCCGCCGCTCGGGCGCTCCCATCCTCGCCACCGTGCAGCTCAGCGACATCCTCGACGAGCGCGGCCGCGAGCTGTACTGGGAGGCGCACCGCCGCACCGACCTCATCCGCTTCGGCCGTTTCGCCACGGGTAATAACTGGCCGCAAAAGGGCGGGCTGGCCGCAGGCCGCGACATCGAGGCGTTCCGCACGCTGTTCCCGATACCGGCCACGGACCTAGCGGCGAATCCTAATCTGAAGCAGAACCCTGGCTATTAAGGCAGAGGGCTCGCCTTGCGTGAACCTCACCCCCTAGCCCCCTCTCCAAAAAAGAGGGGGGACT
>NZ_DASTEP010000132.1:0-14393 GCF_035709525.1 Hymenobacter sp. | reverse complement strand
ACCACCGTTCGACTTGCATGTATTAGGCCTGCCGCTAGCGTTCATCCTGAGCCAGGATCAAACTCTCCATTGTAAAATATTCCTACACCTAGGCGAACCTAGGCTGATGTCGAGTGCTATCCTTGCTCGTATTTGACGTTTTTAATTCGTGTCGTTTGGTTGTGTCACATTTAGCAGGCTTGCGCTTACTAGCGTGACTCCTCACGTTTTGTCTATTTCCAACATTCAAAGAACGATTGTTGCTTCCAATTGAGGCAACTTCGTGGGCTGTGTGAGCGGCCCGTTTCGCTGTTTGCAGCGCCCTGTTTGTGATTGGGAGTGCAAAGGTAGCTAAATTTTCTGACTTTCCAAATTTGAAGCGAAATATTTTTAAGTTTTTCTTTTCTCGTTTTTTAGTCTAACCGCCTCCTTTTGAAGCGGGATGCAAAGGTAAGGAGCACTTTTCCGACTTTGCAAGAGGTTTGAAAAATTTCTTTTTCTAGGTCTTGCGGAGGGGGCACGGTGCGTAAGACACGCGGGCCAGCCAGGTAGTTCCGTGGGTTTTGCTTTTTATCTGGGGAACTTGCGTTTTTCCAGGTTTCCAGCGGGCCTGTTGCCGTTTGGGACTGCAAAGGTAGAACGACTTTTTGGGCAAGCAAGCGGTGGCTTACGAAATAAGATGAGCTAGGGTTGTAAGTAGCTGGGTTTGGGAGAGAAAAATTTAATCGTCTTCCAGTGCCATCTTTCCATTGAATATCCCCTTGTTTATAGTGTATGATGCGCTTTCTTCAGCTTTGCTTTGGCTTACTACTCTTTGTGTCAGTATCCTACGGACAAACTATGCTGGGTATGGAAGCTATGCCAGCATCTGCTTTCACAAAGTGGATTGCTTCAACACCCAAAGCCTACGAAGGCGTTTACCACTTTGGGGAGTCGGAAGCCGAGTCAGATTTCGTGTTGGTGGTAAGCGGAGGGATTGTAACTGCTCAGATTCGCTCTGGTGAGTGGGCGACTAAGCCGGAGAGATGGCGGAAGGTTTATCAGACGCTTACTAACGTTAGAATTGTTGGCAATAAATTCTATTCAAAGGAGACTGAAGGGGACTTCGTACTATTTACTAGTGATGGAAAGAAGACTTATGGGCTGAGAATAGGTAAGCCTTGGAGCGGCTCAGTAGCAAGGGGGCAGCTTGAGGTTGGCGCGGGTATCGGTTCTTTCAGTACCTACTACGAGGGCACCTACCCACAGGCTTCTTACCAAGTATTGAAACCGGCCGACCTCAGTAAATACACCAAGGAGCAGTTGGCGCTGATGCGTAATGAAGTATTTGCTAGGTATGGGTACGCCTTTTCACGTAATGAGCAGATGCGGCGCTATTTTACCAAAAAGGAGTGGTACCAAGTAGAGAAGGTAGCTCTGGACTTGGTACTCACTCCTATTGAGAAGAAGAATCTGCTGACTATACAGGCAGCAGAAGCTCAGGCGGGGTTAGCGAAATAGCGTGCTCACGCGGTCGGGGCCGACGCTGACGATGCGAACGGGTACTTGCAGCTCCTTTTCGAGGAAGGCTAGGTAGTCTTGCAGGGGCTGGGGGAACTGGGCGGCGTCGGTGACGTGGGTGAGGTCGGTGTTCCAGCCGGGAATAGCCTGGTACTCGGGGGTGATGGTTTCGAGCTGGCCGGGGTCGGGCAGGTTGGCGGTGCTTTCGCCGGTGGCGGTGCGGTAGCGGGTGCAGGCCTGGATTTCGGCGAAGCCGTCGAGCACGTCGGCCTTCATGAGGTGCAGCTCGGTGACTCCGTTGAGCATGATGGCGTAGCGGAGGGCGGGTAGGTCTATCCAGCCGGTGCGGCGGGGGCGACCGGTGGTGGAGCCAAACTCGCGGCCAGCCTGGCGGATTTGCTCGCCGACTTCGTCGTGGAGCTCCGTGGGGAAGGGGCCACTGCCGACGCGGGTGCAGTAGGCTTTGGTGATGCCGTATACCTTGTCGATGTGGCGGGGTGCGATACCTAGGCCGGTGCAGGCACCGGCGGCGATGGTGCTCGACGACGTAACGTAGGGGTAGGTACCGAAGTCGATATCGAGCAGCGAGCCCTGGGCACCTTCGGCGAGAATACGCTTGCCTTGCTTCAACAGGTCGTTGAGGAGGTACTCGGTATCGATGATTTGGAGGGTGCGCAGGAACTCGATGGCGGAGAAGAAGTCGGCTTCGAACTCGGCAATTTCTAGCTCTTTGCCATAGTGGCCGGCAATGCTGGCGTGGTGGGCCACGGCTTCCTTATAGCGCTCCTGAAAATCGGGCAGCAGAATGTGGCTGACGCGCAGGCCCACACGACCGATTTTATCGGAATACGTAGGGCCGATACCTTTGAGGGTGCTGCCGATTTTGGTGTTGCCGCGGGCTTCTTCGCTGATGCGGTCGAGGGCACGGTGGCTGGGTAGGATGAGCTGGGCCTTTTTGGAAATGTAGAGATTTTGGCTCCAGTCTATTCCCCTATCGGTCAGCTTTTGCAACTCCCCGCGGAAAACTACGGGGTCGAGTACCACGCCATTGCCGACTACGTTGAGGATGTGGGGGTGAAAGATGCCGCTCGGCACCTGGTGCAGCACGTGCTTCTGGCCGTCGAAGGTGAGGGTGTGGCCGGCGTTGGGGCCGCCCTGGAAGCGGGCTACGGCATCGTAGGTGGGGGCGAGTACGTCAACTATTTTTCCTTTTCCTTCATCGCCCCACTGGAGGCCTACTAGTACGTCTACTGGCATTTTTTTGGTTGTTAGTGATTTCCTGAGGAGTCGCCTACCTAGGGAACCTTACCCCCCGGCCCCTCTCCAAAAAAAGAGGGGGAGCCTGACGAGGGCATTTTTATTGAGAGTTGAAATTTATGGCAAAAAAATAGCCGCCTAGGAGGCGGCTACGGTTAACTGTTGGCGGGCGGCAGCTTGGTCGGCGGCTACGGTGAAAATGTTGTTTAGCTTGGTGAGCGCCAGCATTTTCTTGGGGTGGTCGGCGGGGTTGATGAGCACCATTTCACCGCCGCGGCTGCGGAACTTGGTGAGCAGCGACACTAGCACACCGATACCGGTGCTGTTGATGTAGCGGATGCCCGAGAGGTCGACGGCGCAATTGGTGACGGCCTCGCCTAGGTACTCGTTTACCGAATCGAGGAGCTGCTGCGTGTCGGGGCTGCCGATGAGGTCGCCGGTGAGGGTGAGGTAGAGAACGCCGTCGGCGAGGGTGCTGGTGGTGGTCATCTACTTGGTGGGCTCGGGGGCGGGGTGGGCGGCAGCTTTGGCGCGGCAGTCGCCGCAAATGCCGTACAAATTTAGGGAGTGATGCAGAATATGAAAATTCAGCAGGTCGCCTACCATCGTTTGGATACCGTGGATGCGAGGGTCGCAGAACTCAACTACCTTGTGGCACTCGGTGCAGATAACGTGGTCGTGCTGGCGGTAGCCGTAGCTTTTTTCGTACTGCGCGAGGTTACGGCCGAACTGGTGCTTGCTTACAAGGCCTTGCTCGACAAGCAAATCCAGGGTATTGTATACCGTGGCACGGCTCACTTGTAGGTTGCGCTCCTTCATACCGGCATACAACTCCTCGACATCGAAGTGGCCCGAGCGGGCGTAGATTTCTTCGAGGATGGCGTAGCGCTCGGCGGTTTTGCGCAGGCCTTTATTTTCGAGGTGGGCGGTGAAGATTTTTTTGACTTCTTCGAGCCGGTCGGTATTCAGGGTGGCTTGGCTGGCGGCGCTGGGCGCATGGCGCGCGGCGTACCCGGTCTCGGTAGAGCCACCTAGGCTAGAGCCGGGGCCGCTGGTGGGCACCAGCGCAGGCGGGGCGTGGAGGTCGGTTTTCACGATAATTACTCGTTATATAGTATCGGTTGCTTGGCTAGTATTACTACAAAGCTACTACCGCTAAAATTCATACCTAGGCCGAGGCTACTCGGCCGTGGCCGGGCGGGCCAGGGCAGCCACAGCCAGACCCATGAGGGCGATGATGGCGAATGACACCCGCAAGCTGGTAGCACCCGCCACCAGCCCGATGAGCGGCGGCCCCAGCAAAAAGCCCGCGAAGCCCACCGTAGACACCGCTGCCAACGCTACGCCGGCCGGCATGGTGCGCGAACGGCCCGCCGCGCTGTACACCAATGGCACCACCGACGAGACACCTAGGCCTACTAGCATAAAGCCGACGGAGGCGACCAGCAATGTTGGAAACGCCACGGCCAGCGTCAGGCCTACCGTGGTGAGCAACCCGCTGAGCTGCAAGGTGCGCGCCCGGCCAAACTTATCGGTAAACCAATCGGCGATGAAGCGGCCGGTTGCCATAAAGGCCATGAAGGCCGAGAAGCCGAGGCCCACTTGCGCTTTTTCGGCCAGCACTACTTTTTTGAAATACACGCCGCTCCAATCGAACATCGTGCCTTCGGACAACAGCGAGCAAAAAGCCAATATTCCGAGAAGCATCAGGCCCTTATCAGGCAGTACAAACAGCGGCTGGTCGGCCGGGCTGGGGGCATCGGCGGGTACCAGGTAGGGGCGCATCAGGGCTACGCCCAACCAGATAAACGCAGCCATGCCCGTAAAATGTTGGAGTGGCGACACCCCCCAGCCTATCATGGCCGTACCGAGGGCCGCCCCTACAAAGCCCGCTAAGCTCCAGATACCGTGGAAGGTAGCCAAGATGGACTTGCCATAAATGGCCTCCACCCCTACCCCCTGGGTATTGACGCTGATATTGGCCATGTTGCTACCGAAGCCGAACAGCACCAAGGCGGCCAGCAGTTGCGGCACGTTTTGGGCAAGGCCCAGCAGGGGCAGCGCGCCCGAGTAGAGCAGCACGGCCAGCACCGTCATGGTGCGGCTGCCGTGCTTGGCCACCAGCCAGCCCGTAATGGGCAGCGACGCGATGAGGCCCACCGGCACCGCCAGCAGCACGCCACCCAACTCGGTTTCGGAGAGATGTAGCTTTTGCTGCACCGTGGGGATACGCGAGGCCCAAGTCGAAAAACACAGACCTTGCAATAAAAAGGAGGCGCTCACGGCCAGCCGGTGCACGTGGCGAGGCCGCGAGGCGACAATGGAAGCTTGCATACGAATGACTACGTCCGGCGGGCGCAGTAGCCTAGGTACCGATACGACCCAAAGCTTTAAATAAGACGACTATTACGGATAAAGAGCGAGCTGGGAATTCCTGCTACGGGTAGTAACAGCGGATAGAATTACATTTCGAAATACAGCGGGTAATGATTGGCGCAGCCGGGGTTAAACGCAGCCTGACATACCGGGCAGGCATTCTCACAAGCTAAGTACTCGCTGATGCTTAGTGTACTACGGCAGTTGCCGCACAAAATGGCTTCGGCAGTGCGCTCAGTTTTCCTCCACACAACCGGCGCGTGGCCAGCTAGTTCGTTGTGGCACTCGATGCAGGCATAAAACGTGTCGCAGCACTTGTGCTTGATGGCAATAATATCGCGCTCGGAGTGGTAATGCGCGCACTGCGTGCGCGCATTCACGTCGCGACCGTGGACGGATAAAACTGTATTTGCCATTACGAATCAAACCGCTCTACTTGCAACAAGCCGTTTACCCGCACTAGCCGCTGAATGAGCTTATTCAGGTGGTCGGTATCATTTACGAAAACTAATATTTGACCTTCAAAAAAACCATCGTTCGCTTCCACGGTGATAGAGCGCATGTTCACCTTCAAGGATGTAGAAATGATGCGCGTGATATCATTCACAATACCAACCCGGTCGGAGCCTTTGAAACGGATGCCGGCCAGGAAGGCTAGTTCGAGCTGGTCGGTCCACTTAGCACGCACGATGCGGTTGCCGTAGTTCGACATGAGGTCGACGGCACGGTGGCAGCTGGTGCGGTGGATGATGAGGCCGGTTTCGGTTTCGAAGCCGAATACATCGTCGCCAGGGATGGGGTTGCAGCAGCGCGCCAGGCTGTGGTTAAACTTATCGGTGCGCTCCCCCACCACCAGCATGTTGGGGTGCAAGCCCCTGATTTTTTGAATCTCGCTGTCAAATTTCTTCGGCTCCAATACCGAAGGACGGGGCGACAAAATACCCTCCTGCCGAAACAATGGCTCCCGGATTTCGCGGCCATCGAGCAGGCCCATTGCTAGGCGGTAGTAGAATTCCTGGGCGGTGGGCACGTTGAAATACGTCAGTACCCGCTGAAAATTTTCGGGGGTATTATCAACCCCAATCAGCTCTAACCGCTTCTCGTAGATAAATTTACCATCGTCGGCCTTCGAGCGCTTGTCGTCGCGCAGGTAGTCTTTAATGCGCGTCTTGGCCTTGCTGGTAATCACATAGTTGAGCCAGTCGGCAGTCGGCTTCTGCTTGTGCGAGGTCAAAATCTCGACTTGGTCGCCGTTGCGCAGCTTGTAGCTGAAAGGTTCTAGTTTTTGGTTGACTTTGGCACCTAGGCAGCGCAGGCCAATGTGCGTATGGATATCAAAGGCAAAATCGAGCGCCGTCGCCTTTTCGGGCAGAATGATGAGTTTGCCCTTGGGCGTAAAGGTGTAAACCTCCTTCACGAAGAGGTTTTGCCGGAATTCCTCCATGAATTCCAGCGCGCTGGTGTTGTTAGTTTCCAGCATTTCGCGCACGCGGTTCACCCAGGCTTCGAGGGTGCTTTCGGGCTGGAGGCTGCCGGTATCCTTGTATTTCCAATGGGCGGCGTAGCCTTTTTCGGCAATGTCATCCATACGCCGGGTGCGGATTTGCACCTCTACCCACTGGCCGGGGTGCGACATCACAGTGGTGTGCAGGCTCTCGTAGCCGTTGGCCTTGGGCGTGCTCACCCAGTCGCGCAGGCGGTCGGGGTTGGGCTGATAAAAGTCGGTTACGATAGAATAGACCTGCCAGCAAGCGGCCTTTTCCTGGTCGTGCGGCACATCGAGAATGATGCGAATGGCAAACAGGTCGTATACCTCCTCAAAGGTTACGTTTTGCTTGCGCATCTTCTTGAGAATCGAATAGATGCTTTTGGGCCGACCTTTTATCTCGTAGCTAAAGCCCTGCGCTTTCAGCTCCTCATCAATGGGCTGCACAAACTCCTTGATGAAGCGATTGCGGGCGCTCTGGCTCTGCTTGACCTTGCCACGCAGGTCGTTGTAAATCTCCGTATCGGTGTACTTGAGGTGCAGGTCTTCGAGCTCCGTTTTGATGGCGTAAAGACCTAGGCGGTGCGCCAACGGAGCATAGAGATAGATGGTTTCCGACGCGATTTTGAGCTGCTTGTGGCGCGGCATCGAGTCGAGCGTACGCATGTTGTGCAGGCGGTCGGCGAGCTTAATGAGGATAACGCGCACGTCTTCGCTCAGCGTGAGCAGCATTTTGCGGAAGTTCTCGGCTTGCTCGCTCGTGCCCTGCTCGAAGACGCCCGAAATCTTGGTCAGCCCGTCCACAATACGGGCCACTTTGGGGCCAAAATCGCGCTCGACATCGCTGATTTCGGTGGGTGTGTCTTCTACTACGTCGTGCAGCAGCGCCGCCACGATGCTGGTAGTACCTAGGCCTATTTCCTCTACCGCAATCTGGGCCACGGCCAGTGGGTGCAGGATGTAGGGCTCGCCCGACTTGCGGCGCATGTCTTTGTGCGCTTCGAGGCTTTGATTAAAAGCTTTTTTAATCAGCTTAGCATCATTGCCTTGCAGGTAGGGCTTGGCGGTGCGGAGCAGGCGGCGATACTGGCGCAGAATTTCTTGGCGCTCAGCTTCGAGGTCGATAACAGGAGACATAGTACTATACCTAACGATAAGCGGGGCAGAAAAGTAGCGCGAATTTTATGGTTCGCGTTCGGACAGGATGCACAAATAAACGCGAACTACAAAGTTCGCGCTACGCACAACTCTTGCATAGCTACGAAATGCTATGTACCTTTGCGGCCCCGCAGCGAATGGCGACGGGCACCTCAACAAGCGGATGTGGCGAAATTGGTAGACGCGCCAGATTTAGGCTCTGGTTCCTTACGGTGTGTGGGTTCGAGTCCCTCCATCCGCACTTGTTTTTAACAAAACAGGCCCCTGGCTAAGTAGTTAGGGGCTTTTTTTTTAACCTTTCCCGACTGGCAAGCACCAGCTTGCTCCCACCGTTTTGAATATTACGCTTGACCGCAATGAGGAGCAGCTAACCGGGCTGCTGAACGTGCATCTCGACGAGGCTGACTATAGCGATGCTGTAGAAAAGCAAATCAAGGAAACCAGCAAAAAAGCGCAATTCAAAGGTTTCCGCCCCGGTAAAGTTCCGGCTGGCTTGGTGCGCAAAATGTACGGCAAGGGTATTTTGGCCGACGAAATCAATCGCCTGCTGGGTCAGAGCGTGGATTCGTACCTGAAGGACAACAACGTAAAAATCCTGGGCGAGCCGATTCCGGTTCCTAGCGATGTCGATTTTGACACCGCCAAGTCGTTTGACTTCCAGTTTGAGCTGGGCCTGCTGCCCGACTTCGAGCTACCCGCTGACCAGCAGCTAGAGATTAAGCGCTCGGCCGTGAGCATCGACGATGCCACGCTGGCGGAGACCAACGAGCAGATTATCCGCCAATTTGGCGAAACCACCAACCCCGAAGCTTCGGAAGCCAACGACTACCTGCTGGGCAAGCTGAAAAAGGCTGGCGAGGAAGGCGAAGGCCAGAACGTCCTGCTACCCATCAACAAGGTGACGAGCGGCCAGGAGCAATTCGTGGGCGTGAAAGCCGGCGACACCGTGACGTTCGACCTGAGCGTGGCTTTCGGCGGTGACGCCAGCGCCATCCGCAACTTCACCGGCATGAGCCGCGAGGAAGCTGGCCAGGTTTCGGGCGACTACACGCTAGAGGTTGAGAAAATCAACCGCACGGCTGCCCCCGAGGAAAACCAAGAGCTGTTCGATAAAGTATTTGGCCCCGAGACGGTTTCTTCGAAAGAGGAGTACGACGCCAAAATCCGCGAGACGATTCAGCAGAACTACGACCGCGAGTCGGATAACCTGGTGAACCGCAAGCTCATCGACGCGCTGATTGACAACACGACCATTCAGATTCCGACTGAGTTCTTCAAGAAGTGGCTGGTGCGCGCCAACGAAGGCAAGCTCGACGCCGCTACCGTAGAGCAGCACTACTCGGACTACGAGCGCGAGCTGAAGTGGAGCCTTATCCGCAACAAAGTGGTAGAAGACATGGGCCTCAAAGTAGAGACCGATGAAATCCGCAACCGCGTGCTGGACAAAATCCTAGGTCAGTTTGGCGGCGGCATGCAGCTGACCGACGAAATGCGCCAAGGCATGGTAGGCTTTGCTGACAACTACCTGAAGCAGGAGAACGGCAAAAACTACGTGCAGGAGTACGAGGCCATTCTGGCAGAGAAAGTAGTGGAAGCCCTCCGTGGCAAAGTTGTTGTTACGGATGAACCCGTAACGGCCGAAGAATTCCGCAACCAAAACGAGGGGTAATTCCTTAGCTTTGATTGAAATTAAAAAAGCCTTTACGCCTCGCGTAAAGGCTTTTTTGTTGGTGTAGTGCGAACACTTTGTAGTACACGTTTCTCCCTGATGAGACGCGGGCTACAAAGTCCGCACAATACACAACATTCGGCCGCCGCGTCCGTCTTTTGTTTTTGAACACGGGCCAGCGCAAGCTTACCCTACATTTTTACCCAATGCTGAATAAACAAGAATTTCGCAAATTTGCCGTTAAGCACCAAGGGCTTAACGGGTTGGGTGTTGACCAATACATTCAAAGTGTAGAAGGCCAGACCCGCAACGGGCTGATACTGCCCACCGGCATGACCCGCTCGGTAATTGAGGAGCGCCCCACGCGCTTCGCGGAGATTGACGTATTCTCGCGCCTCATCATGGACCGCATCGTGTTCCTAGGTACGGCCGTAGACGACTATATCGCCAACATCCTGACGGCGCAGATGCTGTTCCTGGAATCGGTTGATGCGAAGAAAGATATCCTGCTGTACATCAACTCGCCCGGCGGCTCGGTATACGCTGGCCTCGGCATCTACGACACCATGCAGTACGTGAACCCTGACGTAGCTACCATCTGCACGGGCCTCGCGGCTTCGATGGGTGCCGTGTTGCTGGCTGGCGGCGCTGCTAATAAGCGCTCGGCCCTGCCCCACGCTCGTGTGATGATTCACCAGCCTTCAGGCGGCGCGCAGGGCCAGTCGACGGATATCGAAATTACGGCCCGCGAGATTCTGAAGCTCAAGAAGGAGCTGTATGACATTCTGGCAAAACACTCGGGCAAAACCTACCAGGAAATCTACGACAACTCGGAGCGCGACTACTGGATGCGTGCCGATGAGGCCAAAGAGTACGGCCTGATTGACGAAGTGCTGGAGAAGAAAGCCGCCTAAATAGCGGATTTCGCAGATGACGCCCGCCGGTGGCGGGCTGACTAAGTGAGATAAAAATGCCCTGGCTTTGCGGCCAGGGCATTTTTTGTTGCGCGGACTTTGTATTCCGCGTTCGTCTGCCATTCCATTGGGTGCTCGCTATCGCACGCGGACTACAAAGTCCGCGCAACTGTGGCTACTTCCAGCCCAGCGCCTGCTTGATGCGGGCGTAAATCTCCGTGTTCTGGTACATGCCAGTGAACAGCTCGCTGCCGGGGCCATAGGCGAAGACGGGAACCATGACGGCGGAGTGCTTATTGGTGGCAAAGCGGGCGGTTACCTGGCCTTCGGTCATGCCCCCGTCGATGATGCTGTAGCCGCCGGTTTCGTGGTCGGCGGTGACTACTACTAGAGTTTCGCCGTTGGCGGCGGCGAAGGCAAAGGCGCGGCCTACCTGCTGGTCGAAGTCGAGGACTTCCTGCACATTGTAGGTTGTGTTGTTGAAGTGGCCAGCGTCGTCGATTTGCGAGCCTTCAATCATCAGGAAAAAGCCGTTTTTATTGCGGCCGAGCAGGTCGAGGGCTTTAGTTACGCCTAGGGTCATGTAGGCAGCGGTGCGCTCGGGCATGCGGGGCGGGCCGGTTTCGGCAAGCAGGGCGATGGACTTGGGCGAAGTGAGCGCCTGGGCGGCGGCGGGCGTGGTAGCCACCTGGTAGCCCTGGGCACGGTACCGAGCCAGCAGGTCTACGCCATCTTGGCGGTGGGCGAAGTACTTGAGGCCGCCGGCATACATAAAGTCGATGGGTGCGGCGGGGAATTTGGCCGCGATGGCCTCGGGCTGGTTGCGGTCAGGGTGCGTGATGGCAAATGCGGCGGGGGTGGCGTCGGTCAGTTCGCAGCCCGCTACCAGGCCGGTGGACTTGCCGTGCTCCCGCGCATCCCACATGATGCTGCGGAAGGTATGGCCCGCCGAATCGACGCCTAGGGCACCGTTGTAGGTCTTGTGGCCGGTAGCCATAGCGGTAGCACTGGCGGCCGAGTCGGTAATCTTACCGTACTGGTTGCAGGTAATGGACAGGCCGGTGGCCTGCGCCTGCTGCATATAAAGCTGGCCGTGATTGGCGATGAGGCCACCCGTGACCTGGGTTGGGCCCATGCCATCGCCAATCAGGAGAATGATATTTTTAATCGGCTTCCTAGGTCCGGTGTAAGGCTTGAGTGCGGGTACGGCGTAGGCAGGCTTCGCGGCGGTGTACTCGCGCTTGTAGAGTGGCTCTTCAGCGGGCGGGGCTTTATCGGGCTGGTGCTTGATGGCCTCGATAACGGCGCTGCGGGCGGGGGGCGTGGCGGACGTTTGGGCGCGGGCAGTGGCAGGCAGGCCGCAGGCTAGCAGCAGTAGCTTATAATTTAGCTTGGTCATCAATAACTTGTTTTAGTTCGGCTAGCTCGTCGGCCCCGACCAACACGGCGGGGTAATGGAGCAGGGCGGCCCACACGGCGCGGCGCTGGGCGGGCGTGGCAGCAGGCGTATTCCAAAAGCGGATTTTTTGGCCGGTGCGCTGAGCCTCGTCATTCCAGGCGCGGAGGTGGGCGGCCTCGGCAGCGGGCATAGCCCCTAGGCCGTTCCACTTGAAATAGGTGGCCCAGTCGCCATTGACGGTGCAGATGCGGGCAGATTGGGCAGCACCTAGGTCGGCTAGCTGGCCATCCAGAAATACCAGCGCCTCAGGGTCGGCTAGCACCTCGGCGCGGGGGTAGCCGCCGGTGAGGATGACGCGCACGCCGGCCGGGCGCGGGTGGCGGGGCGTGGAAAGCAGGTCGCGGTAGCGGGCCAATACCTGCCGCAGCCGGGTGTAGGTAGCTGGGCCATCGTTCTTGAAATCAACAAACAGCCACAGCTCGGTGGGCTGGGTGTAGAAACTTTGCGTTTGCTGGATTTTGCGCAGCGGGTCGAGATAAAGGCTTTGCAGCGTATTGGCGCGGCGCAGGGCGGCGCGCTCGTGGCCGACTTGCAGGGTCGTATCGATTAGGAATACGTCGGCTTCTACGCTTTTGAAGCCTAGCTGGAGAGCGTCATAGAGTGGGTGTGGGCGCCAATAGTCGTTGTGCGAGTGGCCTTGGTTCAGAGGCTGGGCCGGGTGGAAGGTGGGTAGGAGGACTAGGAGGGCGGCGAGGAGGAGTTTCATGGTTTTTTGGCTCGCCTTGCGTGAACCTCACCCCCTAGCCCCCTCTCCAAAAAAGAGGGGGAACTAGCTCTAGCTCTAGCTCTAGCTCTAGCTCTAGTTTTTAGCTCTAGAATTAGAAACTAGTCCCCCCTCTTTTTTGGAGAGGGGGCTAGGGGGTGAGGTTCACGCAAGGCGAGGTTTCGATATAAGAAACGCGCGGACCCGCAGGGCCCACGGTACGGCGCTACCAGCCTTGGTTTTGCTGAATCTGCGAGTTCACTACGTCATTCGGCGGGATGGGCCACACGTTGTGGATGGCGGGGTTGAAGGTGCGGGCGGGCCACACGGTCACGACCGTATAGGTCGAGTTGGGGTCAGTTTTGTTGGTGTAGTCGCGGCCGCGCTGTACGCGGGCGTAGGTGGCCTGGGCATCGCCCCAGCGCACAAGGTCGGCGTGGCGGTCGGCAAACTCGCCGGCCAGCTCTACGCGGCGCTCCTGCTTAAGGTCGGCGAGGGTGGCGTTGGTTTTGGGGGTGAGGCCGGCGCGCTGGCGCACGGCGTTGAGGGCTGCGTCGCCGCTCTTGCCCTGGCGGATTTGGGCCTCGGCCTTCAGCAGCAGCACCTCGGCGTAGCGCATGAGGGGCACGTTGAGGTCGGTAGTGGGCTTGTCGCCGTTGGCGTTGATATGGTCGCTAACGGGCGTGGTGAAGGGGTCCATGTACTTGCTGAACTGGAAGCCCGTGAGCGAGTTGCTGGAGGCGTAGCGGCGCGTTTGGCCCAGGTACTGGAAGGTGTCACCGAAGGTCATGACGGTAGCCTCACGGCGCGGGTCACCGGTCTCAAAGGCTTGGTACAGTTCCAGCGTGGGGTGGAAGTAGCCCCAGCCGTTGTACTGGCCCCAGCCCTTATTTTCGAGCAGCACGCCGGGCAGAATGCTGCCATCTTGCTTGCCCGATACTACCGACCAGATGTATTCCTTCGACCAGTTATTACTGATAGTAAATACATTGTGAAAATCCTTGCTGGGCTGGCCGGTATTGATGAGCCCGCGGCCCGAGCCCGAGTTGGCCACGGCGTCGGCGGCAGTTTCGGCGGCGGCCCACTTGGTGTTGTCGTACTGCGCCCAGTACACGTAGGTTTTGGTGAGGTAGGCCAAGGCGGCGTCTTTGTGGGCGCGGCCTAGGTCGGCGGCCTGGTACGTGGTGACGAGCGGCAGCAAGTCGGCAGCTTTTTTAAAGTCCTGCTCCATCAACTGGAAGTTCTCGACCACACTGGCGGGGCGCGGAAACAGCGCTTGGTCCATGTTGGCCTCGGTCACGATGGGCACGCCGGCGCGCTGGTCGCCGTAGCGGGTGGCGATGTGGAAATAGCTGAACGCCCGCATAAAATACGCCTCTCCTAGGATGCGATTCTTGAGGTTGGCGCTGATATTCATGCCCGGCACGTTTTTGAGCACCTCGTTGCAGCGCCGAATCACGCGGTACGAGTAGCCGTACATCTTGTTAATGTCGCCCTCCGAGCCGGTGGCCGTGAAGTTGCGGGTGGCGGCGGCGGTGGCGCGGGTGCGGCCGGTCACCATATCGTCGGAGGCATTGATGAGCCAGAAGAAGCCCCGGCCGAACATGTCATCGTTGTTCATGTAGCCATACAGGGCCGTGGAGGCGGCCACCGCATCGGCCTCGCTCTGCCAAAAATTGGCATACGTGACCGTACCCTGGGGCGTGAGGTCGGTAAACTGGTCTTTGCAGCCGGCGGCAGTGCCGAGGAGCAGAGCAGCGCAGAGGTAAGTGGAGAATTTCATAATTGAGTAACTGTTAAATCGTTTATTATCAAGGCCCACCGGCCGTGTTACCCCACCCCCGGCCCCTCCCCTCCGGGAGAGGGGAGCCTGACGACCAAGTGAGGTTCCT
>NZ_DASTEP010000131.1:0-21813 GCF_035709525.1 Hymenobacter sp. | reverse complement strand
GCCGTTGGCCTGGGCGGCCACGTTGGCATCGGTGAAGGTGTAGGAGCTGGCGGCGCTGGTGGTGCCGTGGCCGGCCAGCTGGCCGATGGTAGCGAAGCGCACCCCGTCGAGGCTGCGCTCGATGTCGAAGTGGTCGTTGTTCTTCTCCGAGGCCGTGCCCCAGCGCAGCAGCGCGTCGCGGTTGGCCACGGCCTGCGCCGTGAACTCGCTCAGCACTACCGGCAGCACGGTGCCGCCGATGGTGAACGAAACGGGCTGCGCGGTGGTGCCGCCGTACACGTCGGTAGTGGCGATGGTCACGGTGTAGTCGCCGGGGCGCAGGCTGCCGGGGGTTTGCACCACCAGCTGGCCGGTGGCCGTGTTCAGGGCCACCCCGAGCTGCGACAGGGTTGAGATGGCGGCGTAGGGCGAGGCCGTGAGCTCGCCGGTGCTGGCGGCCGTGGCCAGCCCGTTGGCCGCCCCACCTTGCAGGGTGCCGGTAGCCGCGTCGTACACCAGCGCGCTGGTGGTGTACACCGCCCCGTTGTCGTCGGTCACGAAGGCCAGCACGTCATTGGCCGCGTAGGCGCTGGCCGCCGTTTTCGCCGGCGTCTTGGTGTACACCGACGCATTGTCGGCCCCCACCGGCAGGGTGTAAAGCGCCGCGCCGCTGGCCTGGGCGGGGCTGCCGCTGTCGGTAGCCAGGTAGCCAAAGAAGACGTTGCCGGCAAAGCCCGCCGCCGGCGAGTAGTGCAGCATCTGGGCCTGCGCGGGCGTCAGGTTGAGCTGCGCGGTGCCGCCCAGCAGGTGGCTGCTGGTGAGGGCCGCGTAGCTGCCGCCGTTGTTGTAAAACAGCGTGCCGCTGGTCGGCAGGCTCGTGAGCGTGTAGCTGCTTACGCTGCCATCGGGGTCGGCCGCAGCCAGCGGCGCAATGAGCAGTTGCTGGCTTGTGTTGCTCGCGGGCGTTTGCAGGCTGTTCACCACATCCAGAGCCATCGGCGGCTGGTTGGCAGCCGTGGTGGTGAGGCTGGCCTGGTTAGAAGCCTGGGTGCTGAGCTCAGTAGTAGCCGTGTGCACGGTGCTCGTGAGGGTGTAGCCCGCCGAGGCCGTGAGGGTGCCCGGGGCCGTGAGCGCGATGGTGTACGCCACTTGCGGGGCGGCCGCGCTGGCGCTGGCCGGGCCCGGGTAGCCCGCCAGGCTCGCCACGGTGGGGAAGGTCACGACGCCCGAATTGGGGTCGTAGGTGCCGCCGCCGCTGGCCGCCACGCCGGTGAGGCCGGTGGGCAGCTGCACGGTGGTGCTCACGGAGCTGGCCGCCGAGGGGCCCACGTTGCGGGTGGCTACTACGTAAGTAGCCGTGCCATTGGCCGCCACGGTAGCCGGCCCGCCGATGCTCGTCGTCACGTCGGCGCGCGCGGCCAGGGGCAGCGTCAGGGTAGCTGCGTTGTTGTTCGGGTTCTGGTCGCTGTTGGTGGTGCTGGCCAGGGCCGAGGCCACGAGCGGGCTCGTGCCGCCGGGCACGTTGTTTACGGTGATGGTAAAGCCAGTGCTGACGCCCGGGGCCTGGCTGCTCAGGGCATCGAAGAGCACCACGCCGGTAGCGGGGTCGTAGCCGCCGTTGTTCACCATTACGTCCCAGGCATTCAGGCCCACGGGCAGCTGCGCGCGCAGCGACACGTTGCCGGCCGCCGTGCTGGCCGTGCCGGCGTTGGCCGCCGTCAGGTTGAAAACCACCGTGCCCCCGGCCACTACCGGGTTGGCCGCGCTCACGAGCGCCCCGCCCACGGTGGCCGCGATGGTCACCGACTCGTCTACCAGGTCGGTGTTGGCCGGGCTCACCAGCGTGCTCAGGGTAGCCGAATTGTTGCTTAGGTTGGGGTCGTTGCCGGCCGGCGTGGCCGCTACCTGGGCCGTAAGCACCAGGGGCGAAACTGCCGGGGCGGCAAACGAGATGGTGTTGCTGACGGCCCCCGCCGCGCCCACGGCCTGGTTGGCCAGGGCCGGGAAGGTAACGAGGCCCGTGCTGCTGCTATACGAGCCGCCGCCGCTCACTTGCACGCTGGCCAGGCCGGCGGGCAGCTGCACGGTAGTCGTCGAGCTGGGGTTGGTCGAGGCGCCGGTGTTCACCGTGGCTACGGTGTACGTCAGCAGGTTGCCTTGCACCACGGTGCCGGGGCCGCTCAGGGCCACGCGCACGTCGGCCGCCGTGGCGGGGGTAGTGCTCACGCTGGCCGTGTTGTTGGTCGAGTTGGTTTCCTGCGAGGTCGTAGCCACGGCCGCCGTCACCGGGTAGCCGGCGCTTGCGGGCACCGCAAAGGTCACGTAAGTCAGCACCGACGCCCCGGCGGGCTGGGTGGCCGCCACCGCCGCCGCCGGCAGCGTGAGCAGGCCGGTGGCCGGGTCGTAGGCCCCGGCGGGCAGCGCAATAGCGGCCCCCGTGGCGTTGGCCAGGGCTACCGAGGGCAGGCCGGCGGGCAGCAGTACGGTCTGGGTCACACCCAGGGCCTGGGTCGGGCCGCCGTTGGTAGTGGCGATGGCGTAGGTAGCCGGCTGGCCCGTGGTTGGGGCCGAGGGGCCGCTCACCGAGGTCGTCATGTCGGCCAGGGGCAGCACATCTACCTTGGTCGAGGCCACGTTGTCGGCCATTACCGTTTCGGGGGCGGTCGAGCTGATGCTTACTACCGGCACCAGCGGCCCGGTGGCGGGCGCGGGCAGCACGAGGGTGTAGCGCATCGCCGCGCCCTGCGCCAGGCTGGCCACGGCAGGGAACGTCACGACGCCCGTGTTGGCATCGTACCCCCCGTCGTTGCTGGCCGATACGCCGCCCAGGCCGGCGGGCAGCGCCACGCGGACGACCGGGTTAGCAGCAGCGCTGGGGCCCCGGTTGCCGGCCACGATGGTGAGTTGCAGCGAGGTAGCCGGGGCTACCGGGCCAGCCAGGGGCGCAGCGGGCGCATCTACGGTAGCCGCCGCGATGGTGGCATACAGGTTCGCGCTGCCCGAGGCCGCCGCCGTGGTGCCCACGCTGGCCGTGGCCGAGTTGGCGAGCACGTTGGTTTCGCCGGGGGCCGCCACGCTGGCCGTGATGTTGGCGAGCGCCGAGGCTGGCATCACCAGCGTGATGCTGTTGTTGACGCTGGCCCCGCCGGCCAGGCCCGTCAGGGCCGGGTACGTCACGGTAGTGCTGCTGCCGTCGTTCGAGAAAGTACCGCCGTTGCTGACGTAGAGGCTGGTAAACACCCCCGGCAACAGCACCGTCTGCGTGGTGCGGGCCGCCACGCCGGGGCCGGCGTTGCGGGTAATGACACTCAGCGTAACCGGCGTGCCGGCCGCCGCCGTAGCCGGGCCACTGATGGTCGTCGTCACGTCGAAGTTCGAGGCGCTGGCGATGGCCGCCGTCGCCGTGTTGTTGGCCGTGTTGGTGCCTTCGTTGCTGCTCGCGGTCACGGCCGCCGCCGCCGCCACCGGGGTGCCGGGCATGGCAAAGCTGATGGTCGAGCGCAGGCTGCTGCCCGCCGCCAGGGTAGCGGCCGGGGCGTAGGTCACGAGGCCGGTAGCGGCGTTGTAGGTACCGCCGAGGCCGCTCGGGAACGTCACGCCGGCCAGGCCGGCCGGCAGCTGCACGGTCGGGGCCACGTCGGTGGCTGGGCTGGGGCCGCTGTTGGCAAACGTGGCCACGAAGGTGCCCGTGCCGCCGGCCGCTACCGTAGCCGAGCCGTTGGGAGCGAGGCTGGCCAGCATATCGGCCAGCGGCGCTACCGCGAAGGTGAAGGTGGCCGCGTCGGGCTGCGAGCCGCTGCCCACGTTCTGCCCCGACGAGGTGCCCACGATGCTGGTGACATCGGCCGGGCCCGGCGTGGCCGCCGCCATGATGGGGAAGCTGTACGAGTTGGTATTGCCCGCAGGCAGCGAGCTGCTGCCCGCCGCGAGGGCAAACGACAGCGTGCGCGTGCCGGCCGCGTAGCTAATCGAAACCGGCGAGCTGGCGTACTTGGCTTGCAGGGCCGCGAGCTGGCTCGGCGCGAGGCTGGCCCCGGCGGGTAGCGATACCCTCTGCGTGACGTCGCTGGCCGGGGTCGAGCCATTGTTGGTGAAGGTTACCAGGAAATCGCCCGTGGGCAGGCCGGGGTTGGCCGAAGCCGGGCCGGTGATGGTCGTCGTCACGTCGGCAGAGCTGCCGATGCTCGTGCTGAGGGTCGAAGCGTTATTAACCGTGTACACTTCCGCGCCGGCCGTCGTGATGCTGGCATCGGCCTGCACCGCGCCGCTCGCCGGAGCTTCATACGAAATGGGGAACGACTGGCTAACCCCGCTGGCCAGCGAGCCCAGGGCCGCTGAATACGTGAGGACGTAGGGCCCCGCCCCGCCGCCCGAAACGACCGCCCCGGGGGCCACTACGTGCAGGAGCGTGCCGGGCAGCGACACCTGCGCCGCAAGGCCCGTGGCCGTGAGCGCGCCGTAGTTGGCAAACGTTATGTTGAGGCCGACGGTGCCGCCCGCCGTAGCCGAGGCCGGGCCCGTGAGGCTGCTGGCCACATCGGCCACGCAGCTGGCATTGGCCGCCGAGGCCGCGATGCTGTTGCTGATGGCCGTGTTGCCCACGCCCGCCGTGCCCGCTTCGGCCCCGTAGGCCGTGGTGCCGGCGGTAGTGCCATTGGCCCCGGCCAGGGCTGAGGTGCTGGCCACCGCGCCGTTGGCGATTAGGAAGCCGCCGCCGCCGCCGCCGCCCGGCCCGTAGGCCATGCCGCCGGTGTTGGTGCCGCCCGCGCCGCCGTTGGCCGCTAGGCTCACGCTGCCGAGCGTGCCCGTGTTCTGGGCCGTGAGTAGGATGGAGCCGCCCGCGCCGCCGCCGCCGCTGCCGTCGTTGGCCACGCTGTTGTCGGCGTTGTAGCCATTGGCCACGATGCTGCCCGAGCCTGCTACAGTGCCCGTGCGCACCAGCACGATGCCGCCGCCCGGCGCGCCGCTGCTGGCCAGGCCCGTGCCGCCCGCGCCGCTGCCGTTGTTGCTCACGCCCGCGCCGCCGCCGCCGCCCAGTACCAGGCGCGCGCTGCCAGCCACCGGAAACGCCGCCCCGGGCTCGCCGCCCACGGCCAGGTTGCTGGCCGCAGCGTTGCCGCCACGGCCGCCGCGGCCACCGTTGGCCCCGCCGCCGCCGCCGGTGTTCTGGTCGCTGAGGCCGGTGGGGTCGCCATCGGTGCCGCCGCCGCCGGCCGTGCCGGGCGCGCCGCGCCCGTTGTCGCCGCCTGGATAGGCGCTGCCCGTGGCTACGAGCGCGCCGGCCGTGCCGCTGGCCGCGTAGGTAGCCACGTAGGCCGGGGTGCCGGCCGTGCCTTCGCCCTTGCCGCCATTCGAGGTGTTGGGGGTGAGGTAGTCGCTGCTGCTGAGGCCGGCAGTGCCGCCCAGCTGGCGGCCCGCGCCGCCCCGGAAGCCCGCCCCCGACGCATCGAGGCGCTGGCCGTTGAAGTTCAGCGGGCCGGCCACATCGAGGGCCAGCACGCCGCCCAACTGGCCGTTCCAGGCCGGCGGCGCGATGGTGCCGCCCAGCGTGAGGGCCGCGTACTGCGGAATGCGGATAACCTGGTAGCTCTGCCGCCCCCGGGTGGTAGTGGCATCGGCCTGGGTGTAGGCGTAGGTCAGGTTGTCGCGCAGGGTGAGGGTGCGGGCCGTGCCGGGCACGATGGTGGCGCTGTTGTTCGCTACTACCCCGTACTCGTAGTGCCCGGCCGTGAAGCTGGTCGTCAGGTTGCCGTTGGCCGAAGGGCCGGCCCCGCCGTCGCCGTAGGTGTCGTCGTTGGCCGTGCTCAGGTCGGCCCCTTGCATCTGCACTATCAGCACCAGGTCGCCGGGCACCAGCGTGGCCGTGGCGGCGGCGGCGGCGCCCGTGCCGCTCAGGGCCGTGGCGCTGAGGCCGATGTTGGGCTGGCCGGCCGCCGCCGTCATGTTGGGGGCGGGCAGGTAGTAGGTGTTGGGGGCGGCGGTGAGCGAGGCCACCGTGCCATCCTTGCCGGGGCTGGGCGGGCAGGCCAGCGGCGTGCCGGCCGCGCCGGTGGCGCCCACGGTGGTCGTCACGTTGGCGGCGGCCAGCGAGCCGTCGTTGTTGCTGGCCGTGTTGTCGATTTCGAGGGCGCTGCTTTGGGCCCGGCCCGCAAAGGAAGTAATCCCCGCCGGCATCACGAAGCTCACGTAGTTGACCGCCGAGTTGCCGGGGGCCAGGGTAGTAGCATTAAAGGTAACGAGGCCGGTGCCGGCGTCGTAGCTGCCGTTGGGCACGCGCACGGTGCTGGCGGCGGGCCGGCCGGGCAGCAGGATGGTGGTGACGGCGCTGCTGGTGGTGCGCGGGCCGGTGTTGGTGGTAGTGGCGTAGTAAAACACCGTTTGGCCGGCGGCGGCCGTGGCCGGGCCGCTGAGGGTAGTGGCCAGGTCGGCCTCGCCGCACCACGAGAGGTGCAGCACGGTAATGGCCTGGTTGGCTGGGTTGTCGATGGCCTGCGCGTTGGTGTAGGTCACGGTTACGTCGCGCACCGGCACCGGAAAGGCCAGCACCAGGTTGCCCGCCGGGCTGCCCGAGCTGCCGATGCCGGTTACGGTGTTAGTGGCCGTGAGGGCGTTGACGTTGGCGGCGGTGGCCATGTCGGCGGCCGTCAGCGTCACGGTGGTGCCATCGGCCTTGGTGCCGCTGAAGATGGCCTGGTCGACAAAGCCCGCCACGGTAGCCGCGCCGGCGGCCGAAGCCCGGTCGAGGTCGCCCACTACCATCGTGAAGTTGCTCAGAAAGCGGGGCGCATTCGTGAGGGCATCCGTAAACGTGAATGTCAAACTCGACTGCCGGTTGGCCGGCGTGCGCGTGGCATCGTCGCCGTAGTCGGCCGTCCACACCAGGCCTTTGCCGGGCTGGGCCGCGCCGGGGTCGTTGCCGGTTTCGTCGGCAATGGCCAGCGTCAGGGCGTCGGGGGCCAGGCCCGGGGCCGTGAAGGTACTGGCGATGTTGACGCCATCGACCAGCACAGTGTGGCCGGTGCGCCAGTCTTCGGCCAGCGCGCGGCCGGCAAAGCTGAACTGCGACTGCGTGTTGCAGCTGTTTTCATCCACCGGAATGCCGTAGTTGAGGTCGAGGCTCTCGCCGCCGTTGTTGTCGGTAGCGGTGTAGGTAAAGAGCGCGTTGCCCGAAAAGCTGCGGTTGGGGTTAAAGCTCAGCGCCGTCGCCTCGGTGGTCGTCAGCACCTGGCTGGCGCGCACCGGCGAGCCGTTCAGCAGCAGCACACCCTGGGCGGCGGGCGGCAGCACTTTTATCTTGTACGACACCACCGCGCCATCGGGGTCGGGGTCGTCGGCGCGCAGGGTGGGCAGCGCCACGATGCCCTGCCGGCCAAACACCGTGGGGGCCGTTTGCTGGCCGCGCGGCACCTGGTTGATGCGCCGCAGCGAAATACCCGTAAGAGCCACGTCGCCGCCGTCGGTGGCGGGCGTGGCGCTGCCATCGCTCAGCGCAAAGCGCAGCGTGGCCGAGCCCGTCGAGGCCACGTAGCTGGCCGTGGTAGCGCCCTCAATCGTGTACTGCACGCGCTGCCAGGTATCGACCTGGTTGTGGGCGGTGGCTTCCTCGGCCAGGGTAGTGCCCCCAAAGTTGCCCAGGCCATTGTTGTTGGCCGCGTTGCGAATGCGGAAGTTGACCGTGGGCAGGGCCTTGCCCGACAGGCTGGGGTTCAGGGCGTTCGAAGCGTAGTAGGAGAAGATGTACGAGCCCCCGGCCACAATCTGCACATCCTGGTACCAGATAAAGCTGGAGACGATGCCGGCAAACGTAGGCGTGGCCGTCGTTACGCCCAGGTTGCCATTATACAGCAGCCAGGTGTTGCTGGGGGCCACGCTGTTGGCGGCATCGCCCGGAAACGGGTTTTGCAGCAGCGCGTTGCCCGCGCGGTAGCTAGCCGGGCCGGCCTGGCTGGCGGCCTGGTTTTCGGCAGCGTCGGCCCGGCTGGCGGTGTAGCTGCGCGCGCTTTTCCAGCTGCCCAGGTCGGTGCCGGCCGCGATGTTGGTGCCAGTAGGCTGGGTGCTAAAAGTACCATTTAGCACTAAGTTGCTCCCAAGGTATTGCTGGGCCCAGCCAGTAGTGGGTTTTGCGCAACTCACCGCGAGCAGCCACAGTCCCCATTGCCAACGTTGTAGTGATACCGGCATAAATAGTATAGACAATAAAAATGTATTTAACCTATAGAATAGCCATCGATAGCTTTTACAAAAGTATACTAAAAATTGTATTGGTAAGGGATGTATTCAGCGTCGTTAACAAAAAACACTGCTTAAAGTGCCGATAAACCGCATAAAATTATCTGAGTGGTGTCGATTAGGAAATAATTTATTGTACTTTATAGATAAACTTTTATAATATGGTTCGCCCCTGGATTGACTCATTTTATTGCAAAAGGAATTTTGGCTCCAGCAGCTAATGCAAGGCTATCCGTGGGCCAGCGCCGCCAATCCGGCCAAAAAGCAGCGGCGCGCCGCCCGAAGCTACCCGTTGCCAAGCGCGCTGCTAACAGCAGGACTCATCGTTTTGGCAACGAATGATGCAAGGTATTTTGCGGAATAATCATAAAAAAAGGCCCTCCCCAAAGTGGGGAGGGCCTTTTGCTGCTGGCCTTTTCGGGCCGGCACTTGGTTGCATAGCCTACTCTTTGGTGAGGCGCAGGGTCTGCTGGAAGGCAGTGCCGTCGGCCGTCTGGCCGCTCACGCGCACCAGGTAGGCGCCGCTGGCCAGCTCGTGCACGTCCAGGGGCTGGGGCAGGCCGCCGGCCAGCGTGCGGCTCAGCACGAGGCGGCCGGTGGCGTCGAGCAGCTGCACCTGGTAGGAGCCGGTGGCGGGCAGCTGGCTCAGGTCGAGCTTGGTGTTGGCCTGGGCCGGGTTGGGGTACAGGCTCAGGGCTACCGGGGCCGCGCTGGTCGTGAAGCCGACCGAGCGCACGGGCGAGAAGCTGCTGGTGCCATCGAGGTCAACCTGGCGCAGGCGGTAGTACACGGGGCCCGTAGCCTGGGCGGCCACGCCGGCATCGGTGAAGGCGTAGGCGCTGGCGGCGCTGGTAGTGCCGTGGCCGGCCAGCTGGCTGATTTTAGCGAAGCTCACTCCGTCGAGGCTGCGCTCGATGTCGAAGTGGTCGTTGTTCTTCTCCGAGGCCGTGCCCCAGCGCAGCAGCGCGTCGCGGTTCTGCACGGCCTGGGCCGTGAAGTCAACCAGCACCACCGGCAGCGGGAATGCCCCGATGGTGAACGTGGCCAGCGCCTGGCTGATGCCGCCGTTGGCATCGGTCGTAATCACGAACACCGAGTAGGTGCGGGCCGTGGAGTTGTTGGCGAGCTGGCTGGCGTCGCTCACGTAGATGCGGCCGGTGGCCGGGTCGAGGCTCACGCCGGCGGGCAGGGTGTTGGCCGTGTTGCCGCTGGGGCCGGTGGCGGCCAGCACGGCGTTGGTGCCCGAGGTGAGCAGGCCGTTGGCGGCGCCGGCTTGCAGCGTGCCCGTGGTGGCGTCGAAGATGGTGCCCGCGCTGGTGTACACGGCTTTGTTGGGGTCAATTACCTGGGCCAGCACGTCGTTGGTCTTGTAGGTGTTAGCCCCGCCCTTGGCCGTGTTGTAGGCCGTGTAGGCCGAGGCAATATCCTGAGCTACCGGGATGGTGTAGAGGGCCGGATTGCTCGCCACGCCGTTGTTGTCGGTAGCGGTGTAGGTGAAGAATACGTCGCCCGCAAACGTGTTGGCCGGGTCGAAGCTCAGCAGCGCGGGGTTGGCCACCTGGTAGCCGCCGCTCGGGATGCTGCCGATGGCCGCGCCGTTGTAGTAGAGCGTGCCGCTGGTGGGCAGGCTCTGGATGTAGTAGTTCGAGATGCTGCCGTCCGAGTCGGTGGCGAAAAGCGGCGAGATGGCCAGCGCGTTGGCCGTGTTGCCCTCGGGGCTACGCAGGCTGTTCACGATGTTCTGGGCCACCGGCGCAAAGCTCAGCGGGGCCGTGACGGTAGTGAAGCTCGCCGTGTTGTTGGTCGTGTTGGTTTCGCCGGGGGCGGTGGTGCTCACCGAGGCATTGCCCACCGTGAGCGAGCCCGAGGCCGGCATGGTCACGGTGATGGTATTGCTCACCGCGTTGCCAGCGCCGGGCGCCAGGTTGCTGATGCCGGCAAAGGTCAGCAGGCCGCTGCCGGTGTCGTAGCTGGCCCCGCTGTTCGAGAAGCTAATGGTGTTGCCCGATACCGTGCCCGTTTGGCCGGCCACCAGCAGGGTGCTGGTGGTGAGGCCGCTGGGCAGCGCCACGGTTTGGGTAGCCGACGATACCGTCGACGGACCGTTGTTGGTGGTCTTAATCGTGTACACGTTCTGGCTGCCGGCCAGGGCCGAAACCGGGCCCGCCACGCTGGTCGTGAGGTCGAAGGCCGAGTTGACCGTGATGCTGCTGTTGCTGCGGTTGTCGGCCGGGTTCAGGTCGGTCGTGTTCGACGTAACCGTGGACACCACTACCAGCTGGCCGCTGGCCGGGGCCGAGAAAGCCACCGAGTAGCTCGTAGCCGTGGCGCTGTAGGGCAGGCTGGCGATGGTCGGGAAGGAAAGCAGGCCGGTAGCCACGTCGTAGGTAGCCCCCGCGGCCGGGCCGCTGCCAAAGGTGATGAGGCCGTTGGCCAGCGTACCCGTCACGCCGCCCACCTGGAGGTCGGTAGCGGCGAGGCCGGTGGGCAAGCTCACGGTGGGCACCACGCCGGTGGCGGCCAGGGTGCCGTTGTTGCGGTAGGCCGCGGTGTAGGTTACCGTGCCGCCGGGGGCCGCCGAGGTGCCGGTGGGCGAGATGCTCGTGAGCAAGTCGGCGGTGGTAGCCGCCGCCGGGGCTGGCGTAGAGGCCGGGGCCACGCTGGTGGTGGCGGCCGCCGTGTTGTTGGTCAGTACGTTATCGAGCGTGCCGCTGCTCACCGAGGCCAGGGCGCTTAGCTGCCCGCCGGTGGCATTGGGCATGGTGAAGGTCACGTAGCTCTCGGCGCTCACGCCCGCTTGCAGGCTGGCGATGGCCGGGAAGGTGAGCAGGCCGCTGGCATCGTAGGAGTAGCCCGCGGGGGCCGACTGAATGGTGAGGCCGGCCGGCAGGCGCAGCGTGGGCACCACGCCGGTGGCCGTGTTGGGGCCGTTGTTGGTCGTGGTGAGGGTGTAGGTCACGTAGTTGCCGATAACGGCCGAGGTCGGACCGGCAAGGGCCACGGCCACGTCGGTGGTCGGCGTCACGGTGGTGGCTACGCTGGCGGCGTTGTTGGCCGGGGCCGGGTCGGGGGTGCCGCTGCTGGTGGCGGCGCTCACCACGTAGCTCTGGGCCGGGGCCACAAAGGTGAGGTAGAAGGCCTGCACCGCGCCGGCCGCATCGCTGGCCAGGGCGGGCAGCGTCACGAGGCCGGTGGCCGGGTTGTAGCTGGCGCCGTTGGCAAAGTCAACCGTATTGGTGGCGCTGTTAAACGAACCCGACTGGCCGCCCAGCGTGAGGGTGCTGGCCGTGAGGCCCGTGGGCAGCTGCACGGTTTGGGCGGTGGCGCGGGCCGTGCTGGGGCCGTTGTTGGTGAAGGTCGCCGTGTAAGTCACACTTTGGCCGGGCACCACGCTGCTGGTGGGGCCGGTGAGGGCAGCCACCAGGTCGCTGGCGGGCCGCACCGCTACGGTCACGGCCTTCACGTTGTCGGCCGGCACGTTGTCCGAGGTCGCGCTGCCTACCGAGTTGGTAGCCAGCAGCTGGCCGTCGTTGCCCACCGTGGCGGGCACGGTCAGGGTCACCGGCAGCGAGAAGCTAGCGCCGCTGGCCAGCGAAGCGGCCGCGGCGGCGTAGCTCAGCAGGCCGGTCTGGCTGTTGTAGCTCACCGCCTGGTAGTTGGCCCCGTTGGCGAAGTTGTAGGTCACGCCATCGGGTTGCAGAGTGCCGGCCGCGCCCGCTACCAGCAGGGTAGTGGCATTCAGGCCGGGCAGCAATTGCAAGTGGCCCGTCACGTTGGCCGCCGCGCCGGGGCCGGCGTTGCTGGCCCCCACCGTGAAGCTCACTTGCGTGGCCGCGTTCACGATGGTCGAAGTAGTGGTCAGCGTAGCCGTCAGGTTGGCTACTGCGGTGGTAGCCGGGTTAGGCGTCAGGGTAGCGCCGGTGGCGGTGCTGCTGGCGGCCCCGTTGAGGTAGGCCGTGTTGTTGGCCGGGTTGGTGTCGCCGGCATTCACGGTGTTGGGCGTTACCTGGGCCGAAGGCGTGAAGGCCGCGCTCGGGGCCAGGAAGGTGATGGTGTTGGCTACCGTCTGGCCGGCGGGCAGGCTGCCCAGGGCCGGGAAGGTTACCTGGCCCGAGGCATTGTCGTAGGTCCCGCCGTTGCTGACGAACACGCCGGGCGGGCCGACGGCCGGGTTGAGGCCGGCCGGCAGCTGCACGGTTTGCACCGCCCCGGTCACGGCCTGGCCGCTGTTGTTGGTCGTGGTCAGGCTCAGCGTCACCGGCGAGCCGGCCACCGCACTGGTGGGGCCGCTGAGGGTAGTAGCCAGGTCAAAGCGCGGCCCGGCCACGATGCTGATTGACTGCACGTTATTGCCTAAGTTAGGCTCGGTAGTGGCGGTCGAGAGGCCAGCCGTGGCCGTTACCACGCCACTGGCGGGCATCGTGAAGGTGATAACCGACGATACCGAGCCCGTGGGCAGCGTAGTAGTAGCGTAGGTCAGCAGCCCCGTGGTGCTGTTGTAGACAGCGCCGTTGGCAAAGGTGACGGTGTTGCCGCTGGGCGTACCCGTCTGGCCGCTCACCGTGAGGCCCGTGAGGCCCGGTGCCAGCTGTACGGTTTCCACTACGCCCGTCGCCGTGGGGGCGCTGAGGTTGGTGAAAGTGGCCGTGAAGCTGGCCGTGCTGCCGGGCGATACCGTGCCGAAACCAACCGAAACGGTGGCTTGCAGGTCTACTACCGGCACCGTAGTCAGGGCCAGGCTGGTCGCGTTGGCGGCCACGTTGGCGCCCTCGCTGCTGGTAGTGCTCACATTGGCCGCCAGCGTCGAGCTGCCCGCCGTGGTGGGCGCCGTGAAGGCGAAGCGGTACGCATTCACCGCGCCGCTGGCCAGGGTCGTGTTGCCGTTGGCAAAGGTGATGGTCGTCACGGCCGAGGTGCCGGTGCCCGTCGTCACAAACGAGGTGCCCGAGTAGGTGCCCGTGAGGGCGACCTGCTGGGCCGGGCTCAGGCTGGCGCCGGTGGGCAGGGTGATGGTCTGGTTTACGCCGCTGGCGCCGTCGGGGCCCAGGTTGGTAAAGGTGGCCGTGTAGTAGCCCGTGGGCTGGCCGGGGGTGAGCGTGGTGCTGCCCGTGAGGCTGGCCGTCACGTCGGCCGAGGCCGCCACCGGAATGGTGTACGTGGCCGGGCCGTTGGCCACGGTGCCGCTGGTGTTGTGCTGGGTGCTGGTCAGCCCGTCGGCATCGGTGGCGGTGTACGTAAAGGTGGCATTGCCGCTAAAGCCGCGCGTGGGCAGGTAGCTCAGCAGGGCCGGGTTGGCTACCTGCGTGGTGGCGAGGTTGCCGCTCGTCAGCGCCGTGCCATTGTAGTAGAGCGTGCCGCTGGTGGGCAGGCTGGCAATGGTGTAGTAGCTGATGGCGTTGGCCGTGTTCGTGGTTACGTTCTGCGTATTGCCGTAGGCCGTGCCCGACAGGCTGGGGTTCAGCGTTACGGGCGAGGGAGCGTTGCTGGCGATGCTGGCGTTGGTCGCGTCGTTGGGTACGGGTGCGGTTATTACCCGCACGTTGCCCCCAAACTCCGAGGTCGAGCCGCTTAGCGTAGCTGTGCTGCTCAGCAGCGAGTTGAACGTGTAGCCGGCAAAGCGGCCGGTGAGCGGAATCGTGAACGAGAAGCGGTTGGTGTTGTCGGTGCCCTCGTTGAGGCCGTTGGGCTGGGTGCCGCTGTAGGTACCCGTGCCGGTGTCGGTGTCGGCCGCGCTGCCCTCGGTAAAGGTGCCTAGGTAGGTTTGGCCTTCACCGAAGTTGGTGGGGTCAGCGGCCGGGCCAGGGTTGTACAGCTCGATGGCCGAGCCGGGGCGGGCAAAGCCCTGCACCACGAGGTTGCCGTTGAGGATGGTGGCCGAGGTGATGACCGGGAAATTGAGCAGGCCGTTGGCCCCGGTGTCGCCGTCGCCGCTGTCGTTCAGCGTCACGCCGTCGCCGTTCAGCGCGCCCCCGTTGGCCAGGTCGATGGCCAGGTTGCCGTTGCCGTAGAAGCTGTTCTGCGAGAAGGTGTTGCCGGTGCCGGCCGTGGCCGAAATGCCATCCCCCACGTTGCCCGTGAAGGTGTTGCCGCTGATAATGTTGTTTGAGGAGGTAGCGCGCAGGCCGATGCCGGCCGTTTGCCCGTTGGTGGTGTTCTGGCCGTTGCCCGAGAAGATGTTGCCGGTTAGCGTGTTGTTGTTGCTGGGGCCGGCGATGAAGTCGATACCAAAGCCCGCGTTGTTCAGAAACTGGTTGTTCGTGATGGTGCTGTTGGAGGTAGTTGATAGCTCAATCCCATCCGAGTCGGCGAAAGTGGCATTGCGCGAAATGTTGCCGGTTACCGTCACGCCGCTCACGCTATTGAGGCGGAAGTTGGCCCCGTTGCTGTAGAACGTGTTGTTCAGGATAAGCGAATTGCTGGCGCCATTGTCTACCCGTAGGGCTGCCGCGCCAGAGCCAGAGCCCGAGTTGGCCCCCGTGAGGCCCAGCCCGATAATGCGGGTATTGGCAGCTGAAGTGCCAAAGCCATTGGTATTGTTGAAGTTGATGACAACTTCTGGCCCGGTCGATTCGCTGCCGGCCGTCGTGACGGCGGCGCTGGTGTTGCCAATGTTAAAGGTCTGCGTCGAGCCGTCGAGCGAGGTGTTAGCCCCGTTAGTGCCGCTGATGTTGGCCAGTGTCGAGCTCAGGGTAATGAGCGCTGCGCCGTTGGTTAGCTGCGAGGCCGGGCCACCATTGTTGCTGGCCAGCAGGCCCGGACGGGCCGTCCCGTTCGGAATCATGAAGATGCTCGTTTCCACACCAGCTGGCAGCGTGCCGGCCGCGTTCGAGCCAGCCTGCGCCAGTAGGTTTTCGCCGCCGAGGGCGTTGGCGTTGGTGATGAACTGGCGCAGCGAGCCCTGGCCCGCGTCGTTGGTGTTCACCACCACATCGAAGTTGAAGCCGAAGTCGGGGCCGGCCGTGGTGCCGGTGCCCAGGGTCAGGGTAGCCTGGCTTTCGGCAATGGTGGTGGCCGTGTTCAGGCTAGCCAGGCTGGTGCCGGCGGCGCCGTTGCCCGCGTCCACCTTAGCCGGGTTCTCGCCCCCCACGCGGGTGGTGGTGCCGTTGTAGGTCTGCACCGGCAGCAGGCCGGCCACGTAGCCCGTGCGGCTGCTCGTGACGGTGCTGTTGACCACGCGCACGGTGTAGGCCGCGGCCGGCACGTTGAAGGCATACTGGCCGGTGGCATCGGTGGTGGTGGCCGCCACGAAGGTGCCGCTGGCGTCGTAGAGCTCCACGCGGGCGCCGGGGCGGCCGCTGGTGCCGCTGGCCGAGCGGGGGCGGCCGGCGCCGCCGCCGTAGTTGACGTCCTCGTACACGTAGCCCGCGAGGGCGTTGGTCACGGTCACGTTGCCCGAGAACTCCGAAGTCGAGTTGCTGAGCGTGGCCGTGCTGGTCAGCTGCGAGCCAGCCGCGTAGGCAGCAAAGTTGCCCGTCAGCGGAATAGTAAAGCTGAAACGGTTGGTGTTATCGGTGCCCTGGTCTAGGCCGTTGATGAGCCCCGCGTAAGTGCCCGTGCCGCTGTCGGTATCGGCGCCGCTGCCCTCCGTGAAGGTACCTAGGTAGGTCTGGCCTTGGCCGAAGCCCACGTTGGCGGCCACGCCGTTGGCGGTGCTGCTGGGGGTAAATAGCTCGATGGCCGCGCCAGGACGAGCGACGCCCTGCACCACGAGGTTGCCGTTGAGAATGGTAGCCGAGGTAATGACCGGGAAATTGAGCAAGCCGTTGCCGCCCGTGTCGCCGTCGCCGTTATCATTGAGGGTCACGTTCGACGTGCTGCCCGTGTTGCCGTTGTAGAAGGCGGGCGGGTTATCGTCGACGAGCAAGTCGATGCCCAGGCGGGTGTTATTGAAGGTCGAGTTCTGCGAAATGGCTACTTGATTGGCCGAGCCAATCACCAGCACGCCCGAGCCGTTGTTGCCGCTCAATACGTTGCCCGAAATGAGAGTCGGGTTGGCGGCACCGAAGACGCGCAGGCCCGAGCCTTCCTCGCCAGTGTTGTTGGCCACACCTAGCCCGTTATTCGAGACGGTATTACCAGTTATCGTGTTACCGCCGATGTTATTGCCGAAGCTGTCGATGCCATGGCCGGTATTCGCCGTTATCAGGTTGCCCGATACGGTATTACCCGTGCTGGTGCCTTGCAGCTCGAGGCCGTCAAATACCAAGCGCTCCCCATTGCCAGCATTGGTAAGTAGCGCGTTGCTCCGGACCTCGTTGTTGCTGATGGTGTTGCCGTTCGCGCCGTTGCTGGCGTCATTGAAGCTATTGGCTACCCAAATGCCCATGCCGCCGTTGAAGCCGATGAGGTTGTTGCGCACGATACCGTTGTCTGAGCCGTTCAGGTCGATGCCCTCATTGAGCGTGCGGTTGGTGCCGCCGGGGTCAGTAAAGCTGGTGGCAGATGCACCGATAATGTTTTGCTCAATGAGCGTACCCGTGTTGTTAGGTCCCCCCACAATGTTGTCATCGAAGCCGTATAGGCTCAGGCCGCGTACCGTTGTGTTGTCGGCCGTTAGCGACAAGCCGTTGAAGGAGTTAGTGCCTTTCAATTGCACTTCCGGGCCGTTGAGCTGGCTCAGGGCCGTAGCTGCGGTACCCACCGTGCCACCCGCGCCTAGGGCCACGTTGTTGGTGTTGCCGATGTTAACGGTCTGAGTAGTGCCGTCGATGCTGGTGAGCGCGCCCGTAATGGCCGGCAAGGCCGAGGTCGGCGCGATGGCCGCCACACCGTTGGTGAGCTGGCCACTTGGAATCATGAAGATGCTCGTTTCACGGCCGGCTGGCAGGGTGCCATTGCTGTTCGAGCCAGCCTGGGCTAGCGAGGCTTCGCCGCCTAGGGCGTTGGCGTTGGTGATAAACTGGCGCAGCGAGCCTTGGCCCGCGTCGTTGGTGTTCACCACCACATCGAAGTTGAAGCCGAAGTCGGGGCCGGCCGTGGCCGCGTTGGTCGTCGTGATGGTGGCGATGCTCTGGGGCGTGGTAGTGCCGCTGGTGAGAGCTCCCAGCGTCTGGCTGCCGGTATTGGCGGCCGCGTCGGTGAAGGCGGGGTTAGCGCCGCCCACGGCGGTGGTGGTGCCGTTGTAGGTCTGCACCGGCAGCAGGCCGGCCACGTAGCCCGTGCGGCCGCTCGTGACGGTGCTGTTCACCACGCGCACCGTGTAGGTGCCGGGCGTGGTGCCGAAGGTGTACTGGCCGTTGGCGTCGGTAGTGGTCGTGCTCACGAGCGCGCCGCTGGCATTGTAAAGCTCCACGGTAGCGCCGGGGCGGCCCGTGGCCCCGCTGGCCGTGCGCGGGCGGCCCGCGCCGCCGCCATAGTTCGCATCCGTAAATATGTAGCCCGAGAGGGCGGCCAGCGTGGCATTGCCCGAAAACTCCGAAGTAGCGCCGCTGAGCGTGGCCGTGCTGGTGAGCACGGTGCCCACGGGCAGCGCGCCGCCGGGCAGCGCGCTGAGCGGGATGGTGAAGGTGAAGCCGTTGGCGTTGGTGTCAGTGCCCTGGTTGAAGCCGTTGATGGTGCCCGAGTAGCTCAGGCCGGTGCGGGCGTCGGCGTCGTTGGTACCCTCCGTCACAGTGGTGAGGTAGGTGCGGCCTTGGCCGAAGTTGGTCCCGGTGGCGTTGACGCTGGCCGGGTTGGGCTGGGCTGTGAAAAGTTCGATAACCGCGTTGGCCTTGGCGTAGCCGCTTACTACCAGGTTGCTATTCGAAAGCACGGCGCTGGTGATAACGGGGTAGTTGAGCAGGCCGTTGCCGCCGTTGGTGGCAGCGCTGTTCAGCGTCACGTAGGGGCTGTTGCCGAGGTTTTCGTTGGCCCCGTTGGCAGTCAGGTCAATACCCACCTGGCCGGTAGCAGCCGTACCGTTGGCTGAGGCTACGTTGCCGTTGTTGTAGATGGAGTTGCGCGAGATAGTGGTCGTGGCACCGTTCACCACTTCCACGCCCGCCCCGTAGTTGCCGGCCGAAATGTTCTGGCTGAAGGTGTTGCCCGTGCCGTAGAAGCGAGCCGCGGCCGTTTCGACCGGGGCCGAGCCCGTGTTGCCGATGCCGTTGTTGGTGAAGGTGTTGCCCGTCACGTTGTTCGAACCAGTGCTGCTGAAGCTGTCGAAGCCCTGCGCCGCGTTGTCAGCAAACAGGTTATTAGTAACCGTGGTGCTGCTGCCGTGCGAGTCAACGCCATCCAGGATAGTATTGAGCCGCGCATTGCCGCGAATTTCGTTGTTCACAATGGACGTACCCGTGACGCCCGAGGCCAAGCGAATGCCCGTGCCACCAGCAAAGCCTATCAGGTTATTGGTAAAGCTATCGCCCGTGCCGCTGACTACGCGCACGTTGGAAGCGCCGTTGGCCACCGGGGGCACGGCAAAGCTGGTAGCTGCGCTGCCAATGGCATTGTCGGCTACTATGATGTTATTGGCCGACAACACGATGTTGCCAAAATTATCGTCGTCCAAGCCATTACCGAAGCCATAAATGGCCAGGCCGCGCAGGCGGCTACCCGCGCCGGCCACATTCAGGCCGATGGCTATATTAGCGTTGCCCACTAGCTGCACCTCGGGGCCACTTAGGCGGCTCAGGGCCGCCGCTTGTGTGCCCACGGTGCCACCGTTGCCGAGCAGCACGTCGTTGGTATTGCCGATGTTGAAGGTCTGCGTCGCGCCGCTGATAACCGTGTTCACGCCCGTAAGCTGGGGCAGCGCCGAGGCGGGCGTAATAATGGCTACTTTGTTAGGCAGGCCGTTAAATAAGCCGGCCCGCTGGCCAGGTACCGCTGTGCCGTTCGGAATCATGAAGATGCTCGACTCGTAGCCAGCGGGCAGGGCCACGCCGGCTTGGCCAGGGGCGGTGTTGCCGGCGGCCAGGTTTACCGTGTTGGTATAGGAGCCGGCCTGGGCCAGCAGGTTTTCGCTGCCCAGAGCGTTGGCGTTTAAGATGAACTGGCGCAGCGAGCCCTGGCCCGCATCGTTGGTATTCACCACTAAGTCAAAATTGAAGCCGAAGTCCACGCCCGACGTGCCGGGCGTGACGCTCGTGATGGACTGCGGCGTGGCCGTACTCGCTGTCAACTGGCCCAGGGTTTGGGTGCCCGAGCGGGCTGCGGCGTCCTGCAATTCGGGGGCTTCGCCGCCCACGCGGGTAACGTCGGCCACTGCCGAGCCGAGGCCCGTGCCGGTGTAGGCCGTGGTGCGGAACGTTTGTACCGGTACCACGCCGGTAGCGCCCGGCGTACGCGCCGATTTCACGGTGCTATTGACCACGCGCACCGTGTAGCTGGCCCCCGAGGTGAGGCCCGTGAACGTGTACGCGCCACCCGCAGTAGTGGTGGTAGTGGCCACAAACGTGCCCACGTTGTCGTAGAGCTCGACCGTGGTGCCCACGCTGGCAATGGCGTTGTTGGCCGCGCCCGAAGCCACGGCCGAGGCATTGGCCGTGCTGTACGAGCGGCCCGCGCCGCCACCGTAGTTGGTATCGGAGAAAATAGTGCCGCTGATGGCCGAGCAGGTAGCGCCCGAAATGCCGCCCGTGCTGGCAACGTTCGAGCTGTTGAAGCTGGTGTTGATGACGCCCGGCGCGCCGGCCGCCGCCCCGTAGTTCGAACTGCTTAAGCCGAGCGTGCCATAAGTAGTGACGCCGCTGGCCCCACCATTGACCGAGGAGGCGTTGTTCACCGTCCCATTGGTGTAAATGATGCCGCCGCCGCCGCCGCCACCGGGGCCGTGCTGCGTATTGTTATTCCCGGGGTTGGTGCTGGCCCCCGCTGCACCGTTGGCATTGAGGGTGAGGCCGCTCAGGCCACCCGGCGCGAGTGCCGTAATAAGGATAGAGCCCCCGGCCCCGCCACCGCCGCCGCCGTCGTTGAGCACGCCCGTGGGCGGGGTAGCCCCGTTGGCCGTTACCGTGCCGGTGCCGGCTACCGAGCCCGCCCGCACCAGCACGATGCCGCCTCCGGCCGAGCCGCTGCTGGCAAAGCCGTTGTTGCCGCCCGAGTTATCGTTGTTGGTGCCCGCGCCGCCGCCGCCGCCCAGCACCAGGCTGGTGCCGCTGGCTATGGCGTAGGCCGCGCCCGGCTCGCCCCCGATGGGCAGGTTATCCTGGTAGTTGTTGCCGCCGCGGCCGCCGGTGCCGCCGTTGGCACCGCCGCCGCCGCCCGAGTTAAAGGTGTTGTCGTTGGCGCCGCCGCCGGCGTTGCCGGGTGCCCCGCGCGAGGCGCCGCCGTTGGGGTAGCCGCCCGTTGTCCGGTCAAAGAGCACGCCGCCGTTATTCACGTAGCGCGGGGTGCCGGCCGTGCCCTCGCCCTTCTGGGCGTTGAGGTCGGTAGCCGCGTTGTTAGAAGTCGTCACGAAGGCGTTGTTGTCCACGTTGGCCGTCGTGAGCACGCGCCCGGCCCCGCCCCGAAAGCCGGCGCCCGAGGCGTTGATGGTATTGTTATTGAAGTTGATAGCACCCGCCACATCGAGGGCCACAATGCCACCCGTGCTACCGTCCCAGGCGGCGGGGGTGATGGTGCCCGTCAGGGTCAGGCTGCGGTATTGCGGCACGCGCACCACCTGGAAGGTGCGTATCGTAGCAGTGCCGTTCGCAGCCGCGGTCGTCGAGGTAACGTAGGTGTTTTTCAGGGCCGTTGAGAGCGCAACGCTTCCGGCGTTTACACCGCTGTTGGCTACCACGTACTCGTACTGGCCGGCCGTGAAGTTGGTCGTCAGGTTGCCGTTGGCCCCGCCGCCGGCCACGCCGTCGCCGTAGCTGTCGGTGTTGGTCGAGTTGATATCGGCCCCTTGCATCTGAATCACCAGTAGCAGGTCGCCAGCCGCGATGGGGGCGGCGCTGGCCCCGGTGCCCGTGCGGATGCTGCCCACGCCTAGGCTGCTGGTGCCCGCCCCCGCCGTGCCTGCGCCGGGGTAGTAGGAGTTAGGGGCGGCGCTGAAAGTAGTGCCGTCTCTGCCGGGGCTGGCGCACGCATTCTGCCCCCAGGCCACTTGCACCGGGCGAAGCGCAGCCCAGCCCAAAAGCAGGAACAATAGTCGTAGTGTTGACTGCATGGAAAAGAGAAATGGTGAAAAATAAATTGTGTTGAATAAAGCCAGGGGGTGTACGGACTTTGTGGATTTTGTTGGTATAGTAAAGTTATGGTTTCATTATCTATGGAAAACCCACTACTCCGCAAACCTCAGCTGTTTGGCGCTGGATGCACGATTTTTCTCTTTAAAAGTGAGTAAAATCATTCTGTGTCGGTATTGATACTTTTCGGGGAACCGGAGATTACAAGATAAAACCCAGTTTTCGCGATTATTTTAAATTGTATTATTATAATAAAAAGTTAGTTAATTCAAATTTGATTAGTATAATTATTTTAATAATAAAAATTACTTTGGCAAGTGGGCGTGGGGCCCGGTAGGTCAGTCCGTACCTGTAGCGTTGAGGTTGTCGCTTAAAAAAAGATGGCCCTTCCCGAAGTGGGAAGGGCCATCTCAAAACCTGGCTTCAGGCTGCTTGCGGGCTCTATTCTTTGGTGAGGCGCAGGGTCTGCTGGAAGGCGTTGCCGCCGGGGGCCAGGCCGCTCACGCGCACC
>NZ_DASTEP010000130.1:0-3596 GCF_035709525.1 Hymenobacter sp. | reverse complement strand
CCTTTTATCGTGCGGGCTACTCGCTCGGCGATAACCGGAGGGCCACTCCGTTTTACATTCAGGACAGCGCCTGCGGGGCGGGCGAGCCCGAGCCGGCCGGCCGCGTGCGGTCGCTGGGGAGCGGTACAAATTCGTGGTTGTCGGTGGGCGGCAAAAGGATGCGGCCGGCCTGCCAGTCGGCCTTGGCCTGCTCGATGCGCTCGCGGCGCGACGACACGAAATTCCACCAGATGAAGCGCTCGCCGAGCGGCTCGCCACCGAGCAGCATGAGCGTGCTGGGCTCGCGGGCCACCAGCACCGGGTCGAGGCCCGGCGTGAAGACTAGTAGCTGGCCGGGCGTGTACACGCGGCCACTTACTTCCACGCTGCCTTTGGCCACGTAGGCCCCGCGCTCGGGGTAGCCGCGCGGCAGCCCAAAGCGCGCGCCCGCTTGCAGCACCACGTGCAGGTAAAACAGCGGCGAATGCGTTTCTACCTCGTTTTTGAGGCCGAAGGCCTCACCCGCAATCAGGCGCAGCCACACGCCCGGCTCGGTAAAGATGGGCAGCTCGGCGGGCTGGTAGTTGCGAAAGGTGGGGGCTTGCTCTTCGTCGGCCTCGGGCAGGGCCACCCAGGTTTGGACCATCTCCAGCGCGCCGCCGGCCAGCGCGGCGGGGTCTTCGAAGCGCTCGGAGTGGGCGATGCCCGAGCCGGCCGTCATCCAGTTGACTTCGCCGGGGCGGATAATCTGCTCTACGCCCAGGCTATCGCGGTGCGTAACCTGCCCGCCAAACAGGTAGCTCACCGTGCTGAGCCCGATGTGCGGGTGCGGCAGCACGTCGAGGCTGGCCAGCTGCGCCGGGGCGGCCTGCACCGGCCCCGCGTTGTCCATAAATATAAACGGCCCCAGCATTCGCCGCAGGCGGTAGGGCAGGATGCGCTTCACGGCAAAGCCCGGCGCGAGCGCCGCCGGCCGGGCATCAATAACGAGGTCGAGCATGAGGCTAAAAGTAAGTGGCGCGAGCTTGGTAGGGCGCGTTCTTGCGCCGTTTGAACGCTGCAAAAAACGCGACCTACAAAGGCAGCAGGCCGCGCAGCTCCTGCGCGTTGCCGATGGCCGAGCCGCCGATGTCGTTGTTAAAATACAAGTACGCCTGCGCCACGCCCGGCGCGGCGGCCACCGCAGCCGCGTAGCGCCGCAGCGCTTCGCTTGAGTAGGGCGAGGCGTACAAAGCGGGCACGCCGTGGAAGCGGTAGTAAAGCGTGGGCGCGGTGGCCACCACGGCAGCGGGCAGCAGCGGGTGGCTTTGGCCGCAAAACACGACCTGGCGCTGTCGCAGGGCGTCATAAGCTTCTTCGCACCACCAGCTGGGGTGGCGAAACTCGAGCACGTTCACGAAGCTCGGGTCGAGGCAGTCGAGGATGCGGGCGAGGCGGTCGGGTGCGTAGGCCAGGCGCGGCGGCAGCTGAAACAGCACCGGCCCCAGCTTTTCCAGCAGCCCCCGGCCGATGGTGCCGTAGAAGTCGCCCAGCAGCTGGCCTACGCCGTGAAACTGCTTGTAGTGCGTGATAAGCTGCGGCGCTTTCACCGCAAACTGAAAACCGGCCGGGGCCTGCGCGTACCAGTTTTCGAGGAAGGCCAGTTGCGGGAAGCGGTAGAAGGTCACGTTCAGCTCCAGCGTGCCAAAATGCTGGCTATAATACTCAAACCAGCGCCGCATGGGCAGCTTCTCGGGGTAAAACACGCCGCGCCAGTGCCGGTAGTGGTAGCCCGAGCAGCCGATGTGAGTTGTCATTTAGCAAGTAGCAGGTATTATTTAACAATCTCAGCGCGACTTGTGTAGAGACGCATCCTTGCGTCTCGCGTTCGGCGAGCCCGTCTAACGCGAGACGCAAGGATGCGTCTCTACACCGATTTAAATCAACCCGCCTACGAGCTGCACGAAAGCGTGGCGCTACCGGGCTTGTCGGCGGCCCAGGCGGGGCGCCTGGCGGCCAGCGCCTCGTGCGCGGGGTGCTCGGCAAAGGGCGTTTTCAGTACCTCAAACAAGGTTTCGAGCTTAGACAAATCGCCGGCCTCGGCGGCCTCGATGGCCTGCTGGGCGAGGTAGTTGCGCAGCACGTACTTGGGGTTGGCGGCCAGCATTCCGGCCCGGATTTCTTCTGGGCCAATTGTTTCCTGGCGCAGGCGCTGGGCGTAGCGGTGCAGCCAGTCGCGCAGGGCCAGGTCAGTGCCGGGCGCGGTAGAGTAGCCGGCATCGGCGACGAGCGGGCCGAATAATTCGGCTTCGTGGTCGGGCGTGCCCAGCAGAGCCGGGGCCAGGTGCGAGAGCTGCCGAAAGAAAATGGTCATGTCCACTGCTGCCTCGGCCAGCGCGGCGGGGAGCGCCCCGGTGAGGGCGCGGTCGCTGGCGTCGGCCTGGGGCGTGAGGCCGAGCTTGCGCAGCAGCAGCGCGTGCTGGGTATCGGCAAAAACCTGGGCATACAAGTCGAGGCCGGCGCGCAGGGCCTGCGGGTCGGGCACCAGCGGGGCCAAGGCCTGGGCCAGGGCCGCCAGGTTCCAGAACGCTACCTGGGGCTGCTGGCCGAAGGCGTAGCGCCGGCCGCCGAAGTCGGTGGTGTTGGGCGTCCAGTCGGGGTCGTAGGGCTCGAGCCAGCCGTAGGGGCCATAGTCGATGGTAAGGCCCAGGATGGACATGTTATCGGTGTTCATGACGCCGTGCACGAAGCCCACCGTCATCCAGTGCGCCACCATTACGGCCGTGCGGCGGGCTATTTCCTCAAACCAGCGCAAATACGTTTCGGGGGCGGGCGGCCCCAGCTCGGGGTAGTAGTGGCGCAGCACAAAGTCGGCCAGGGCGCGCAGGTTGTCGATTTCGCTGGTGGCGGTCAGCAATTGAAAATTGCCGAAGCGGATGAACGTGGGGGCCACCCGCGCCACGATGGCGCCCGGCTCAGGGCGGGCGTTGCCGTCGTAAAACATGTCGCGCACCACGGCATCGCCGGTGCCCACCAGGCTGAGGGCGCGGGTAGTGGGCACGCCGAGGTGGTGCATGGCCTCGCTGCACAAAAACTCGCGCACCGACGAGCGCAGCACCGCCCGCCCGTCGCCGCGCCGCGAGTAGGGCGTGGGGCCGGCCCCCTTCAGCTGGATTTCCTGCGGCGAGCCATCCACGGCCGCCACCTGGCCTAGCGCAATGGCCCGGCCATCGCCGAGCTGCCCGGCCCAGTTGCCAAACTGGTGCCCGCCGTAGCGCGCTGCAAAGGGCTTCATGCCGGGCAGTACCAGGTTGCCGGCCAGTGCCGCCACGGCGGGGCTGCGGGTAGGCGGCTTTTCGAGGCCCAGGTACTCGCCCATTTCGTCGGACCACGCCAGCAGGTGCGGGTCGGCTACGGGCGTGGGGGCCACCCGCGAGTAGTGGTAGCCGGGCACCTGCCGCGCGCCCCGGTTGCCGGAAACTTCGCCGTGCAACTCGTCTACAAAGGTGTTTTCAAAAAGAGCCTGGTCGAACGGACGCTGGGACATGGGGTCGGAGTTTAGGAGAGTGCTGGCGCGGGGCTGTGCCCCGCGCCAGCACACCAAACCCGGCGGGCGGGCGCCAGTTTGGCCGAGCTTA
>NZ_DASTEP010000129.1:0-31137 GCF_035709525.1 Hymenobacter sp. | reverse complement strand
AGGGTACGATTGCTCAGCAACGCCAGACGCAAAATATTGCGTCTCTACCCTGAATTCGAAACCGCTCTGGAACCTGCTTTAAAACAACAATCTAGCAAACCCTGGCCACTACCGGCTGGGGTTCGTTGTTTAAAGCAAATGGCCAAGCGTGGCCCCGGCCAGCGTATCATTCCGCGCCCGCTGTCCGTTACCTAATTGTTCTGTTTTCCCACTGCCTTTCTCCGATGGACGACCTGAATCAACCCAACTACGGCCTGTCGGCCCCGCCCAGCACCGACTCCACGGCCGATACCGACAATAACCTGCCGCGCGCGGTGCTGCGCTCGGGCACGCACTTTTTGCTGGATGGCACCTGGCGCTTTGCCCTCGACCCCGACGACGCGGGCCTGATTGAGGAGTGGCAGGACGGCCACGACTACCAGTTTACGGCCCAGTGGCCGGGCTCGATTGAGGAGCACATCGTGTCGGCCCACGCCGCCACCGGCTGGCAGGATAAGATAGTGGCCTGGTACGAGCGCACGTTTCCGCTGCCCGAGGTGGCTAGCGGCGACAAATCGCGCCTGATTCAACTCACCTTCGGGGCCTGCGGCTACGAAACGCGGGTGTGGCTGAACGGCCGGCTGCTGCGCACCATCGAGGGCGAAGACGTGCACTACGGCGAGTACACCTCCTTTACCTACGAGTTGCCCGAGGAGCTGCTGCACCGCGAAAACCGCCTCACCGTCCGCATTGCCGACACGATGGACGCCGAAACCACCCGCGGCAAGCAGGAATCGCACGTGTACAAGCGCGGCGGCATCTGGTACCAGACGCACTCGGGCGCGGTACGCTCGGTGTGGCTGGAGGCCGTGGAGCGCAACCGCCTGCGCTCGCGGGTGGGCGTGGTGAGCACGATTGAAGACCAGCTGGTGCGTTTCAACCTGACGCTGCGCATCCACGACCCGGCCGACTACGTGGTGCGCCTGCAAGTATTCGAGCCCGACGCCGCGCCCGGCGAAGCCCCGCTGGCGACCTCCGACTTTGCCATGCGCCTGGCTGCCGGGCAGCACGAGCAGCGCTTTTCGATGGAAGTGCCGGGGGCCGAAGTGTGGTGCCCCGAAAACCCGCACCGCTACCGGCTGGTGGCCCAGCTCATCGACCCCACCGGCTACGCCGCCCAGATTGAGGCGCGCTTCGGGCTGCGCAAAATCGAGGCGCGGGGCCGCAAGGTGTACCTCAACAACGAGCCGATTTACCTCGACGGCATCCTCTACCAGCCCGGCACGGCCACCTTTGCCGAGATGCAGCGCCACATGCACGCCATGAAAGAGCTGGGCTGCAACCTGGTGCGCGTGCACATCGCCGGCATCGACCCCCGCATCTACAACCTGGCCGACGAGCTCGGGCTGCTGCTCTGGGTGGAGGTGCCGAGCCCGCACAGCAGCACCCCGCGCAGCCGCGAAAACCACCGCGCCGAGCTGCTGCGGATGCTGAGTTTGATGGAAACGCACCCCAGCATCGTCATCTGGAGCCTATATAATGAGGACTGGGGCGCGCAGGACATCGCCACCAACCCGGCCACCCAGCGCTACATCGTGCAGATGTACCACTTTATGCAGCTGGCGCACCCGCAGTTTCTGGTGATTGACAACGACGGCTGGCACCACATTTCGCACCACGGCCAGCTGAAATCAGACCTGCTCACGGCCCACCTCTACACCCCCGACCTGGGCCGCTGGCGCGAGCTGCTCGACCGCCTCGTGCGCGGCGAAATCGAGGGCACCGCCGCCTTCCCGCTCGTGGTGGGCGACCCCTATTTCTACCGTGGCCAGCGCCCGCTGCTGGTGAGCGAGTGGGGCGGCTTCGGCTTCCCCGACTACGGCGGCCCCAAAGATTCGGAAGCCCGCACCAATGATATCCGCGAGTTTAAGAAGGAGCTGCGCAAGCGTCCCATCGCGGGCGACGTGTACACCCAGGCCACCAACATCGAGGACGAGCGCAACGGCTTGATTGGCTTCCACTCGGGCGAGCTGGACGTGCCGGCGGGGCTATTGCATTCCGAGCCGGGGCAACCGGGGTAGTTTCAGAAATAATAAAAAAAGCCGTGGCACTTACCACGGCTTTTTTATTGACTTTTAGTATCAGTTCGAAACCTCTATTCCAATTTATCTCTTAACAATTTATAATTCTCAGCTTTCGTATCAATCTCTAATTGAGCCAAGATAATAGACGCTTTTCTATTATCAATATTTCCGTAAACATCAAAAGCGCTATACAAAAGACTATTAAATATAGATTCATGATTACTCTTATCCATTATCAATGATTTATAAACGTCTTCCTTCAAATCAAATGGTACAGGTCCAGCTACTTCTAACACAGCTAACAATGATTTTCTATGATGGCAATTATTTAATAATCCTTGCCACGTATCCCTCACAGTGGTTACATCTTCAAAGAACTCTACCCACAAAACATAACCAACAGGGTCAGCATAATAAGCATCTGATGCTAGGTATTGCATAAAATGCTCCCAAATAACGTTTTTATGTTCCAGGAGAGTAATTTCTTTATTGCGAACTCCATGGTAAAACGGCACTAAAAAGTGATAATAGCTTGGAAATTTTTCATATAGCTGAAATCCTAAGAAAATCTTATCAGCTATTTCCATTTCCGAATACCACACTTCATCCGATATTTCATCGAGTAATGTCCACGTATATGATGACAACGTTTTACTTACTTCTATCGTTTCGCCACTAACTATTCCTCTCTTTCCACAACCAATGGAAGAATTCTTAGCTTCATTTGAGATTCGGCGTATCTCAGATTCATTCAAATTATATACGGATAGTATAGTATCGATAGCTTGCATAATCCCTCAAGATAGTGTACCATAATTATTTAAACTACCATTCACTAATTTATAGCACGTTTTACGACATGGATTTTGATTACTGATATTCGTAAAGATACAGCGCACAACTCTTTGCCGCTCGGAAACTCCTACCCCGCCGCACTGGTTATCTTTGCACCTTGCGCCCTAGGTGGCGCAATAACCTTCCTAAGCTGCTTCTAGCTTTATGAAACTGCGCGACCGCTACCCGCACCTGCAAAACCCGGCTGTTGTCAGGGCAATGGTTGTGCGGTCGGTGTATGCATCAATGGCCTTGGAAGACCAGACCGTGCCGGTAGAGCGGCTGGAAGCACTGTATAAACTGACGGAACATAGTCCATCAGCTACGCCAGCGGCCGAAGCTGCGCGCTGATTAGCCGCTGCAAGCCGCTCAGGTCATAGTCGTCGGCTTGGCGAATGGCTTGCAGGTACTGCGTGCGGCTCATGCCCGGCGTGCGCTGATACAGAATTACTTCCTGAAACCCGTACTGATACGCCAGCAAGTTGGTGAATAATCGGGCCGTGCGGCCATTACCATTGGTAAACGGGTCAATGGCTACCAGCCGATGGTGAGTATAGGCCAGCAAGCCAGCGACTTCTTTAACCGTGGGCACGGGCGGAAGCTGCCGCTGGCGGTGCAGCACCTCATCAACGAACTCGTAGAGTAGCTGCGGCACGCGCGCAGCGGCCGGGGGTAGGTAAGCCCCCACATTGGGCACCGTGCGCCGCCACTGGCCCGCCCAGTCGTAGAGCCGGCCGAAGGCCCGTCGATGCAGGTCTTGCAACAGCGCCACCGAAATTTCGACCGGGTAATCCAGTTCTTCGAGCAAGTAGCGCTCTACCGTCGCTACGCCTAGCGCTTCTTGCTCATTCAGCGCTTGCTTATCATTGATGTTTAACAGATTATCTTCTGGCGAATCAGTATAATTTCCCATAGCCCACAAAGCTACCAAGTGGGCTACCACCTTAGTTGCTGCGTGCTCACTTGTTCGGCTCCTTGGAAACCCCTACCCCGCCGCCTGGGTTATCTTTGCAGCTGCGCCCAGTGCGGCGCATTTGCCTAGTATGCCAGAACTTACGATAGAAGCCGTCCGCCACGCCCTGAGCTTCGTGGAAGAGCCCGATTTGGGGCAGGACTTGATTACGCTCAACATGGTGGAAGACATTAAGGTAGAGGGCCGAACGGTGTCGTTTACCGTGGTGCTCACTACCCCGGCCTGCCCCTTGAAGCAGCTCATCCACGATGCTTGCGAGCGGGCCGTGCACACGATGGTGGACAAAGACGCCAACGTGGTGATTCAGATGACCTCGCGCGTGACGACCATGCGCAACAACAACACGATTTTGCCCGGCGTGAAGAACATCATCGCCATTGCCTCGGGCAAGGGCGGCGTGGGCAAAAGCACCGTAACGGCCAACCTGGCCGTGGCGCTCGCCGCCAGCGGGGCCAAAGTCGGGCTGATTGACGCCGACATTTCGGGGCCGAGCATGCCCACGATGTTTGGCGTGGAAGACGCCCGGCCGCACGTGTTTCAGGACCAGCAGGGCAAAAACCGGATTCAGCCGGTGGTGCAATACGGCGTGAAGCTGATGAGCATCGGCTTTCTGGCCCCCAGCGAAAACGCCATTGTGTGGCGCGGCCCGATGGCCTCGTCGGCGCTCAAGCAGTTTATTACGGAGGTAGACTGGGGCGACCTCGACTACCTGCTGCTCGACCTGCCACCCGGCACCTCCGATATTCACCTCACGATGGTGCAAACCGTGCCCGTGACCGGGGCCATCATCGTGACCACGCCGCAGCCCGTGGCGCTCATGGATGCCCAAAAAGGTCTCCAGATGTTCCGCCAGCCGCAGATAAACGTGCCGGTATTGGGCATCATCGAAAACATGGCATGGTTTACGCCCGCCGAGCTGCCTGAGAACAAGTACTATATCTTCGGCGAAGGCGGCGGGCAGCGCCTGGCCGACAAGCACCAAGTCCCACTCATCGGGCAGTTGCCGCTGGTGCAGGCCGTGCGCGAAGCCGGCGACGCTGGCCGCCCGGCCGTATTGGCCGACGTAACTTCGCCGGAAGCGGGCACGTTCCGGGAGCTAGCCGAAAACCTGGCCCGCCAGGTCAGCATTCGCAACAACATGGCCCCTAAGACGACTATCGTCGAAGTTAAGAGTTAAAAGTTTTGAGTTTTGAGTTGGCCGCTTAAAGCCACTGACTCAGAACATCATAACTCTTAGCTCAAAACTCTTAACTCAAAACTCAAAGAAATGGATACTGTTTTGTCCCGCGTTGAGCAAGCCTTGGACGGGCTGCGCCCGTACCTGGCCACCGATGGCGGCAACGTGCGCGTGGCCGAAATCACCCCCGAAGGCGTGCTGAAGCTGGAGTGGGAAGGGGCCTGCGGCGCCTGCCCCATGTCGCCCATGACCCGCGCCGGCCTCGAAGACACCGTGCGCAAGGCCGTGCCCGAGATTACGGCCGTGGAAGCGCGCTAGACTACTTCCGCTTACTTTACGTTACGTCTGTCATGCTGAGCTTGCGAAGCATCTTCTCTCGTCCGGAATAACCCTGGCGTGAGAAGATGCTTCGCAAGCTCAGCATGACAGACGTTTTCTTTTACGGACACTCAGCGTCCGCTTTTCATTTCCATGCCCGCCTCGCCCGCCAACGACCCCAGCCTGCACTCCTGGATTGACATCCGGCCCACCGACGATTTTCCGATTCAAAACCTACCTTTTGGGGTAATCGACGTGCCCGACTGGGGGCCGCGCGTGGCGGTGGCCATCGGCGGCTACGCGCTCGATTTGTACGCCTGCGCGCAGCTCGGCTACTTCGACAGCGTGGCCAACGACGTGCCCGAGCTGGGTGCGGCGCTGCCCAAAGTATTTCGGCGGCGCTCGCTCAATGCGTTTATCAAGCTGGGGCCGCGCGCCTGGCGGGCCGTGCGCGAGCGCGTGAGCGAGCTACTGCGCCACGACAACCCCAGCCTGCGCGACAACGAGCTGGCCGTGCGCACCTGCCTGCTGCGCCAGCGCGACGTAACGATGCTGCGCCCGGTGAAGCCCGCCAACTACACCGATTTTTATTCCAGCCGCGAGCACGCTACCAACGCGGGCCGGCTCTTCCGGCCCGATAACCCGCTGCTGCCCAACTGGTCGCGCCTGCCGGTGGCCTACCACGGCCGGGCCAGCTCCATCGTAGTGAGTGGCACCGACATTCGGCGGCCCCACGGCCAGTACCTGCCGGCGGGCCAGGTGGAGCCGGTTTTCGGCCCCACCCAGCAGCTCGATTTTGAGCTGGAAACGGCTTTTGTGGTTGGTCAGGCCACGGCACTGGGCGAAACCGTGCCCGTGGGCGAGGCCGAAAACCACATTTTTGGCCTGCTGCTGTTCAACGACTGGAGCGCCCGCGACGTGCAGCGCTGGGAGGCCCAGCCGCTGGGGCCGTTTCTGGGCAAGAACTTCGCCAGTAGCGTGTCGCCCTGGGTGGTGACGCTCGACGCGCTAGAGCCCTTCCGCGTGGCTGGCCCGCCGCAGGAGCCCATGCCCCTGCCCTACCTGCAAACCTCGGGCGCGCACCACTTCGACGTGCAATTGGAGGTGCTGCTGCTGCCGGCCGGCTCCACGGCCGCGCCGCTGGTCGTCAGCCACACCACCATGCGCCATCTCTACTGGAGCATGGCGCAGCAGCTGGCGCACCACACCGCCAACGGCTGCCCGCTCGAAGTGGGCGACCTCTGCGCCTCGGGCACCATCAGCGGACCCACGGCGGGCTCGCTGGGCTGCCTGCTTGAAATGACGCTGGGCGGCACGCAGCCGCTGGCTTTACCCAACGGCTTGCAATTAAACTATCTGCGCGATGGTGACACGGTAATCTTACGCGGCTACGCCGAGCAAAACGGCCTACGCATCGGGCTGGGCGAGGTGCGCGGCACGGTGCTGCCCGCAGCAGAATAAACCGGGCCGCACAAAACGGCTGCTTTGCCTGTCTGTAGCCTAATCCCCGCTCGTTTTGGCGGGGCTTCACTTGCTTTTATTATGCCTACCCAACAATTTAAAACCACCATCAACTGCGCCAATTGCGTGCGCGCCATCACACCTGAGCTGAATGCTGAGCCGGCCATCACGGCCTGGCAGGTCGATACCAGCAGCCCCAATAAGGTGCTGACCGTGACTACCGACCTGCCGGCCGCTAAGGTTATCGAATTGGTGCAGGAAGCCGGCTTCGAGGCGCAGCCGCTGGCCGCAGTTTAGCGCGTAGCGCGTAACTGCTGGCCGATAAGTGGGGGCAGTCTCCAGACTGCCGACGTAGGAGCCCGCAGGCTCGCGAGTGCGTCGGTTAGTTTGGAGACTGCTTTTTGCTTGGCAGTTCTACGCGAGTCCGGAGACTCGCCCCACTGGTTGGCCTACCGTTACGCGCTGCGCGCTAAACGGTGGCCAGCGGCAGTGGACGTTAATAAGCCAGCAGTTTCGCCAACGCCACCCCTACCTTTTCCGCCGAAGGCAGCATCTGCTTTTCCAGCTCCACATTAAGCGCGATGGCCGGCAGATTGGCCGCGCCCAGCGTAGCTACCGGCGCGTCGAGGTCGAGGAAGCAATTAGTTTGGATGCGGCCGGCGAGGCTTTCGGCGAAGCTATTGAGCAGCGGCTCTTCGGTGAGCACCAGCGCTTTGCCGTGGCGGCGCACGGCTGCCTGCACGCCATCCCAATCGAGCGGGTTGAGGGTGCGCAGGTCCAGAATTTCGACCAGGCCGGGGTGCTGGCGGCTGGCGGTGCGCGCCCAGTGCACGCCCATGCCGTAGGTGATGACCACGCAGGTGCCGCCCTGCCGCAGCTTGTCAGCATCGGCCGCCTGGGCAATGGCCGCCCGGCCTAATGGGATGACGTAGCCCGCCGCCGGCTCCACGGTTTTGGCTTCTTCAGTGCCGGATACTTTGCTCCAATACAGCCCTTTATGCTCCAGCATAATGACCGGATTGGGGTCTAGGAACGCCGCCCGCAGCAGGCCTTTCATGTCGGCGGCGTTGCTGGGGTACACCACTTTAATACCCCGAATCGTGAGCAGCGTGCTCTCAATCGAGCCCGAGTGGTACGGCCCGCCGCCCCCATACGCCCCAATGGGCACCCGGATGAGCGCCTGCACCGGAAACTTGCCCATGCTCAGGTAGCAACTCTTACTCAGCTCCTCAACTAATTGATTGAGAGCTGGCCAGATATAGTCGGCAAACTGAATTTCGACTATCGGCTTGGCCCCCACGGCCGCCATGCCCGCCGTGCTGCCCACAATGTAGGCCTCTTGGATGGGCGTATTAAACACGCGGCGGTCGCCGTATTTTTTGGCCAGCAGCGCGGCCTCGCGGAACACGCCGCCCAGCTCGCCGCCCACGTCCTGGCCGTAGAACAGGGCCTCGGGAAACTCCTGCAAAATATCGTCCACGGCGTGCAGGGCGGCGTCGACCATCAGCACTTTGTCGGCCCCGGCGGGGGCGCGCTCACCGGCTTCGGCCAGCACGGCGGGCGGCGCGAATTCATGGTCGGCGAAGGTAGCCGGGTCGGGGTCGGGCGCGGCCAGGGCCTCGGCCCAATCCTGGCGCACGGTGGCGCGGGCCTGGGCGGCGAGGGCGCTGAGGTCGGCTTCGGTAGCGCCGGCGTGCAGCAGACGGCGGTGCAGGCGTGGGAGCGGGTCGTTGGTTTGGTGTTCGAGCAGGTTGTCGCCGCGGTACCACTCGCGGCGCACGCCGCTGGTGTGGTGGCCCAGCAGCGGGCATTTGGCGTGCACCAGGGCCGGGCCGCCGCGCTGCCGCACGTGGGCAAAGGCTTCTTCAAGGCCTTTATAAGAGGAGAGGAAATCGGCCCCATCCACGCGCAACCGCAGCAAACCGGGGAAGCCGGCGGCAAACTCGTAGGCGTCCATCACCCGCATTTCGCGGCCGGTGGCCGAGATTCCCCAGTCGTTGTCCTGCACCAGGTACACGATGGGCAGGCGGTGCAAAATGGCCATTTGCAGGGCCTCGGCCACCTCACCTTCGGTCATAGCCCCATCGCCTATGGAGCAAAGGACGAGGGAGTTTTGAGGTGAGTTTTGAGTTTTGAGTTCTGAGTTTTGAGTTGGTTTTTGTTGAGCGTCACCTTCTAACTCAGAATTCAAAACTCCTAACTCAAAACTCTCCAAGTACTGAATCGCCTGCGCCATGCCCGTGGCCGGGATGGCCTGCATACCCGTGGCCGAGCTTTGGTGCGGAATGACGGGCACGCCCGGCCGCCGCAGGCTGGGGTGGCTGTAGTAGGTGCGGCCGCCGCTGAAGGGGTCGTCGCGCTTGGCTAAGAGCTGGAGCATCAGCTCGTAGGGGCGCAGGCCGAGGCCCAGCAGCAGGGCATCATCGCGGTAGTAGGGCGTGGCGTAGTCGGCGCCGGTGAGCAGGAAGGCCGCCGCCAGCTGCACGGCCTCGTGGCCGCGGGCAGTGGCGTGCACGTAGCGCGACGCCACGGTTTTTTGCTCTTCGTAGAGGGCGGCCATCTCGGCGGCCGTGTGCATGAGCAAGTAGGCGCGGCGCCACAGCGCCAGGGTATCGGGAGCGAGAGTGGGGGCGGCGGCAACCGCAAAATCGGTGGGCATGGCAAGGAGGCGGGTGGTAGCCCAAAAGTACGGCCCCGCCCGCGCCCGCGCCGGGCGGGCCGTACCTTTGCGGCCGTGGGCGCGGCGGCCGTTGGGCCGCGTGCGCCGTTGATTTTCGTAGCTTGCCAACTAACATTTTGCTTACCTCCCCTTCCCGCGCCGACATCACGGCCTGGCTGCAAGATTTTCAAACCCGCCTCTGCCAGCAACTCGAAGCGGCCGACGGCGGCAACGCCCGTTTTGGGCAAGATGACTGGCAGCGCCCCGGCGGCGGCGGCGGCCACTCGCGGGTGCTGGAGCACGGCCGCATCCTGGAAAAAGGCGGCGTGGGTTTTTCGGCCGTGGAGGGCACCATGAGCGAGGCCGCCGCCCGGCAGCTGCACATGCCCGACCCGCATTTCTACGCCACCGGCGTGAGCGTGGTGCTGCACCCGCGCAGCCCCCGCGTGCCCATCATCCACATGAACGTGCGCTATTTCGAGGCTGGCAACGGCGAGGCGTGGTTTGGCGGCGGCATCGATTTGACGCCCATTTACGTGGATGAAGCGCAGGCGCGGCGCTTTCACCAGCAGCTGAAAGCCGCCTGCGACCAGCACGACCCGACGTACTACGCCCGCTTTCACCAGTGGGCCGACGACTACTTCTACCTGCCCCACCGCCAGGAAACGCGCGGCGTGGGCGGCATTTTCTTTGACCGTCTCACGGTGGGCAAGGATGGCACGGCGGCCGAGCTGTTCAGCTTCATTCAGGATGTAGCCGAGGTATTCGGCCCCTTCTACAGCCAGCTGATGCTCGAAAATTACGCCCTACCCTTCGGCGAGCGCGAAGAAGCCTGGCAAACCCTGCGCCGCAACCGCTACGCTGAGTTCAACCTAGCCTTCGACCGCGGCACCCGCTTCGGCCTCGAAACCGGCGGCCGCACCGAAAGCATCCTCATGAGCCTGCCGCCCCGCTGCGGCTGGAGCTACAACCCCGCCCCGCCGGAGCCCGGCTCGCCCGAGGCCGCTACCCTGGCCTGGCTGCGCAAGGGCGTGGAGTGGGTGGACGCAGAATTAAAAATTAAGAATTAAAAATTAAAAATGGAGGCTGGCATCCTGATTTACCGAGCTGGCTGAACTGTCTTACCCGACAACCGGCCACTAATGCTAGCTCAATTTTTAATTTTTAATTTTCAATTTTTAATTGAATTAGACCACCGGCTGCTACTGGCTATCAACCACGCCCACACGCGCGGCCTCGACCGGCTCATGGTCTTCGCCTCCGACCGCTACGTGTGGTTTCCGGCCTACGCGCTGCTCATTCTGTGGCTGATTGATATTTTTCGGCGGCAGGCGTGGCAGTTGCTGCCGCTGCTGGTGGGCGCGGTGGCCCTGGCCGATAGCATCACGAGCAAGCTCTTCAAGCCCTATTTTGCCCGGCTGCGGCCGTGCCACGCGCCGGGCTTTTTGGGCCAGCTACACTTGCCCGATGGCTGCGGTGGGCAGTTCGGCTTCTTGTCGTCGCACGCGGCCAATTCGTTTGCGCTGGCGGTTTTCCTGCTGCTGGTGCTGCCGGGGCCGCGCTTTCGGACGCTCAAAATCACGGCGTTCTTCTGGGCTTTTTTGCTCTCCTACAGCCGCATGTACTTGGCCGCCCACTACCCGAGCGACGTACTGGGCGGGGCGCTCATCGGGGCCGGGCTGGGCTGGGCGGCGGCGCGGATGTTTCGGCGCTGGGCGCCGATGGCTGGTCGCTCGTAGCTAATTATCTCCTATACTATTGGTGTGCTGCCCACTTTTTAGTCGAAGAAGAATAGGTTTCCGACTCCCCTAGCGAAGTGCCAAACCAGACTTGGTAAGTTGTAGGACTTAATAGTTGATAGTGTATTAGACTTGACTCTGTTTCCACCATACCAATCTCTGCTAGCGAAGCAGGCAGTTGGCCTTCGCGAAGCTTATATTTTTCAATTTATTGGATAAGACTGTTTCCTTGTCGCTGAAGTTTGCTTGTCCTGCTCTCGCATGACGTAAGACTCAGTAACAAAAAAATCATAAGCGCATACGTCTTCATTCTTAAAATACCGGATATGTAAAGTAGAAGCACTCATTGCAAGCCCATCAGTTTGACGATAGACTCGTGAACAATGCGCTGAAATACGACAAGCCAACGAATCATTTACAATTCACTCAGCCGGCTCACGCTCACCCGTATGCCCGTCGCCGTGGTCGCCCTGGCCGGGCTTGCTGGTTTTTTTGGCGTTGTGCTTGTCGTCTTGCGACAGCGAGCGGTGGAGGTCAACTTCCGACTCAAACTTACCGTCTTTGTCGCGGCGCACGTAGCGCTTATCGCCCTCGTTGGGCTCGATTAATTCGCGTTTGCCAGCCATAATGCAGAAGGGCCGCCGGGGAGTATCCGGCGGCCCTTCTTGCTTACGTGCAACTAGTCAATAGGTTAGCTGGCCGCACTGGCTATTACGCCCTGCGCCGCTAAGAGCTTGGCCACGTACTTGCCCACGATGTCGAACTCCAGGTTTACTACCTCGCCGGCCTGCAGTTGGTGAAAGCCGGTGTGCTCGTAGGTATAAGGGATGATGGCCACCGCAAAGCTGTCCGGCGTACTGTCGAAGCAGGTCAGACTCACGCCGTTAATCGTGATGGAGCCCTTCTCCACCGTCAGGCGCTGCGCCCCCGGCTCGTGGCGGAAGTGGTAGAGCCAGGAGCCATTCTGGTCCTCCACCCCCACGCACTCGGCCGTGGCATCGACGTGGCCCTGCACGATGTGGCCATCGAAGCGCCCGCCCGCCGCCAGGCAGCGCTCCAGGTTGACGTGGCGGCCGGGCTGCCACTGGCCCAGGTTGGTTTTGCGCAGCGTTTCGGCAATGGCCGTGACGGTGTGCGTGCCTGCTGCCGCATCGAGGGCTACTACCGTGAGGCACACGCCGTCGTGGGCCACGCTCTGGTCGATTTTGAGCTCGCTGGCGAAGGGCGACTGCACGGTGAAATGGCGGTTCGCGCCCTCATCACGCACCCCAACGACCGTGCCCAACGCTTCAATTATTCCTGTAAACATGACCGCAGATTCAAACGGATTGGTAAGGTTTAACGGATACGCCTGCCGAAGGCAGGCTGACTAGCCGTTAGTTTAGGCTTGAGTACGACAAACTACGACAGCCCGCATAAGGTTAGTCAGCCTGCCTTCGGCAGGCGTATCCGTTAAATCTTACCAATCCGTTTGAATCTGCGGTCATTTGCCCCGGCCTTCCAAAATGATTTTCAGCGTGAAGAGCAGCACCCGGAAGTCCATCGACAAGCTCATGTTTTCGATGTAAAGAATGTCGAATTTGAGGCGCTCTACCATCTGGGCCACGGTTTCGGCGTAGCCGTATTTCACCTGCCCCAGGCTGGTGAGGCCGGGGCGCACGCGGTGCAGGTGGCGGTAGTGCGGGGCAATCTGGGTAATCTGGTCGATGAAAAACTGCCGCTCGGGGCGCGGGCCTACCAGGCTCATGTCGCCCTTGAGCACGTTCCAGAACTGCGGAAACTCGTCGAGGCGCACCTTGCGCATAAAGCGGCCCCACTTGGTCACGCGCGGGTCGTGGTCGGAGCTCAGGGCCGGGCCCGTTTTTTCGGCATCCACATACATCGAGCGAAACTTAATGATGTTGAACGGCAGCCCGTTTTTGCCGATGCGCGCCTGCCGGTAAAACACTGGGCCGGGCGACGACGACTTGACCATGCAGGCCGTGAAAACGTACACCGGGCTGGCCAGCAGCATAAATAGCGCCGCCCCCACCACATCGAGCACCCGCTTGAGCACCTGCTGCCAGGGCGGCAGCAAATCCTGCTTTATCTCGATGAGCGGCGTACCAAACACGTGGTTGACCCGCACCGAGCCCAGCAGCATCTGGTACAAATCGGGCAGGATGCTGATGCGGGCCGGCGTGCCTTCCAGCAAGGTCAGAATTTCCTGAATGCGGCGGTGCTCGCTGGGCTCGATGGCGATGATGAGCTGCTCGATTTGTAGGGCCGGCACCAGGGCGGGCAGCTGCTGGTAGCTGCCGGCGGCGGGCAGCTCATCGGCCAGGTCGGCGTGGATGTCCTCGCCAAACGGCACGAAGCCCACCAGCCGCAGCCCCAGGTGCTGGCCCGTGCGCCGCAGCTCCTTAAAGGTATTGAGAGCCAGCGAGCTAGAGCCTACCAGCAGCGATGGAAAGAAAATGCGCCCGCCACGCACCAGGCGCTGAATGCTGCTCACGGCCCCGGTGTGCAGCACGGCCGTCAGGCTGTAGTGCAGCAGGTAGTAGGCCGAAACCGTTTTGTAGTATACCCGGTAGCTGCTCACGCCGTCGTCGAGCAGCAAGGCAAAAAAAATAACTACCACCCCCACCACCGAAACGCGGGCCAGGCTGATGAGCTCGGACAGCCGCGACTTGCGAAAAACGTCGCCGTAGAGGCCCAGCAGCGCGTAGAGCAGCGTCCAGAACGTGGCTACCATAGTGGCCGCCCCGGCCAGGCCCAGCAGCACGCTTTTGGTAAAGCGGGCGCCGTCGAGCTCGTGCAGCAGGTATTTGCGCAGCAAGAAAAAGCCCACCCAGGCCAGCAGCGCCGCCCCAAAATCGGCCGCCAGAAGCTTGAAGTACTGAAGACGGCGGAGCAGAAGCAAAGGCAGGAAAAGGAAGTCGTATTTTCGCGGCGGGCTGCGCAAAAGTAGGGCCACGCCTCCCCAATAATCCAATCCTTTCGCTTATCACTCCACCAATTTCTTCCGCCCGCGATACCTATCGCCACCGTGGCCAGCGCCGGGCGCTGGTAACGCTGCTGCGCGAGCAGCGCGGCATCCGCGACGAGCGGGTGCTGGCCGCGCTGGCCGCCGTGCCGCGCCACTTATTTTTCGACGCTGCCTTCGAGGCCCACGCCTACCAGGACAAGGCCTTTCCCATCGGCGAGGGCCAGACCATCTCGCAGCCCGCCACCGTGGCCACCCAAACCGAGCTGCTAGGCGTGCAGCCCGGCCAGCATATCCTAGAAATCGGCACCGGCTCGGGCTACCAGTACGCGGTGCTGTGCCAGCTCACCAGCCACGTCCAGAGCATCGAGTTCAACGCCACCCTCTACGCTCGCGGCCGGGCGCGGCTGGCCGCGCTGGGGCTGCCCACTAGTGGCTTGCACCTCGGCGATGGCTCGCTGGGCTGGCCCGCCAGCGCGCCCTACGATGGTATTCTGGTAACGGCCGGCGCGCCCGCCCTGCCGCCGGCGCTGCTGCGGCAGCTCCGCATCGGGGGGCGGCTGGTGGTGCCCGTAGGGGCCGCCGACCCCAGCCGGCAGCAGCTGTTGCGCATCACCCGCGAAGGGCCCGACAGCTACGTGCGCGAGGAGTTTGGCGGCTGCCGCTTCGTGCCCCTGCTGGGTGCGGCGGGCTGGGCGGTTTAACTATGAATTAGAAATTATAAATGGAGGCAGAGGCGCTCAGAGAAGCTTCTGTAGCGCGCCTTTCGGGCGGCCGTACCTTTGCCAGGCTTGACTTGCGGCCATCGGAAACAATCGCTGCAATTCATAATTCATAATTTTTAATTCATAATTAGAAAAGTAGTGCGCAAGCAACGCCCCGTAGCCGACTCGTATGTCATTATGACCGAGCTGGTACTGCCCAACGATACCAACACCCTCAACAACCTGATGGGCGGCCGCATGATGCATCTCATGGACATCGCCGCCGCCATTGCCGCCCAAAAGCACTCCAACCGCATCGTGGTTACGGCCTCAGTCGATAACGTGTCGTTTCGCGACCCAATCCGGCTGGGCAACGTGGTGACCTTGCAGGCGCAGGTCACGCGCGCGTTCAGCTCCAGCATGGAGGTCCACATCGACGTGTGGGCCGAGGATATTCCGAGCGGCACGCGCATGAAAACCAACGAGGCGTTTTTCACCTTCGTGGCCGTCGACCAATCGGGCCGCCCCATCGACGTGCCCGACGCCGTGCCCGAAACCGCCGAAGAAATAGCCCTCTACGACGGGGCCCTGCGCCGCCGCCAGCTGCGCCTGGTGCTAGCCGGCCGCATGAAGCCCTCCGACGCCACCGAGCTCAAAGCGTTGTTTGAGCTGGCTTAATTTTCTATTGCCATGGCTGACGAACAAGCCAGCACGCTGGCCTTCCTCCAGAATTTCTACACCGACGTTACGCTCTACATGCCCTTCGAGGCGCACGAGCGGGCAGCCGGGGCCACTACTGCACCAGTGGCCCCGGCTGCCGCTGCCCCGCCAGCGGCAGTAGCGCCGCCGCTACCCGTGGCGAGCACGCTGGCGGCTACGCCGGTGCCAGCCGTTGCGGCACCCGCGCCCGCAGCGCTACCACCTTTGCCACCCATAGCCCCCAGCTCAGTACCTCCGGCCGCCAAGCTACCCTCGATGGCGGCGGCAGGGCTGCACGCGGCCCCGGCAGTGGCCCCACCGCCGCCAGCCAAAGCAGCGCCCGTGCCGCCAGCGGCCCCGCAGGCCCCCGCCCCGGCCGCGCCAGACGTGCCGCCTTATATGCTCACTACCTTCTCGACGCTGGGTAGCAACGCGCAGGGCATCGTACTGCTCGTGCGCCTGCCGGCCGAGCAGTTCCGCAAGCTGCACCGCAACGTTTTTCTCAATAACCTCTTGAAAGCCATCAACCTGGTGATGGCCGACGTGGTGCTGGTGAACGTGGAGGGCCCCTACCCCGTGGCCCTGGCCAACCTGCGCAAGGAAATCGCCGCTACCTGCATCCTGGCCTTCGGCCGCAACCTGCTCGACGTGGCCGTGCGCACCACCCAGATATACGAGCCGGTGCATTTCCCCAACCAGGGCCTCAACTACCTGGCCGGGGCCGAAGTCGAGATGATAGAATACGACAACAGCCTGAAAAAACGCCTGTGGGCGGGTTTAAAGGCGATGTTTTTGAGTTGATAAGCGTAGAGACGCATACTTGCGTCTCACGTCAGGCGAGCCGTAACAACGACGAGACGCAAGTATGCGTCTCTACACCCAACGTTGAAGTCCTCAAAACAAAGGGAGCCCGGCTAAATAGCCGGGCTCCCTTTGTTTTTACAACGCACAAGCTAAAGATTATGCTACAAGCAACTTATTTCAGCACCTCGGCCAGCTTGGCTTCCAGGGCCGGGCCGCGCAGGTTTTTGCCGATAATCTTGCCGCTCGGGTCGAGCAGGAAGGACGCCGGGATGGACTGCACGCCGTAGGCCGCTGCCGCCGAGCTTTGCCAGCCTTGCAGGTCCGACACGTGGTTAGGCCAGGCCAGGCCGTCGGCGGCGATGGCTTTCACCCAGTTGGGCTTGGCATTATCGAGCGATACGCTGTAGATGGTGAAACCTTTGCCCTTGTCCTTGAACTGGTTGTAGGCCTTCACTACGTTGGGGTTTTCGCCCCGGCAGGGGCCGCACCAGCTGGCCCAGAAGTCTACGAGCACGTATTTGCCGCGCAGGCTTTTCAGCGAAAGCTTGGTGCCTCCGGGCGTGTCGAGGTTGATTTCGGGCGCGCTGGTGCCGATGGCCGTGATGCGCAGCGGGGCCAGCCGCTGCGTCAGCGCCGCCGTGAAGGGCGAGTTGGGCTGCGCCGTTTTCTGCACCGTGGCGATGGAGTCGGCAAAGGCAAACTCCTCGTCGGGGTTCAGGAAGCTGAGCGTGGCGAAGCCCGCCGCCACCGACTTGGCATTGCGCCGGATGATGGCTTTGTTGCGGGCCGTGAGCTGGCCCACGGTGGTGAGATACTCGGTTTTGGCGGCTTCGGCGGCCTCGGCCTGGCCGGCCTGGCTGGCGGTGTTGTAGCGCTGACCCAGGGCTTCGAGCTGGGTTTTGCTGGCCAGGTTGTTGCGCGTCAGCTCCTGAATCACCTCCGAGTCTTTCGAGCCTTTCACGGCGTAGGTCTGCATCAGGTTTTTGGCATCGCCGCTCAGCGTCAGGCGCGTCTGGTCGTCGAGCACCAGTAGCACCTGGTTGGGCTCATCCAGCTTGAGCTGGTACACGGCCGTGGCGGCCGGCTGCGCGCCCTTGAAGGTGAACTTGCCCTGCGCGTCGGTGGTGGCAGTGCCACGCTCCACAAACTGGCTGCTGGTGAGCTCCGAGAGATGCAGCGTGGTGCCGGCGGGGGCGTTTTTGAGCTGCCCGCTGATTTCGTAGCCGGGGGCGGCGCTGGCGTTCTGGCAGGCATTAGTGAGGCCGAGCAAGGCCCCGGCAACGAGGGAGAGGTTCATAAGAGAGGCACGCATGGGGCAAAACGACTGAGAGAAAGCGCCGGGGCGCGGCGCATTGCGGCAGAAAGGACGAACGGCGGCGGTTGGTTCCCGCGCCTAGCCGTCGAGCCCTTTACGCAGCAATTGGTTGGCCAGCTTGGGGTCGGCTTTGCCGCCGGTCAGCTTCATAAGCTCGCCCATAAACATGCCGGTGAGCGACTTTTTGCCGGCCCGGTACTCGGCTACTTTAGCGGGATTGGCGGCCAGCACCTGGTCTACCAGCGCTTGCAGTTCGCCCACGTCGGCCTTGGTGAGGAGGCCCAGCGTCTCGGCCGCGCCGGTGGCATTGGCCGTGGGGTGCTCCAGCAGGTAGGGAAACAGCTGCTTGGACGCCACCGAGTAGTTGAGCTTGTCGGCGTCAATGAGCTCGATGATGCCGGCCAGCTGCGCGGGGTCGAGCGGGAAATCGCCGATTTCCAGCGCCCGCTCGTTGAGGTACGACTTCACGGGGCCCATCACCCAGTTGGCGGCCGCTTTGGCGTTGGGCGTGAGGCGCGAAAGCTCGTCGAAATACTGCGCTACCTCCTTCTGGTCGATGAGCACGTTGGCGTCGTAGTCGCTCAAACCCAGCTCGCCCGTGAAGCGCGCGTAGAGTTGCTGCGGCAGGGCTGGCAGCGCGGCCTGCACGCGGTGCAGCCAGGCATCGTCCACGATGAGCGGCGGCAAATCGGGCTCGGGGAAGTAGCGGTAGTCGTTCAGCGTTTCCTTCGAGCGCTGGCCGCTGGTAGTGCCGCTGGTAGCGTCGAAGCCCCGGGTTTCGGAGTCCACTTCGCCGCCGTTTTCCAGGATTTCAATTTGGCGCTTCACCTCGTACTCGATGGCCCGCTGCACGTTGCGGAACGAGTTCATGTTCTTGACTTCCACCTTCGTACCGTACTCGGTGGCGTCTTTTTTCATCACGCTCACGTTGGCGTCGCAGCGCAGCGAGCCTTCTTCCATGTTGCCGTCGCAGATTTCGAGGTACTGCACCAGCTTCTTGATTTCGGCTAGGTAGGCGTAGGCTTCCTCCTCGGTGCGGATATCCGGCTCGCTCACGATTTCGATGAGCGGCACGCCGGCGCGGTTGAGGTCCACGAGCGTTTCAGTTTCGCCGGCCAGGTGCATGCTCTTGCCCGCGTCTTCCTCCATGTGAATGCGCGTGATGCCAATGCGCCGCGTGCTACCGTCGGCCAGCCGGATATCGACATGCCCGCCGTAGCAAATCGGCGTCTTGTCCTGCGTAATCTGGTAGCCCTTGGGCAGGTCGGGGTAAAAGTAGTTTTTGCGCGCAAACAGGTTTTCGCGCTGTATCTGGCAGTTGGTGGCCAGGCCCATCTTGATGGCAAAGTCCACGGCCGTGCGGTTTACGCGGGGTAGCGTGCCGGGGTGGCCCAGGGTGATAACCGAGAGGTTGGTGTTGGGCAGCGAGCCGTATTCGTTTTCATCCGACGAATACATCTTGCTGTGGGTCAGCAGCTGGGCGTGTACTTCGAGGCCGATTACGGTCTGGTAGCTGGCAATGGTGGCGTCGTCCATAACGGGGGTAACTAGCGGGTGGCCGGGGCGGCCCTTGGTATCGGGTTGCAAGTTAAGGTAGGGGGTGGCATAAGATTTAGCTTGTGCGCGCGCAGAAAACGGCAAGCTAAAGCTTACCCTACACAAAAAAGCAGCCCGCTCAGGCGAGCGGGCTGCTTCTGCGGTAGCCAAGATGGCTACTTAAAGGTTACTTCTTGCGCGGCGCAGCTTTGCGCTTGGCAGGAGCTTTCTTCACCGGGGCTTTCTTAGCCATCGACTTCTTCACGTCGGCTTCCGAAGGCTCGGGCGGCGCGGGGCCGTATTTCACTTCGGCAGCGTTGGCTTCGCCGGTCAGGAAGGGGTCGAAGTCCACGCGGCGGTTCAGGGCCTGGCCGGCGGCGGTAGCGTTGTCGGCAATCGGCTTGGTTTCGCCATAGCCGCGGCTCTCGATGCGGTCGGCCGGAATGCCTTTGCTGAGCATGTAGGCGCGGGCCGAAGCGGCGCGCTCGTAGCTCAAACGCATGTTGTACTCGTCATTGCCTTTGCTGTCGGTGTGGCCGGCGATGCTGAGCGAGTAGTCGGGGTACTCGTTCATAATCTGCACCATCTGCTCCAGCTTGGGGTACGACGACGCCTTCAGGGTAGCCTTGTCGAAGTCGAATTGGATGTACTTGGTGGCCTCGTTCAGGATTTTCTTCTGCTCGGCCTTAATCTCGGGGCAGCCTTTGTTGGAGGCGGGGCCGGGGCGGTCGGGGCACTTATCCTGGTAGTCGGGCACACCGTCGCCGTCGCGGTCGAGCGGGCAACCTTTGGCGTCTACTTTCACGCCAGCCGGGGTGTTGGGGCACTTGTCGAGGTAGTCGGGTACGCCGTCACCATCGGCATCGAGCGGGCAGCCCGAAGCATCGACGCGCACGCCGGCCGGGGTGTTGGGGCACTTGTCGTCGCCGTCGGCTACGCCGTCACCGTCGGCGTCGGGGCAGCCTTGCAGAGCAGCTAGGCCGGGGGTGTCGGGGCACTTGTCTTGGTAGTCGGGCACGCCGTCGCCATCGGTGTCGATGGGGCAGCCTTTCTCATCCACCTTCACGCCCTGCGGCGTGTCGGGGCACTGGTCTTTGCGGTCGGGCACGCCATCGCCGTCGGCGTCTTTGGGCTTGCCAAAGTTGACGGTGAGGCCGGCCGAGTACTGCATGTAGCGGTCGTTGGTAGCCAAGAAGCTACCGCTTTCGCTCGTAGCCGCGTCGTCGAGGCGGTCATCGTCGGTGAAGAGGACGTGCTGGCCCGCTTGCGCGAATACGCTGAACGCTGGCGTGATGCGGAAGGTCAGACCCAGGGCACCTTGCACGTCAAACGCGCCGTAGTTGGTCGAGCTCGTGCTCGACACACCAGCCACCGTAGTGCGGTAGCGGTCGGTGTAGATGTAAGCGAAGCCCGGCTGCACCAGGATGTAGGGCTGAATAACAGCGTCTTCCTTCAGCGCCCAGCCGTTATTAAGCTTCAGCTTGAAGCCCAGGCCAAACGAGCTAACGTTGGCGTAGAAGCGGCGGCCGTTGGTGCTCGGCGAGCCGCCGCCCGTGAGGCTGCGGCCATCGCCGGGGTAGCGCACGGTGGCCTGGTTGGCCGACAGGTTGAGGTCGAGGCCGCGGTAGAGGTAGCGGCTCAAGGTGATGCCGCCGCCGTAGGTAGCATTGCGGGCGTCCCAGGCGTTGCTGCCCAGGTCGCCGATGTAGCGCAGCGAGCTCACGTAGCCGCTAACCCCCCATTTGCGCTCCGGCGTCTGGGCGTGGCTGCGCGGCGCAGCCGCCAGCAGCCCCAGGCCGAGCAGGGTGGTGGAGAATAGGGTGTGTTTCATGGAGAGTGAAAGGTAAAAAAGGTGAGTTTGGTGGAAGTCAAGAAGGAACACCGACCGTTGTAGTAGTGCTGCCTTACCAGACTGTTGGCTTGGGCAAAAGCAGGTTCAGCCCAGCGTTTGCCGGCTGCTTCCGCTGCCCGCAGTACACTTGGGGCCTACATACTCTCCAGCTTGGAGTTTGGTTGCGTTTCAGCCCTTCTACGGCATTTTTCGCAAACAGGCTGGCCAGCCGCGCCTGATTTTCGCGGCCCAAAATTACTTCCTCCAACTAGAATATTCTGGCCGCGCGGCTCGCCGCCCCGCACAACCCCGCTCCCCGGCGCAGCAGCTCGCTGGGCAATAGCCCTTCGCTTCAGTTGCTTGGCAGCCTTCAGGCAGGATGTTATAATTTTTTCAGGGCTCCCCGCCTACTAGCGCCCGCGGCTGTATCCGCCGTTGTAGGTAAACGGGATGGTCAGGCTGTACTGCCAGCGCACGGTTGCGCCATCGCGCTTGCCGGGCAAAAAGGGCTTGCCCAGGGTAGCAAGGCCGCGCTGCACGCGGCCAATGAGCGGGTCCAGACCCTCGGCAATGGCTCGCTGCACCGAGTGGCTACCAGCAGCCTGCGGGCGCAGCAAGGCAAACCGCTCGTCGGTAATAACTACCTGCGGATTTACTACTTCACCGTTTTCACCTACTTGAAAGCGCACGTGAATCTGGGCTTGGCTCAGCATAAGCATACCGGCCGGCTGCCACTGCCGCGCGTAGCGGCTTATCTCTTTGATGAGCTGCAACTGACCGCCAGGATACAGCGGCGGCTGCTCGTAGGGGAAGAAGGGCTGGGGCGCGCCCGACTCCGCGAAGCATTGGCCCAGCATCTCGCTGCCGGCCGTGTACTGGGTTTGGCGCTTGAGCTGGCCGTTGGGGTAGTAGGCCACGAGCTCGCCATCGCGCTTGCCCCTGATAAACGTCTGGCGGATTTCCAGTTGCCCGTCGTCGTACCAGCTGGTGGCCACGCCGTGCAGTTGCCCCGCTTCCAGGTTGCCATAGGGCAGGTACTCCTTGAGGTTGCCCGAAGGGTGAAACACGCGCACCAGCCCGCCCGGCCCGGCCCAGTGCAGCACCTCCGTGCACACGCCCGCCGAGTCGGTTTGCGAGCGCACCCAGCGCTCGTCGGCGGTCACCGGGTAGCTGGCCGTATCGGAAGCCAACGCCTCGGTGGCCGACGCCAGCGAATCGGTGGGCGCGGCCAGGGAGTCGGCCGGGGCCTGGCCCCGGGCAGTGTAGGCCAGCAGGGCCAGGCAAGCAACGTATAGGTAGCGCATAGCTTAAACCGTTAATTAGCTGGCCCCTGCCCTCCAACCGCCGGCTAGCGCGGGCCGTCGGGCCGGTCGAGGTGCTGCATGGCCAGCATCTGTTTCATGTTTTTTTCCAGGCCCTCGTTCGAGCCGTCGAGGAAGATAACGTTGCCTTTGCCCTGCTCGGCAAAGTGCTTGATTGCCTCCGTCCACATCGAGAAATACACCAGCGAGGGGTCTAGGTTGTTCTCAGCCAGTTCTTGTACGGCGTGGGCCATACCCTTGGTTACTTCCTCGCGGAAGAGCGCCACGCCCTGGCCGCGCAGCTGGGCCGCGATTTTCTCGGCCTCGGCCGAAATCTTGATGGCGTTGCCCTCGGCCTCGGCGGCCTTGGTTTTGGTGATAAGCAGGGCCTGGCCTTCGTTTTCGGCGGCGGCTTTCAGGTTGTTGCTGGCCACGACCTTGGCCATCGAGCGCATGATTTCCTCGTCGAAGGCGATGTCGTTGAGCTGCAAATCGATGAGGTGGTAGCCCCAGCTTTCGAGCGTTTCGTCGAGCTGGTCTTTCACGTGCAGCACGATTTCACCGCGCAAGCTCAGTACAGCGGCCTGCCGCTGCGTGGCCACGAAAGCCCGGATGCTACCTTCCACGGTGCGCACCAGCGCCTGCATGAGGCTGCGCTCGTCCACAAACTTAAAGGCCACGTTCTTAATAACTTCCTCGCTCTGGTTGAACACCGCGTACACCAGCATGGCCTTGAAGTTGACGTTGGCCTGGTCGATGGTAATGGCCTGAAACTCGAGCTCCAGCGAGCGGTTCTGGATGGAAATCCGCTTGTAGACGTTTTCGATAAACGGAATCTTGAAGTTCAAGCCCGGCATCATCACGCGCCGGTATTTTCCAAAAACCGTGACCACCGCCACCGTGCCCTGCGGCACGATAACGTAGGAGAGAAAAGCCGTGAGGACGAGCAGCCCCAAGAAAAACAGCGAAAACGACATAGCAAATGCAGAAAAAGAAGCAGCCAACCCGCTGCCGGGAAGCCAACGAACCGTAAGCCGCCTACTCTATCGCGCGGGGCGCGGCGGCATTACAGGCGCGGGCACTATTTGAGCTGCGTGGGGCTGAGGCGGCCGCCTACCAGCGTGTGGCGCTGCGCGATGTTGTAGCTGACGGGCACCGTAAAGGAGAACGCCACCGCCGTGCCATCCTGCCGGCCGGGCCGGAATTGCCGCAGCTGCTGCACGGCGCGCACGGTTTCGGCGTCGAGCGAGGGAAATACGCTTTTCACCACTTCTACCCTAGCCACCTGCCCATCGGGCAGCACCACAAACCGCACGAATACCTGTCCCTGCGCCCCGGCCGCGAGGGCATCGGCCGGGTAGTGAATGCCGCGCGACACGGCCGCCACGATGGCGCGCTCGTCGCCCAGGCCCTCGGGGTACACGGGCAGCTCTTCGTATTCAGAAAAAGCCAGTGGCTCGCCCTGCTCGGTGTAGCACTCGCCGATGGTGCGCTGCCCGTCCTGATACTGCTCGTAGCGCTTGAGCTGCCCGCCGGGGTAGTAGAGGCGGCGCTCGCCGGCCAGCTGCCCGTGGGCGTAGTCTTCGTGCGAGGCCAGTTGGCCGTTGTCGTGCCAGCTTTCGCTGGGGCCGTGCAGGATGCTCTTTTGAATGTGCTCGTAGGTTATGCTGCAATGCAGCTGGCCGCTTAGCAGGTGTTCGCGCACGGTGCCGCCCACGCTGTCGCGGTACTCGGTGTGGCGGCGATACTGCGCGCCGGTGGCGCTGGGCAGCACGGCCAGGCTGGCGTCCAAGAACTCGGTTTTGGAAGCGGGCAGGTTGGGCTGCGCTGCGCTGGTGCTGGCCCACAGGCCACCAGCCAGCAGTAGCAGGAAGGTAAAGTTGTTCATAGAAAAAGGAAGTAGAGAAAGCGTAAGCGATTTAACTCATCTGAGCCAATAGCAACGGCAATTTACATTCATTTTCAGCACTTCACCCAGCACGGCCCGATTATCTACTGCCGCCGGCGGCACCACCCGCGCTCCTGGCTGCCCCCCGATAAGACAATACCAATTCCCTGCCCCGACAAAAACCTATTTATCAATATCTTATCAGCGGCCGGCTTTGACCATGACTTTGCCTTCCACTATTCTGTTCGTGGGCTTGCCTTCCAGCTGCGCGGGCTCAAATGCGGGCAATTGGGCAATGGCTTGCAAAATGGCCGCCGCCACCGGCGGCGCGGCGGGCGTGAGCAGCCGGGCATCGCGCACGGTGCCCGTGGTGTCGATGCGGAAGGCGTAGTACACGGGCGGCGCGGCGGTGGGCGCGGCGTAGCCGGCCGGCAGCAGGGCTGCGTACTGGCGCTGCACCAGGTCGGGCAGCTTGGCCACGGGTGCGTGCCGGCCCTTGGCCTGGGCGTGCACGTAGTACTCGGGGCAGTCGACCAGCGCGCGGCCCGCCGAGTCGTAGCAGGCCACCACGCCGCCGAGGTAGTTTATCTGGTTGAGGCGCAGACGGCCGTTGGGGTGAAAGGTGCGCAGCGTGCCGGCCAGGTGATGGTTATGGTAGTAGATTTCTTCGCGCAGCTGCCCGCTTTCGTACCACTCGCGGCCCAGCCCCTCCAGACCGGCGCTGGGGCCGGGCACCGTGCTGGCAAAATATTGCTCCAGCACCAGCCGGCCCGAGGCCAGCACGTAGCGCCGCCGCTGCCATTTCAGCTCCAAGCTGTCGTTGAGGTGGCGGTACACATCGTAGCCGTAGGCCCCGCTGGGGCCGGTGAGGGGCAGCCAATTCTGGTCGTAGTAACGCACGCCGCCGGCCTGGCCGAGCAATTGGTCGGGGGCAGCCACTACCGGCAGGTGGGCCGGCACCTGGGCGTGAGCGGCGCTGGCAGCCAGCGCCAGTAGCATCGGCAGTAACAGTTTTATCATTTGGGTTTGAGTGTGATGTGTCAATCCAGATTGCAAAAGAAGCCCCAGCGGGGCGACCCCACCAACCGGCTGGGTCGCCCCGCTGGGGCTTGGCTGTTCTATTCAGAAAACTCGGTTCTACCGACGGGCTGCTACTCTTGCAGCAGCCCGCCAAAGGTCAGCCGTATCAACGCTACGACATCCTGCTTTTTCAGCAAAATCGCTTGGGTGCAGCCTAGAATTGAATAACTCCTGAAACAACTTATCCCTTTATCAATCAAGCAGCTTTACAACTCTATACAAATTAGCCATTTGCCGCTACCAGCTTCTCGGCCTTGGCAATGGCCGCGCCCAGCCCGGCCACGTTTTTGCCGCCGGCCGTGGCGAAGAACGGCTGCCCGCCGCCGCCGCCCTGAATTTCCTTGGCCAGCTCGCGCACCAGCGTGGTGGCGTTGAGCTTGCCGGCTTTGGCAATGTCGTCGTCCAGCATCACGGCCAGCTGGGGCTTGCCGTCGAGTTCGGCCCCGAGCACCAGCACGAGGTTGGGCACCTGCTGGCGCAGGTCGTAGGCCAGCTTTTTGAGGTCGTCGGCGCTGGTAGCCTGTACCTGGGCGGCGAGGAAATTGATGCCATTCAGGGCTTTTACCTGGCCAGCGAGCTGGGCTTTTTGCTGGTTGAGGCTTTGCTGGGCGAAAGACTCAATCTGCTTGCGCAGGGCTGCGATTTCCTCGGTCTGCTTTTCGAGGCTGGGTAGCAGGTGCTGCGGGTTGCCGAGGGCCTCGCGCACCTGGCTTAGCAGGTCGAGTTGCTGGTCTACGAAGGCTTCGGCAGCACCGGCCGTTACGGCCTCGATGCGACGCACGCCCGCGCCCACGGCGCTCTCACTCGTGATTTTGAAGTAGCCAATCGCGCCGGTATTCGGCACGTGCAGGCCGCCGCACAGCTCCACCGAGTAGTCTTTGTCGAAGGTGATAACGCGCACGAAGTCACCATACTTCTCGCCAAACAGGGCCATCGCGCCCAGGTTTTTGGCCTCGGCGATGGGCACGTTGCGGCGCTCATCCAGCGGGATTTGCTGGCGAATGCGCTCGTTCACAATGGCTTCGATTTCGCGCAGCTGGGCGTCGGTCACTTTCGTGAAGTGCGAGAAGTCGAAGCGCAGCAGCTTCTCATTCACCAGCGAGCCCTTTTGCTGTACGTGCTCGCCGAGCACGCGGCGCAGGGCAGCTTGCAGCAAGTGCGTGGCCGTGTGGTTGTTCTTGATGAGGGCACGCCGCGCCGCGTCGGGCCGCGCCCGGAACTCGGCGGTCAACTCCTGCGGCAAATCCAGCGTGGTGTGGATGATGAGGTCGTTTTCCTTCTTCGTGTCAATCACGCGCAGCTTCTCGAAGTCGCTTTCCACAAAGCCGGTGTCACCAATCTGCCCACCGCTCTCGGCGTAGAACGGCGTTTGGTCGAAGACCAACTGATACTCGGTTTTGCCCTTTTTATCGACTTTGCGGTAGCGCAGCAGGTGGGCCGTGGCCTCGTCCTGGTCGTAGCCCACAAATACGTTGGGCGCGTCGGTGTCGCGCACCGTCACCCAGTCGCTCTGCTCGGTTTCCTGGGCGTTGCGGCTGCGGTTTTTCTGGGCTGCCAACGCCTTTTCGAAACCGGCTTCGTCCACCGTCAGGCCCTTTTCACGCGCAATGAGCGCGGTAAGGTCGAAGGGAAAACCGAAGGTATCGCTCAGCTCAAACGCCGTTTGCCCGTCGATTACGCCGCCGTTTTGGCGAGCAATTTCTTCCAGCGCGTCGAGGCGGCGCAGGCCGGTTTCGAGGGTTTTCAGGAACGCAATTTCCTCTTCCTCAATCACTCGCGTCACGAAGGCTTGCTGGGCTTTCAGCTCGGGGAAGATGCCGGCCATCTGGTCGGCCAGCACGGGCACGAGCTTGTAGAGGAAGGGCTGCTTCTGGTTCAGCGACGAGAAAGCGTAGCGCACGGCGCGGCGCAGGATGCGCCGAATGACGTAGCCAGCCTTCACATTGCTGGGCAGCTGGCCGTCGGCGATGGTGAAGGCGATGGCCCGGATGTGGTCGGCCAGCACCCGAATGGCGATGTCGGTGCGCTCGTTTTCGGTGGCGGGCTGGTCGTTTACCGTGGCCGGCGAAGTGCCGTGGTACTGCACGCCCGCTTCCTTGGCGATGAACTGGATAAGCGGCTGGAAAACATCGGTATCGTAGTTCGACTTCACGCCCGACACGGCCATCATCAGGCGCTCGAAACCCATGCCGGTGTCCACGCTCTGGGCGGGCAGCTTGATGAGCGACTTGTCGGCCAAGCGCTGGAACTCCATGAACACGTTGTTCCAGACCTCCACCACCTGCGGGTGGTCGGCGTTCACGAGCTCGCGGCCCGACTTGGCGGCCCGCTCCTCTTCGGAGCGCAGGTCGATGTGGATTTCGGTGCAGGGGCCGCACGGACCCGTATCGCCCATCTCCCAGAAGTTGTCCTTCTTGTTGCCGGGCAGGATGCGGTCGTCGGTGGTGTACTGCCGCCACAGGTCCTGGGTTTCGGTATCGGGGCCGGTGCCGTCGCCGGCATCACCCTCAAAATAGGTCACGTAGAGCCGGTCTTTGTCCAGCTTATACACCTCCGTCAGCAGCTCCCAGGCCCAGTTGATAGCGTCCTTTTTGAAGTAGTCGCCGAAGCTCCAGTTGCCCAGCATCTCGAACATGGTGTGGTGGTAGGTGTCGTAGCCTACCTCCTCCAGGTCGTTGTGCTTGCCGCTCACGCGCAGGCACTTCTGCGTGTCGGCAATGCGGTTGTAGGGCGCGGGGCGGTTGCCCAGAAAGTAGTCTTTAAACGGGGCCATGCCGCTGTTGATGAACAGCAGCGTGGGGTCGTCCTTGACCACGAGCGGGGCCGAGGGCACGATGTGGTGGCCTTTGGAGGCGAAGAAATCGAGAAACTGCTGGCGGACGTGGCTGGCGGTAGGAAGGGACATGGAAGTCCGGCAAATGCCGGTATTTTTGACGTTGCTTTGCTTGGGCAAAGGTAGTTTGATGTAGGGTAAGCTTTAGCTTGCCATTTCAACGACCGGCAAGCTAAAGCTTACCCTACACTTTTATGCCTTATAAAGAGCGCGACATTACCAAGCAGTACTTCACCATCGGCGAGGTAGCCGAGCAGTTTGGCGTGGCCACCTCGCTCATCCGCTTCTGGGAAACGGAGTTTGACGAGCTGCGTCCGCGCAAAAGCAAGAAGGGCAACCGGCTGTTCACGCAGGCCGATGTCGATACTTTTCGCACTATCTATCATCTGGTTAAGGAGCGCGGCTACACCATCCCCGGTGCCCGCGAAATGCTGAAGCAGAAGGGCGGGCAGCTCAAGGACAAAATTGACGTGATTCAGTCTTTGGAGAAGGTGCGCGGGTTTTTGCTGAGTCTGAAAAAGGAGATTGATGGGGCGGGGAAGGCGGAGCCACAGTAGCGCGAAGCGCTGCTTCGCGTACTCGCGCAGTGAGTTCTGCGCGTGCTTGCGCTTATTTTTAAGCCCAACAACCTGACCCGACCGCAGAACTCGCTGCGCTCGTACGCGAAGCAGAGCTTCACGCTACATGCCGACTGACGACCTCTACCACGAACTCGCCCTCACGCTCCTGCCCGGCATCGGCCCGCAGCTCACGCGGCAGCTGATGAGCTACGGCTCGTCGGCCAAAAACGTGCTGCACCTGCCGCCCGGCAAGCTGCGGCGCATCCCCGGCGTGGGCGACGCCACCATCAAAATCCTGACCGGCCCCGAGCGTGGCAAGGCGCTAACCCAGGCTGAAGCCAGCCTGCGCAAGGCCGAGAAAGAGGGCGTCGAAATCCTGTTTTACACCAGCAAGCGCTATCCCTCGCGCCTCAAGCTCATCCCCGACGCGCCGGTGCTGCTCTACTACCAGGGCCCGGCCGACCTGAACGCGCCCAAAACGCTGGCCCTGGTAGGCACCCGCCAGGCCACCGACTACGGCCGCGAGCAAACCGAGCGTCTGCTCAAGGGCATCGCCTCGCACCAGCCACTCATTGTCAGTGGCTTGGCCTACGGCATCGACATTATGGCGCACCGCGCGGCCTTGCAGGAAGGGCTGCCCACGGTGGGCGTGATGGCCACCGGGCTCGACATCATCTACCCCGCCGCGCACCGCAAAACGGCCGAGAAAATGCGCGAAACGGGCGGCCTGCTCACCGAGTTTCCCTTCGGCACGCAGCCCGACCGCTACAACTTCCCGCAGCGCAACCGCATCATCGCGGGCCTCGCCGATGGCACGGTGGTAGTAGAAGCGGCGGCCAAAGGCGGCGCGCTCATCACCGCCGAGCTGGCCCTGGGCTACGACCGCGACGTGCTGGCCGTGCCCGGCCCGCTGGGCGCGCCCTCGTCCGAAGGCTGCAACATGCTCATCAAGACCAATAAAGCCGCCCTCTACCAGGAGCCCAAAGACCTGGAGCAGCTCCTGAACTGGGACGCCGCGCTGCACCTGCCCGGCAAGTTTCAGCCAGCGCCCGCCTACGCGGCGGCCGATTTCACGGCCGATGAGTTTGCGCTGCTCACGGTGCTCATGGCCAGCAAGGAAGCCCAGATGGACGACCTCGCCTGGAAGGCGCAGTTGCCCATCCACCTGGTAGCCTCGCTGCTGCTGGGGCTGGAGTTTCGGGGCGTGGTGCGGGCGCTGCCAGGCAAGAAATTCGTGCTGGTCTAGACCACGGATTAAAGCGGATTTGTCGGATTAATTGGGTTTTGTGGGCGCGGCTGCGCGGGGCGTGTACTGCGCAGCGGGTGGCGGGCGTTCATAGATTACTGACTAGTTGCATTTTATCTATGAGCCGACCCAAACGACTTTTTACCGGGCTGCTGCTAGCAGCGCTGGCGGGCGGGGGCTGGGCCTACTACCGGGCGCAGGCGCAGCAGGCGGCCACGCTCAGCTGCATTACGGCGCTGGAAAACCGCTTGATTATTAGCAACGGGCAGGGGGCGCGGAATGCGAAGAATACTGTAGCCAGCATAGGCGTGGCGGTGCGCAAAAACGGCAATCCGGCCCATGATATGGCTGTTTTGCAGCAAGCAAAGGAAATCCAAAGCCGCACCCAAACGCTGCTCGATTCGCTGCACCAACTGCGGCAAGCCTGGCAAACGGCCGACCGCACGGAGCTAGGGCGATTCCCGGTGCAACTATACTACTACGTGGACTTCATTGAAACCTTTGTGCCCGATGCTTCCCTTTTGAACCACGTTTCTACTCGAACTGAAGCCGGTGGCTGGCTGGGTGAATTTGACACTGCCCGCGAGCCAAAACCCGCCGCATTAGCCTTGCTGACAAAGTTGGAAGCACAGGTACGACGAGTGGAGGCAGAAGCACTGGCTTCTCAGGCTCAAAAAGTAGGGTATTCTTGTGGTTTCGACAAAATAAGCCTCTTTGCGAGGCCCGCGTCCGAAACCGTAGCGCCTGGTGCAGTCTATCAAGCTCAATTGATGCTAGCGCAAGCTGCTATTCTTGGACGTACCCAATTCAGCGCCAATGGCTGCGAACTGCCTATCGACCCCGCCACCGGCCAGGCAGCGGTACACTTCAAAATACCTGCCGCCCGCTCCGGCCAGCCCGATACCGTGCGGGCCACCTGGCACGGCCGCGTGCAATTACTATGGGCGGCCGGCGATACCGTGCTGGAAACCACCGTGCCGTACTTCATCGTCAAGCCCCCTCACCGCTGATGCGCCGTATCATTCCATTACTGCTACTAGCGGGGGCGGGCGGCTGGGTTGCGCTGCACCACTACAGCCAGCAGAGCCGGCTGCACCAGCAGCTTATGCAGCTCACGGCGGTACTCACGGCCGAAAACGACCGGGTTAGCT
>NZ_DASTEP010000128.1:0-23083 GCF_035709525.1 Hymenobacter sp. | reverse complement strand
TGATACCATGCAAAAATTAGTCTATTTCCTCCTCGCCCTCGCGCCCCTCGCCGCCCAGGCGCAGGTGCCCACGCCGGCCCCGCCGCAGGCCGCGCCCATCGTGCTGGTGGGCGGCACGCTGCACACCGGCACCGGTCAGGTAATTGATAACGCGGCCGTGGCCTTCGACAAGGGCCGGCTGGTGTACACGGGGCCGCGCAGTGGCTTCACGCAGAGCGGCTTCGAAACCCGCGACGTGAGCGGACAGCACGTGTACCCTGGCCTGATTTTGCCTAATACGACGTTGGGTTTGAGCGAGGTAGAAGCCATCCGGGCGACGGTGGACGACCGTGAAGTGGGCGAGCTGAACCCCAACGTGCGCGCCCTCATCGCCTTCAATACCGATTCGGACGTGCTGCCCACGGTGCGCCTGAATGGCGTGCTGCTGGCCCAGCCCACGCCCCGCGGCGGCCTCGTCACGGGCCAGAGCGCCATCGTGCAGCTCGATGCCTGGAACTGGCAAGATGCCGTGGTGAAAGCCGACGACGGCATTCACCTGACTTGGCCCGAGATGGTGATTAAAACCAACCCCGCCGAAGACGCCGCCCAGCTCACGCGCCGCCAGGACGCCCGCACCGCTCGCCTCCGCGACCTGGAGCAGCTTTTGAGCGAGGCCAGCGCCTACCGCCAAGCCCCCGCCGGCCGCCGCGAAAACCTGCGCCTGACCTCGATGGCCGGGCTGTTCGACGGCTCCAAAACGCTCTACATCCACGCCGACTACGCCAAGGAGCTGATAGAATCGGTGCGCCTGGCCCGGCGGCTGGGCGTGCAGCGCGTGGCCCTGGTCGGCGCTCGCGACGCCTGGATGGTGCTCGATTTCCTGAAGCAAAACGATGTGGCCGTAGTCCTCAACCGCACCCAAGACCTGCCCCGCCGCGACGGCGACGACTACGACCAACCCTACAAGCTGCCCGCCCAACTGCAAGCAGCGGGCATCCGCTACTGCCTCGATTTTCAGGGCGATATGGAAACTTCGCGGGGCCGCAACCTACCCTTCGTGGCCGGCCAGGCAGTAGCCTTTGGGCTGACGAAGGAGCAGGCGCTCATGGCCATTACGCTCAGTCCAGCCCGTATCATGGGCATCGACAAAGACTACGGCAGCCTCGAAGCGGGCAAGTCGGCCACGCTGGTAGTGAGCCGGGGCGACCTGCTCGATATGCGGACTAACGCCGTGACGCTGGCCTACATTGACGGGCGCAGCATCCGGCTCGAAAGCAAGCAAACGGCGCTCGATAAGAAGTTCCGGGAGAAGTACGGGCTGAACTAGCGGCGAGCAGTAGCGCGAACTTTGTAGTTCGCGTCCGTTGGCGAGCACCCGGACGGACGCAAACTACAAAGCTCGCGCTACTACGCGCCGCCCACCCACAATAGGCGGCGCGTTATCTGCGTAAGTAGCACGTATTTGCTCAGCATCAGCTACGGTGCGTGGCCCTGCTAGGGTAGCACCTGCACTTGGAATGAAGGATTGAGCCCGGCTGGTAGTTTGGGCACCAAGGCGTAGTATACTGCCGGCTGCACCACGGTAGTTGGGTTTTGTTGAATATTAACTGTGTAGTAAAGGCTTAGGCAGTCTTGTCGCAGTTGCTGCGACGTGATGCGGTTGCCGCTAAGCGTTGTGGTTTTGCCGATGAGCAAGGTGTACTTAGTAAAATCAATGGCCGGCGGCGTGCAGCTGAATAAGGCGTTATAGTCGGCCATCGTATTGACGACGTGGTTTTTGAACTGGCCGGGCTGCACTACCTCCTGGTAGCAGGAAAGGCTGGCGTCGAGCCCCGCTACGGGCGTTATCGTGGCATCGTAGGTGGGGCAGGGCCACGTTTCTTCTTCTGTGCGGTTTTGGCAACCAGTGGCGAGTGCCAGGGCACCAACGATTGCAAAAGCAGTTACTGTGCAGCGTTTCATGAATACAGGATGAAGGAGTGGCTTAGCTTGACATAGGAGTATGCCAAGTGCTGAATGGTTGCAAGCCCGGAGCATACTAGCGGCTGCCGCTGGCCGTTGCCATTGCGGGCGGGCCATATTATCCGGCGCGCCGCCCGACCTTTGTCGAATGTTTCGTGTACTTTTCTTCTGTTTACTAGCACTCTCGGCCGCCGCCCAAACGCCCCTCACGCCCGACGACCGGGCGCTGTACGGCATCATTTGCCGTAGCAGTGGGCGCAGCCTCGATATTTCGCACGCCGCCACTACCGGCGGCGCGCCGGCCGTGCAGTGGGAATTTACCCACGCCCTCAGCCAGCAGTGGCGGCTGGTGCTCATCCGCGAGGGCGGCGAGTATTACCGCCTGGAGGCCAAGCACAGTGGCCTGTGCCTCACGCTCGAAGCCGCGCCCGGCGCTACGGCGGGCGGCACTACGCCGCTGGTGCAGCGCGCCTACACCGGCGGGCTGGGGCAGCAGTGGCGGCTGGTGCCGGCCGGGCCGATTGGCTCGTTTCAGCTCGAAAATCGGTTTGATAACCGGGTGGCCACGCTGGCGGCGGTCGATAAATTCAACGGCACGGCCGTGGTGGCGGCGCGGGCCACCGGGCGGGCCAGCCAGCAGTGGCGGCTGTTTCAATTGCAGCTGCGGCAGGCGTCGGGGCCGCCTTATTTCACGGCGCCCGAGCCACTGGCGGCGCTCAATTCGCCGACTGGTAACGAGTTACAGCCGGTGCCCTCGCCCGATGGCAAGCGCCTGTATTTCAGCCGCACCAAGTTCGCGGGTAACGTGGAGGGCGTGGCCGAAAGCGGCGATATCTGGCTGAGCGAGAGCGTCGACAAGGGCCGCACCTGGGGCCCGCCCGCCCGCCTCGAAAGCCCGGCCGGCCTCAACACCCAGCACAACAACGCGGTGCAGGCGGTAGTGGGCGCGGCCGACAAGCCGACCTTGCTGGTGCGCGGCACCTACGAGTCGGCGGGCTTCAAAGACGAGGGCGCGTCGCGGGTGGCGGCGGGCGGCAAGCCGGCCGCGCTACGCATAGCGGCCTACTACTCGACCAACGTGGCGACGGGCTTTTACCTGACGCCCGACGAGAAAATCCTGCTCCTGAGCCTGGAGCGCGACGATGCGCAGGGCGCGAACGACCTGTATCTCAGCCGGCCCGACGGGGCGGGCGGCTACACCGCCCCGCAGAGCCTGGGCGCGGTGGTGAACTCGCCGGGCTACGAGTTTGCGCCCTGGCTGTCGGCCGATACCAAGACGCTGTACTTCAGCTCATACGGGCATTTGGGCTACGGCTCGGCCGACATTTTTCGTAGCCGCCGGCTTGATGACTCGTGGGAGAAGTGGAGCCCGGTCGAAAACCTGGGGCCGCGCTTCAACGGGCCGGGCTACGACGGGTTTCTGGCCCTCGGGCCGGATGGCACGGCCTACTACTCCTCGTCGGGCAAGGTCGACAACGCGCCCAAAAAGCTGTTCCGCACTGCGCCCGGCCCGGCCCCGACCGACACCGTGCCGCCGCCCATCGACCCCGAAAAAGCGCCCCGCGCCCTCGTCACCGGCCGCGTGCTCGATGCCCGCACCAATAAGCCCATCGCGGGCGCGGCGCAGGTGCAGGCGCTCCTGATAGGCAGCACTATCGATTTCCGCAGCACGGCGCAGGTCGGCAATACCGGCTTTCAGCTCTCCCTGGTGCCGGGTCGCTACCGCGTGACGACCACGGCCGGGCTGCTCACCAAGGTGGACACCCTGACGGTAGCGCCCGGCGAAGACCGCCGCTACGAGCCGCGCCTCACGCCCGCCACGGTGGGCTCGCGCCTCGATTTGCCGGCCATCATCTTCGCCCAAAGCCAGGCCAAGCTGCTGGGCTCGGCCTACCCGACGCTCAACAACCTGGCCACGTCGATGAAAGAAAACCCGCAGCTGGAAATCCGCCTCGAAGGCCACACCTCGAACGAGCCGCCGGCCGATAAAAACCAGGTGCTCAGCGAGCAGCGCGTGGCCGAGGTGAAGCGCTACCTGGTGAGCAAGGGCGTGGCCGAAAGTCGCATCACGACCGTCGGCTTTGGCGGCAGCAAGCCGAAATTTCCGAACGACCGCGAAGAGACGCGTAAGCTGAATAGAAGGGTGGAGTTGGTGATAACGAAGTGAGTTGAGTGTAGGGTAAGCTTTAGCTTGCCTTTTCCACGAGTGTTGAGCGCGAGCCCGCCATCCGTGGAAAAGGCAAGCTAAAGCTTACCCTACACGCTGCCGCCGCCAGATAAACCCGTCTAGCACGTAGTGCGTGCTTTGCGGAAGCGCCAGCAGCGGCACCAGCCACATCAATAACCCCGGCTCGGCTACGGTGGGCAGGCTTTGAAACCAGCCGAACACCGCGCCGTGCTCGCGCCACACGAGGCCGTCCCAGAGGCCTTCTTCGAGAAAAGCGAACAGCCCAATCGCGCCCAGAAACAGCGCCAGCCCGTAGCGCCCGGCCCACCAGCCGCGCCCGGCGGCTGCGGCGGGCCGGCGGCTCCAGACCAGCGCCAGGTAGGGCACGCCGTGCGACACCACGTTGAGCAGCGTGAAGGCCAGGTCGCCGTTGAAGACCACGATGCCCGCGTACCAGGCCACGGCGGTGCCGAGCAGCAGCAGGTTGCGGGGCAGGTTGAAGGTGCCGGTGCGGCGAAACAGCCATGCTTCGCGGGCCGCGTAGGCGAGGAGTAGCGCCGCGTAGAGGCCAGTGGCAAGGTGCCGGCCCAGCGGCCAGTCGCGCTGCACAAAGTCGCCCGCCACAAACCAGTTGAAATTGCGCGGGCTGGATAAGTGCCAGTACAGCAGCGGATAAAGCGTGGCGGCGTAGATGAGCACGGCCGGCAGCCACCGGCCGGGCGCGGGCGCGTCGTGCCGGGCGTAGAGCCGCAAAAACCCGTATTGCTGCCGGATGAAGTGAAACACCGCCAGGTAGGTGAGCGCCCGCCAGAACACCAGCCCGCCCGCCGCGTGCAGCGCCACGCCGCCCGCGTAGCAGGCCAGCGGCACCAGCAGCAGCAGGGTGCGCCGCTGCCGCCGCCGCACGGGGTCGAAGTAGGTCTGAAACAGTGTGCCGTAGACGTGCGCCACGTCGATGAGCAGCACCACGGCCACCCAGGCCAGCAGCGGAAACGCGGCCGACTGCCGGTAGGCCGCGGGCAGCGCCAGCACAACCAGCAAGGCCAGAAACGGCGGCGCGAGTATCAGCCAGCCATCGTAGCGGGCCGAGCGTATCCAGGGTTGAGGCATGAGTGTGTACCGTAAGCTTCAGCTTGCGAGCGAGCGCAGCGAGCAGCCGCGCAGGCGCACGCCTAGCAACGCCTGCTGACGCTGCTGCTCGCTACGCTCGCTCGCAAGCTAAAGCTTACGGTACATTCAAACAAAAAAGCCCCGCCGGCCGAGTGGCCAGCGGGGCTTTTTTAGCTTGCAAACAAACGACTTACAGCGCCTTGAGCAAGAGTAGGATGAGGCCAACCAGGATGAGAATACCGCCGATGGTGGTGAGCCAGCCGGCGCTGATGAGAATACCCAGCAGCAAGGCGATAGCCCCTACCAGCAAAATCGTAATCGAACCGCTGCGGGCGGCCGTTTGCTCGGTGCTGGCCGTGCTTTGCTGGCGCTGCTCGATTTTCGAGAGCTGCTTGGCTACTTTGTTGAGGGCCAGGCGCTGCACCAGCGTGGGCTTGGCGGCTTTGGCGGCCGGCGCGGTGGTGGCGACTACGGCCGTTTGGGCGGTGGCAGCGGGGGCGGCGCGGCGGGCAGCTACGGGCGCAGCGGCTACCGGGGCGGCGGTAGCTACGGCGGGGGCAGCGGCTTCAGGAGCAGCAACGGCGGCGGGCTGCTGGGCTACTACGGTGGCCGACATTTCGGCGGCGGGCGACGGGGCTGCGGCGGGGACCTGGGTGGCGGTAGCTACGGTGAGGGGCGACGTAGCCTGGGTGGTGGCGTAGTCGCTGCGGCTGCACGAGCTGAAGGCGAGCGCGGCCAGGGCAAGGGCCGCGAAGTGCGAATAGGCTTTTTTCATGACGAAAAAATGGGGAAAAGTGGAAGGGTAGTAAGAAACATACCCGCCGGGTGTGAGCCCGGCGGATAGGTCTGAATCGAGAAAAACTAGGATTAGGTTACGTATTGAGCACCTCGCCGCCGTTGGGATGGATGGCCTGGCCCGTGATGTACGAGGCGTCTTCGGAGGCCAGAAAGACGAAGGCAGGCGCTACTTCGGCGGGCTGGCCGGGGCGCTTCAGGGTGGTGTCCTGCCCAAATTTGGCCACCTTGTCGGGCGGGAAGCTGGCCGGGATGAGCGGCGTCCAGATGGGGCCAGGCGCTACCGTGTTGGCCCGTATCTGCTTCTCGGCTAGCTGCTGCGCAATCGAGCGGATGTAGGCCGTAATCGCGCCCTTGGTCGAGGTGTAGTCGACCAGCTGCTGGTTGCCGCGGTAGGCGTTGATGGACGAGGTAGCGATGATGGAATCGCCGGCGTGCAGGTGCGGCAGCGCGGCCTGCACCACCCGCACCAGCGCGAAGAAATTAACTTGAAAAGTATCTTCAAACTGGGCGTGGGGCAGCTCGGCCACGTCGGTACTCACAAACTGCTCGGCGGCGTTGCTGACCACGATATTGAGCTTGCCGAGCTGCTGCACGGTCTGGGTTACGATGCTTTCGCAGTACTCGGGGCTACGCAAATCGCCGGGCAGCAGCACGCAGCGGCGGCCTTCGGCCTCCACCAGGGCGCGGGTGTCGTCGGCGTCGGCCTGCTCCTCGGGCTTGTAGGAAAGGGCCACGTCGGCGCCTTCGCGGGCAAAGTGCACGGCCACGGCCCGCCCAATGCCCGAGTCGCCGCCCGTAATGAGGGCCACTTTGCCTTGCAGCTTCTCGCTGCCCTTGTAGTTGGCCCGGATGTACACCGGCTCGGGCGTCATCTGGCCTTCGAGGCCGGGTTGCTGCTGCTGGGCTTGCGGTGGTAGGGAAGTGGGGTAGTTTTCCATGATTAAGTATTTGAGGATGTTTTTTCGCGCAGGGTTTCGCAGGGTTAAAGCGCAGTGTTTCGCAGTGTCACTCGGCAAAAACACCGCGGAACCCTGCGCTTTAACCCTGCGAAACCCTGCGCGAAAACTTGTTGATTAGATAGTGGCCAAATCCGAATTGGCCGGGCCCATGAGCAGGCGGCCCAGCGCGTCGAAGCGCGAGCCGTGGCAGGGGCAGTCCCAGCTGCTTTCGAGGTTGTTCCAATGCACCACGCAGCCCAGGTGCGGGCAAATGGCCGAGCACTCGTGCAGCTGGCCCTCGGGGTCGCGGTAGGTGGCTACTTTGGTTAGGCCGTGGCGTAGCACGGCCCCGCTGCCGGGTGCTATTTCCTCGGCCGAGGCCACGTCGCCGCTCGTAACCAATTCGGCATAGTCCTTCACCACCACGGCGTTGTGGCTTATAAATTCCTGAAGCGGCTCCTTGGCGAGCGTTACGCGGTTGGGGTCGTAGAGGGCTTCCCAGGGGTTGGGGCGGTCCAGGATGAGGTCGCGCACCAGCATGGCGCCCAGCGTGCCGTGGGTCATGCCGTGGCCCGAGTCGCCGGTGATGATGTACACCTGGTCGCTATCGAGCGGGTTGCGGCCAGCATAGGCCAGGCTGTCGTCGGGCTCCAGCACCTCGCCCGACCACCGAAAGTCGATTTTCGTGATTTGGGGGAAGTGCGCGCGCGCCCAGTCTTCGAGGCAGGCCAAGCGGGCTTGCGGGTCGTCTTCACCCACTTTGTGGTCTTCGCCGCCTATCAGCAGCAGGTCGTAGCCGGCTGGCGCGTCCATTTCCTGGATGCGGATGTAGTGGTACGGGTCGGGCGTGTCCCAGTACAGTGCCGGCGTGAGCGCGCCCTTCGGGATGCGCCCCGCCAGGGCGTAGGTGCGGTAGGGGGCCTGCTTGGTGTGCATCACCACGCGGTCGTTGAAGGGCGTGTTGGTGGCGACGACTACGGCCTGCGCCCGCACCTCCAGCTGCTCGGTGGTGGTGACGCAAACCGGGCTGCTGCCGCTGATGTCGGTGGCGTGGGTGTGGGTGAAAATCTCGCCCCCCTGGCTTACAATCGCCCTGGCCAAGCCATTGAGATACTTAATGATGTGAAACTGCCCCTGCTGCGGAAACCGCAAACATGGCCCGGTGGCAAAGCCCTCGGCGCCCGCATCGGGCAAAAACTCGACTGCCGTGAGGCCGGCCCGGTGCGCGGCGGCCAGCTCGTCGTGCAGCTCCTGCGGGTCGCCGTCTTTGGGGAGAAACAGGTAGCCATCGAGCCGCCGGAAGTCGCAGTCGATGCGCTCGTCGGCCACGTTTTTCTCTATCTGGTCGATGGCCGCGCCGTGGCTTTCGGCGGCCAGCCGCGCGCCGTCTGCCCCAAACAGCTTTTCGAGCACGGCATAGCGGTCGTCGAGCGCGTTGGAGAGGTGGGCGGTGGTGCGGCCGGTTTCGCCGCTGGCAATCTCCCCATCTTCGAGCACCACTACTTTTTTGCCTTCGCGGCCCAGCAGGTAGGCCGTGGTGAGGCCCGCAATACCGGCCCCGATGACGACTACGTCGGCCGTAGTGTTAGCGCGCAGCGGCCCGAATACGGGGCGCGCCGGGGCCGTGGCCAGCCAGCTCGGGGTGGTAGCGCCGGAGGTAGAAGCAGGGTCGGTGAAAGCGGGCATCAGGAAGAGGATAGAGTGAAAACCAAGCAAACAATTCAGTGGAGTTACGCCCTGCGCTGCCCCGCGTTAAGGCCCAGCTTGCGGCAACCGGGCTGGTAAGCGCGGGAGTGCGGGCGCGGTAAGCCTCACCGTAGCTGGCTAGTACCGCATCAGTATCTGGCTGCTCGGCACCTTAAAAAAACAAGGCGGCCTACTACCAATAAATTGTTGGCGAATAAGGCACCCTTGGTTTTGGCGAGGTAGGGAAAAGTGATTTTGGGGGCTGCTGGGCGGGCATTGCCTAAGCGGCGGCGGCGCGCTGGGCGCGCCTCACGGCGCGGGCTCGCAGTCGCAGAGCACCTCGCGCCGGGCGGGCGGTACCCGGTAGTTGGGCTGCGATACTTCCTTCATATACACTACTGCCAGGTGGCGCAGCGGCGGGTGCGCCGGGTCGAGGTGCCAGCGGCGCAGCAGGTAGTTGCAGTAGTAGCCCCGCATCCAGGCGTGGTCGATGAAGAGGTAGTTTTCGGAATACTTGCGCCAGCGGTCGTTTTTGAACAGCGCCACGATGGCCGCCGGCTTGGCGTAGGCCACGGGCCGGCCGCCGCGGTTGAGGTCAAGCACCCGGCCGGTGGTAGTGGTGCCTTCCAGCACGTACCAGCCATCATCCTTAAATACCTCGGGCGCGAACATGCCCCAGTGCTGGTCGACGCGCAGCAGGTAGCCAAGCCAGCGCGCCGGCTCGGGCAGCCAGCGCCGGCGCGGGCCGGCCACGTCGTCGAGGTTCCACCAGCACACATACACCAGCGCGCCCAGCACCACGCCCGCGCGCCCCGCGCGGGCCAGCGCCCGCCAGCCGGGGGCTACCGGCCGCACCTGCTCTAGGCGCAGCTGCCACGGCACCGGCCAGGCGGGCAGCCGGGCGCGCCAGCGGCGGGCGCGGGCGGCGTGGGGTGCCAGGCGCGGGGTTAGCCAGTCGAGGGCCAGCGGCGGCAGCAGTCCCAGTACCGATACCATATTGATAATGAAGAACAACCCCACGTACAGCGTGACACTGATGCCCAGGTGAAACCCCAGCAGCACGCCCACCACCAGCAGCCGCCACCACCGCACCCCGAAGGGAATGAACAGCGCAAACGGCAGCAGCAGCTCGGTGTACCAGGTGGCGAAGGTGAGGCCGCGCAGCAGCCCCGGGTAGGGGTAAAGCAGCCGCCCGCCCGGCAGCAGCAGCTGGTCGAGGCTGAAGGCGTAGTAGAGCGCCGTGCCCGCGCGGGTCCATTCGGGGCCGCTTTTGAGCAGGGCAGTGCACCAGTACAGCAGCGCCAGCTGCACCACGTAGGCCACGGTGGCGGCGCTAGCGTAGTCGTAGCGGGCGGGCGGCGGGGCAGCGCGCGCATCGCAGGCCCACACCCGGCCCCAGGGCAAAAACATGCCCCAGAACAGCAGCATCCGCAGCAGGTCGTCGCCGCCCTGGCCGATGAGCGGGTTGCGGTTTTGGAGCGACACCAGCAGCACCCACGAGGCCACCGTGGCCAGGCGCGTGCGGTAGCCCAGCGCCAGGGCCAGCGCCGCCGCCGCCGCCACCCCAAACAGCAGCGCCTGCACCTGCCACATGCCGCTGGCCGCGTGCAGCGAAAACTGGTAGGGCGTCCACAAACGGTCGTGCAGGGCCGCCAGCGGCAGCACGCCCAGGTTGGCGTAGTGCGCCTCCAGGTCGGTGCCCCGGATGCCGAGGTCGAGCAGCAGCACCGCGCCCAGGCCCATGCGCAGCAAGGCCAGCGCCCGCAAATCGAGCACAAACGGCCGCCGCAGCACGGCCCACGCCCGCGGCAAATTAGAAGGGAAGACCACGAAGTGTGCGGTAAGCTTCAGCTTGCCGTTGGTTGATAAGCAGGCAGGAAGGATGTTGAAGTTTTGTGCCCCGGCCGCCAGGCCAAAAACAAAACAAGGCGAAAAAGCCGCCACCAGCCGGGCCGGCCTTTTCGCCTTGTCGAAAGCTGCGAAAGCAGCCTAGCGCTGCGTAGTGCTGCCCGCCGTAGACGAGCCCGAGGTCGTGTTCGAGCCGCTGGTGTTGCCGCTGGCCGATTTTGAAGTCCGGGCGCGCCGACCCGAGCCCGAGCCCGAAGTGCTGCTGCCCCGGTTGCGGCGGCCGTTGCCCGCCGTCATGCTGCCGCTCGTGCTGCCCGAAGTCGAGCCCATGGTGGTGCTGCCGCTGGTAGTGCCTGTCGTAGAGCCCGTAGTGCTACCCATCGAGCCACTGGTGCTGCCAGCTGTGCCCATGGTGGTGGTGCCGCTGGTGCTACCCGAGGTAGTGCCCATAGTGCCGGTAGTGCTGCCACTAGTGGTACCCATGGTGGTGGTGCCCGCCGTGGTGCCGCCGGTGGTAGTGCCTACCTGGGCAAAGGCAGCGGTCGAAATCAAACCCAGGCCCAGGGCGAAAGCTGCCGTGCGTAGCGGCAGAAAGATTTGCTTGTTCATGGTCAGGAAAGGGGAAAAGGAAAAGTTGGGTAGAGAGGTGTAAGCCAAGAGGCTACTGGCCCGTAGTGCCGCCCGCCGTGGAGCTGCCCGTAGTAGCGCCACCCGTGCCGCCCATGTCGCCGCTGCCGCTGGTCGAGCCGCCGGTGCTGCCAGCCGTTGAGCCATCGGTGCTGCCGGTGCCGCTGGTCGAGCCGCCGAGGTCGCCGGAGCCGGTGCTGCCGGTGCCAGCCGAGTCAGCGCCCATGCTCATGTCGCCGGTGCCGCTGCTGCCGCCGGTAGTAGTGCCCGAGGCGTCGGTGGGGCCTTCGTTGTTGCCGTTGCTGCCGCAGGCACCTAGTAGCGTGGCGCTCAGGAGCAGGGCGGCGAAAGCCAGTTGGGGTTTCAGGGTACGCATGATGGAATTATGGAAAGAAAAAATGTGCTTCCTTATACGTGGCTCCTTGCCTGGCACTGGCGCGAATACTGCGTATTTTCTGGAGAAAACACCTAGTAGTAAATACGGTATTTTGGCTTGTGCCCCGGCTGTTAGCCAGCGGGTTAAACATCCGGCCCCGGCCCCGCGTTAGGCGCGCATAGGTTTTCGCTACTGCTTATGCCAGCTCCCGCCACCATTCTGTTCGACGGTGTGTGCAACCTCTGCAATGGGTTTGTGCAGTTCGTTATCCGCCACGATGCCGCCGGGCAGTTTCGCTTCGCCGCCCTCCAGAGCGCGGCCGGGCAGGCCCTGTTGGCCGCCCACGGCCACCCCCTCGCGCCCGCCGCCCTGGCCGACCCCGCCTCGGTGGTGCTGGTGGCCGAGGGCCGCGTGTACACGCACTCGGCGGCCGTGCTGCACATCGCCGGGCGGCTGGGCGGTGGGTGGCGGCTGGCGGCGGTGGGCTGGCTGCTGCCCGCGCCCTGGCGCGATGGGCTGTACCGCTTCGTGGCCCGGCACCGCTACCGCTGGTTTGGGCGGCAGGAAAGCTGCTGGCTGCCCACGCCCGCGCTGCGCGCGCGGTTTTTGTAAAACGGAGTGCCACTCCCTTTCCGCGTGCGGGCTGTATATGTATAGAAGACGCCTGTCACTGCGAGCGTAGCAAAGCAATCGCAGCTGTTGAGCGTTGCCGTTCGGGTGCGATTGCTTCGCTGCGCTCGCAATGACAGGTGGTTTTTACACTGCCTGCGCCACCGCCCGCGCCGCCCGCAGGCCTTGGTGAAAGGCTTCCTCAAACACCGAAACGCCGCTATAATCGGTATGGGCCAGGTGAATGCGCCCGCCCAGCAGCGGCTGCCGGGCCTGCGCCCGCGCCGCGCCCCACACGTAGCCGGGCGCGGGTGCCACCATGCCGTGGCCCCAAATCCAGAGCTCGGCGGCCTGCACGCGGGCGGCCAGGCCGGGGTGCATCAGGTCGAGCTCGGTGAGGATGAGTGTAAGCCAGTCGTGGTAGGTGCTGGCCAGCGCGTGCTGCCGGGCGGCGGCCGGGTTGTCCGCATCAGTAGGCAAGGCCCAGTAGAACGTGAGGCTGCGCGGCCCCGGCTCCTCGAAGCCACGCAGCGCCTGGTGCTCGGCGTCGATGTAGCCCAGGGCGGGGCTGCCGTAGCGCACGTTGTCCCAGCACAGGGGCTGGCCGGGCCCACCGGGGTAGCCATCCACCAGCAGGTTGGCCACCAGCCAGGGCGCGTGCAGCGGGCTCAAATCCAGGGCCGGGCGGGGCAGTAGGTGCTTGGCTACGTGCCACGGCGCGGCCAGTATCACGTGCCGCGCGCGCAGCGTGGTGCTGCGTTGGGTGGTGGCGTCGTACACCAGCACGTCTGTTTGGTCGGCAGCAGCTTCGCGCAGCCCGAACACCAGCGCGTTGGTTTGGATGCGGCCCGCGCCGCCCTGCTGGCGCAGGGCTTCGGCGAGGTGGTAGTTGCCGGTGGGCCAGGTGAGCACGGCATCGGCGGGCGCGTTGTGGGCGCGGCCCTTGCGGGCGGCAAAGTAGTGCAGCCCGGCCCAGGCCGACACCTGCGCGGCGGGCACCCCAAAGTCGTCGCGGTACGAGTAGTCGAGGTACCAGCGCAGGTACTCGGAGCGGTAGCCGTGGCGCGCCAGCCAGTCGGCCATCGTCTCCGCATCAAGCTGCCGGGTGGCCGCGTCGGCCGACGACCAGTCGAGCGGCAGCCGGAATAGCTCCTGCCCATCGGGGCCGGTGGCGTGGCGCAGGCGCTCCACTTCGGCCAGAAAGCGCGCTAGCTCGGCGCGGTCGGCGGCGGGCACGCCGGCCTCGGGCACCAGGCCGGGCTGCCAGTGGCCGTGCAGCAGCAGGCGCTCGGCGGGGTCGTGGCAGAGGGCAGTTTCGTCGTAGATGGGCAAGCCATCGGGGCCAAAACCCGTCAAAATAGTGGCTTCCTGCAAGAAAGCCAGCAGGTCGTGGTCGCGGTGGTCGGGCAGGGGCAGGTAGTGCGCGCCCCAGGGGTAGGCAGTGCGGCCGTTGTGGCCGGCGGCGGCGTTGCCGCCAGTAGCGGGCTCCAACTCCAGCAGCACGGTGCGGCGGGTGGGGCTGAGGCGGTGCAGCTCGCGCCGGGCCGCCAGCCCGCTCACGCCCCCGCCAATAATCACGGTATCAATTTCTTCGACGCCACTCGGCGGCGAAATTTTACCGGGCTGCCGCAGCAAATGGCCCAGCGGGTGGCTGGCCCCGCGCAGCTGCCCGCGCACCGCCGAGCGCGCCGGTGCGCAGCCAGGCACGCTGCCCAGCAGGCTGGCCAGCAGCGTGCCGGCCAGCCCGGCGCTGGCTTGCCCCAAGAAATGACGACGCGAAGACATGCGAAAAACGAGCGTGGTAGCAGCCGCGAAGCTAGCACCGCGCCCGCGCCAAGCCGATTATTTGGCTCGAAAGCCAAGAGTTTGAACACAAAAAGCGCAGCCCCGCCGAAGCAGAGCTGCGCTTGATGAGCTAAAAATCAGACTGGTTATTTCACTACCTCAACCCAGTTGCGGGCCAGCTGGGCGCGGCCGGCGCAGTCGGTATATTCTACCTGGTAGAAGTAGGTGCCGGGGCCGTTGTCGGCGGGGTTCCAGCCTTCGGCGGCGTTGGTGCCCTCGTACACGCGGCGGCCCCAGCGGTTAAATACCTTGAGCGAGTAGTTCTGCACGTCGGCGATTTTGAGCTTGAGCTCGTCGTTGAGCTTGTCGCCGTTCGGCGTGAGCACGGTGGGGTACACCGGCGCGGCGCTGCCCTGCACCGTAATGCGCGCCGAGGCCGTGCCACCGCACTGCCCAGAAGTGCTGTAGGTGACGGTGTAGGTGCCGTTGGTCGAGTTGGCGAGGTCGATAGCCCCGGTCGTGATATTGATAACCAGCCCCGGCGTGCTGCTAAATATGCCGCCCGCAGGCGTGGCCGTGGTAACAGGAGCCGCGCCCGCCTTGCAGAAGGTAGTGCCGCCGAAGTTCAGGGAGATGGCTGGGGCCGGCAGCACCGTGACGCTGGCCGTAGCGCTGGCCGTGCACAGCCCGGTGCCGGTCACGGTGTAGGTGATGGTGTAGGTGCCGGCCGGGGTCTGGCTCAGGTTAATTACGCCCGAGGCGTTGATGACCAAACCCGTGGAGCCCACAAACCGGCCGCCAGCCGGCGAAACCGTAGTAGGCGTGACCGTGCCGCCGCTGCCCGCGCAAAAGCTGCCGGCCGGATAAGTGAGCGTGGCCGTGGGCGGGGCCACTACCGATACGGTAGTGGTGGCCGGCCCGGCGCACGAGCCAGCGGGCGGCGTGTAGGTGACGGTGTAGGTGCCCGCCGCCGACGCGCCCAGGTTGAGGGTGCCCGTAGTGGCGTTGATGCTCAGGCCACTGGGCGCGCTAAACGTGCCCCCGGTGGGCGATACCGATACCACTGTCTGCGTGCCGCTGGCGCACAGCGTAACCGGCGCGGGCGGCGTGGCATAGGCCACTACCGAGGCAGTAGCCCCCACCGTGACGGTGGTCGGGGCCGAGGTCGACGACTGCCCGGTGCAAGTCAGGATAACGCGGTACTGGGTCGTGACGGTGGGCGTGCCGATGTAGGTAGCGCCAGTGGCCCCCGCAATGTTGGCCCACGTTACGCCCCCGTCGGTAGACGACTGCCACTGAAAGGTGATGCCCGCCGGGGCCTGCGCCCCGCCGCCGGGGCTCAGGGCCACTTGCTGCCCGGGGCAGATGGTGGCCGGGGCAGCCACAGCCGTGCCCGCGTTGGGCGCGCCCTGGCAGGCCACGCCCAGCGTCACGCCCATGATGTTGAGCACGGGGTCGGTCGAGGTTTTCGACACGGTGATGCTCGCTACCTGCTTGCTCAGGTTGGCGGCCGCCAGCGCCAGGCGCACCTGGTAGAGGCGCGGGTTGGTGGTGGCGTTGTCGATGCTGTTATCGACGTAGCTCACGCGGCTGCCCACCACGTAGGCCGGGTTGGCCCCCCCAAACCAGTCGGGCACTACCTGATTGCTAAACGACTGGCTGGTGCCGTCGGTGAAGTTGACGACGAACGTTTTGCCGGCCGAGCTGCCGTTGCCCTCCGTGCCCAGCATCACTACCTCCGTAGCCTGCGCGGGCGTCACCAGCGTAAGCGTGCCCGAGGCCGCCCCGTCGATGCGCAGCGAGTTGTTGCCGGTGGCCGGGGCCAGCTGGAAGGTGAGGCCCGGCGTGGTGGTCACGGCGCTGGTGAGCAGGCCGCTGGCGGGCAGCGCCAGCACCGGGCTCGCGCCCGAGGGGTTTACGTAGGTAGTGTTGGCAAAGCACCATTTCACGGTGCTGGTGCCCCGGTCTACGGTGTTGGTGGTTTTGCTGGCCACCGTGCCGGTGCCCTCGGCTATCACGTCGGCCGAGTAGCCGGTCACGGCCGCCGGCGTATAAGTGAGCTGGGCCGAGGCCAGCTGGCTGGTGCCAACCAAGCCGCCCAGCAAGCAGCAAAAACGGGTAAAGAGTTGCTTCATCGGTAAATAGAGGTGAAAAAGAGGTGCGAACAAGAATGGGCGGGGTGCGGCAAAGCTAGCGGAAAGTGCTGTCACTTTTACCTTTTAAATAGGATTATTTGCATTCCCCGCCTTAAAGGCCCGGCCAGCGTCCAGCTTCCCGCCATACTAACCCCAGCGCTATTGCCCGTACGGCCCCCATTCCTCCTCAAAATACCGCACCAGCGCCTGGTTATTCAGCTGGTTTACATCGGTGGGCACCTCGCTCATATCGGGCGGGAAGCTGCGCATCTGGCTGATGACGTGCGGCGTAGCGTAGCGCAGCCCGGCCGGCAGCGGGCCGCCCGCCGGCCGCCAGGTGCCCGGCTGCGCCTGCGCCAGCACGTAGCCCCACTCCCCAAACGAGGGCACGTAGGCGTGGTACGGCACCGGGCTAAAGCCGCTGGCCGCCAGCGTATGCGCCACGCACCAGTAGGCGCGCCGCGCCACGTAGGGCGAGGTAGCCTGCACCACCACCAGCCCGCCCGGCCGCAGCCGCTGCCGCAGCGTTTGGTAGAAGGCCGTGGTATAAAGCTTGCCAATGGAGTAGTTGCCGGGGTCGGGAAAATCCACAAAGACCACGTCGTAGCGGGCCGTATCCTGGCGCAGCCAGGCGTAGGCGTCGGCGTTTTTTATCTCCAGCTTGGGCGAGTGCAAGGAGTTGTGGTTCAGCTCGCGCAGCAGCTGGTTGCTGCGAAACAGCTTGGTCATGGCCGGGTCGAGGTCGATGAGTTGGATGCGCTGCACCTGCGGGTATTTCAATATCTCGCGCACTGCCAGGCCGTCGCCGCCGCCCAGCACCAGCACGCGGCGCGCCTGCGGCCGGTCTTGCAGAGCCGGGTGCACCAGTGCCTCGTGGTAGCGGTACTCGTCGGCCGAGCTAAATTGCAGATTGCCATTGAGAAACAGCCGCAGCTCGCCCCGGTGGTTGCCCGTGAGCACCAGCCGCTGGTAGGGCGTGCTTTGGGTGTAGATAACGGTGTCCTGGAAAACCTCGCCCTCGGCGTAGCGCTGGATGCGCTCGGCCCCCGCCACGCCCGCGCCCAGCACCAGCAGCGCCACCACGATGGTAGCCAGGTAGCGCCGCCGGTAGGGCTTGGTTTCTTCAAACGACAGCAAGCTTACGCCCGCCACTACCACGTTCAGGGCCCCGAACAGCAGGGCCGTGCGCACCAGCCCCAGCCGGGGCACCAGCACCAGCGGAAATATCACCGCCGCCAGCAAAGAACCCACGTAGTCGAACGTAAAAACCCTCGCCACCAGCTCCTTAAATGCCAGTCGCCCCTGCAAGATGCGCAGCAGCAACGGTATCTCCAGCCCCACGAGCGCGCCCAGCAGCCCCACCAGCCCATACAGCAGCACCCGAAACGAGCCCACGTGCGCAAACAGCCCAAATAGTAGCGGTGCCGACGCGCCGCCCACCAGCCCCACCAGTATTTCGAGCCGGATAAACCAGCGCAGCAGCGGCCCGCCCAGGTAGCGCGACAGCCACGAGCCCACGCCCATGCTAAACAAATACACCCCAATCACCGTCGAAAACTGCGTCACCGAGTCGCCGAGCAGGTACGAGGCCAGCGTGCCGGCAATCAGCTCATACAGCAGCCCGCAGGTGGCTATCACGGCCACCGAGCCCAGTAGCAGCGCCGGCCGGGGCGCATCGGCCGCAGGGGAGGCGGCGGCGGCGGCCCGCGCCCGCCGCCGGCGCGTCAGTACCGATTCCTCACCCATGAATGGCCGCGCTGATGATAACGGCCACCGCCAGCATAAACGCCGCCGCGATGATGGCCAAAGCCGTGTTGTGCTCTTCCAGAATTTCGCGGCGCAAGGTGCCCGGCGTCAGCTTGTTAAACACATAAAAGCTGACGAACAGAATGATGATACCCAGCACCGAGTACACGACGGAGGCAGTGAGCGCCTTGAGGTTGAGGTATTCCATAGCGCAGTGTGCGGTAAGCTTTAGCTTGCCGTTAAGTGAAATAATAGATTTTCAGCAGTCAGCGAACGCCCGTTCTACGACTCGCATGCGTGCAGGCCCAACGGCAAGCTAAAGCTTACCGCACATTTATTTATGATTGAACCCGTGCACGTAGCCGCCGTGGCCGCCGGCGCGGTGGGGGCCGGCGTGCTGCTCGGCTTCGGTGGTTTCATTGTCGTCGCCGAGCAGGCGGCTGCCGCGCAAGCCCAGCACCACGAAGGCAGCCAGGCCCAAACCCAGCAGCCCCGCGTAGAAGGGCGAGCGGCGTAAATCGGCCCCGAGGTGGCGAAAAAGCGGAAACATAGGCGCGTTAGTCAGAGGTGGGGCCGAAGTCGCTGTTTTCCCAGCGGCTGGTTTCGAAGGCACCGTGCCGCGCCCACTGGTAGAGCGGCAAAATGCTCATCAGCAAAAGAACAAGTACGACATTGGAGGCGAAGCCCGTGTGCTGCTCCAGCTCCAGTACCAGCTCGGTGTCGCCGAGGCCGGCCTCGGGGCTGGGGTAGAGGTTGAGGTGGTAGCGCCCGGCCGGCAGCCCGCTGATAACGGCATTGGCCGAGCGGTCGCCCTCGCGCCAGCTTTCGCCGTCCTCCACGCCCTCGTAGTATTCGAGCGAGCGCGTGACTTCGTAGCCGCGTCCGGTTTGCTCGTTTACCAGGCTGGCCGTTACCTCCAGCCAGTGGTTGGTAAGGCCCGACGCGCTAAGGGTGATGTCGATGGCAGCGGGGTGCGTCAGCTCGATGGTTTTCGATACCAGCATCTGGTTGTAGCCGGCTGCGGCAGTGGCTGGGGTAGCGGGTGGCTCGGGCGCGGCGGGCTGCGCGGCGGCGGCCGTAGCCCGGGCGGCAGCCTGGCCCACCGTATCGGCGGGTGGCGGGGCAGCCGCCGGAGCGGCTGGGATGGTAAACGCCGGGGTAGCCGGCACGGTGAAGGTCTGCGTGATAGCCGAGCTAGGCCGCGTGATGGCCAGCCACGCCGCCAGCGCCAGCAGCAGCAAGGCCGCTACCCCAAACAAGCGCCACGCCGGGCCGGGCTGGTGCGGGTTGGGCTCGGCCGCGCCGGTGTTGTGGCGGCTGGGCAGCTGGCTGACGTTCAGCCCGAAAGCCGCCGCTACCTGCGCGGGCTCCAGGTACTCGGCGAGGTACCAGATGGGTTTCTCACGCGGCGCTTGCTCGCTCGAAAGCAGGTAGGGCGGGCAAGTGAATTCCTGAATTTTGAGTTCTTCATCATACAGAATATTCCAGTCGAACTCGCCCTGCGCATCGCGGATGAGTGGCTGGTAGCGGTGCCAGAGCCGATAGCTGTTGCCGCTGCTCGGGCTGGTCCACTCCTTATCGGTGTAAGGCTTGCCGTTGCGGTTGGCCGGAAAGCTCGTGGCCCGCCGTATCAGCAGCCAGTGCCCCTGAAACTCGGCCAGCTGCAATGGAAAATCAATCGGGTCGTCGCCCGCTAGCGCCTGCACGGGGCGCAGCTGGTACTCGCGCCACTCGGCGGTGCGGTCCTGCTTTTCGCCGCGCACCTGGTAGCCAGTAAGGCGCACCTGGTAGCCGCCCAGCGTGCCCGTGGCGCCCAGCGGCAAGGCCGGGCCGGGCGGCAGCTCGCGCTTGAAGCCGCTGACCAGGTGGCCCGCCCCGGCCTCGGGCACGGCCCGGAAATAGGTGCGGCACTGCCAGCAGCCGAAGTAGCGGCTGCCGGCCGGGTCGTAGCACGGCACCTGGGCGGCGCACTTGGGGCAGGCCACCCAGGCGGCGGGCGGCGGAAAAGTGGGGGCGCTACTCATCGCAGGACCTCGGTGTAGTTGCGTTCTTCGGCCTCGAAAAAAGCCAGCGTTTCAGCGTAGATGGCGCGCACGGTGGCGTGGTTGTCGCGCCGGAAATTCGACAAAAACACGTCGAACGTAGCCAGTCCGTGCTCGGGCCAGGTATGGATGCTGAGGTGCGACTCGGTGAGAGCCAGCACCGCCGTAAAGCCCGCGTTTTCATCGAACACGTGGTAGACCTCGCCCACGCTGGTGAGGCCCAGCCGCGCCACCAGGGCGCCAAAAAACTGCTGGCTGGCCGCCGCGTCGCGCAGCCGCCCGGCCGGTGCGCCAAAGGTGGCCAGGATGTGCAAGCCCGGCGCGTAAGGCGCGGGCGGGGCAGGCGGCGGGGCGAGGGGTAGCGGGTCGGCAGTCACGGCCGCAATACTACGGCGGCGGGCGTGTTTTTTTGACAGCCTGCTCTATCAGCCCGGGCCGGGCTGTCGTATTTTTGGGGCTCCAAGAAACTGCGCTGGGCCAGCACGTTACTCCCCCGGTTTTGCTTATGAATTCACTGCCCTACGCTCAGGAAACGCTCTTTTTTCAAAACTCAGCCGGCAAGCTCTACTACCAGCCGGGCGGCTACGTGCGCTTGGCCTGGGCCGCCGGGCGGCAAACGCTGGAAACCATCCAGGCCTTTTACGAGCAGGTGCTGGCCTTGCTCCAAAACAGCGGCGTGCGCCGCGTGCTCTCCGACCACGGCCAGCGGGCACCGCTGCCCATTGCGGCCCAGGAGTGGCTCACTGCCAACTGGATACCCCGCGCCATGCAGCAAACCCAAACCCGCCACTGCGCCATCGTGGAAGGGGCCGACCCCATGCACCGGCTGTCTACGCAGTCGGTGGTGAGCACGTCGCCGACTGGTTTTCAGTTCAAGCGCTTCGACAATTTCGCCGCCGCCGATGCCTGGCTGCGCGGGCTGGCGCTGTAACACCAAGCTCCAGCTTGGTGCTGCGTCTGCAAAGCTGCCCTGGCGCGTCTCCAAGCTGGAGCTTGGAGTTACACAAAAAAGCCCGGCCGAGCGGCCGGGCTTTTTTTGTACCTATCGCAAGGCAGGCTATTGCTTGGCAAAGCGCTTGGTGAAGATGTTCTGCCCATCGCTGGCGCGCAGCACGTAGAGGCCGGGGGCGAGGCCGCTCAGGCTCACTTCGCCGCTGCCGAGGTAGCGCCCGCTGGCCTTGGCCCCACGCGCGTCGAGCACGTCTACCGATTTGAGCTCCGCGCCCGAACTTAAACTCAGGTGCAGCGCGTCGGTGGCGGGGTTGGGGTAGAGGCTCAGCTCGGCGCCGGCGTCGAGGGTGGGGCTGGCCGTGGTGAGGCCAGCGACGCCGCCGTCGAACGTGGCCGTGTTCACGCCACCCATCACGGTGAGGGTGTAGTCCTCGGTTTCGCCGAAGCTGTAGGTGCCGCAGCTGGTGGTAGCACTGGCATCGCTCATCACCACGCGCAGGCGGGTTTTGCCGTTGCGGGCGGTGGTGGGCACCGTGAAAGTGCTGCTACGGGTGGTAGCCACGTTGCTGGCCGCCGCGCTCACGATGGTTTCGCCCGCGTCGCTAAAGTCGCCGTCCTGGTTCCAGTCGGCATATACTTTGAAGTACTCGGGGTAAGCCGTGCTTTTGAAAGCCGCCGAATAGCTGATGGTTTGGCTGCTACCAGCGGCCACGCTAGTGGTCAGGGCCGAGCCGTCGTAGTAGCCGGCATCGGTGCCGCTGGTGCGGGCAATGCTGCCAATGGCCACGTAGTCAATCCACTCGTAGCCCTGGTTGGTGCCCTTGCTGGCGCAGTAGCCGCTGGTGGTGGCCACGCCCACACCCACGGCGTTCCAGGCGTTGGTCACGGCCGTGACCTGGGCCGAGCCCGCGCCAAACAAGTCGGTCGCCGCCTGAATGGTGGCCGTGCGGGCCGCCGCGTAGTTGGAGCTGGCGGTGAGGTACACGCTTTCGGCGCGGAAGGCAATTTTGGCCGCGTTGGTGATGCCCAGCGACGCTACCGAGTAAGCCACGCCCTTCTCGTTGGTGCCGGTTTTGCCCACGCTGATGAGGTAAAACCAGTAGTTGAGCACGCCCGAGTTGTAGTGTACGCCGCCGTTGTCGCCGCTGCCCGTGTACCATTTCAGGCCCTTGTAGTAGGCGGGCTGATTGTAGAGGTTGGGGTTGCTCATCGAGCGTAGCGCGCCGCCAGCCTTCATGATTTCCTCGCCGATGTCCCAGGTCGACTTGTTGCCCAGGGCAAACTTATCCACCGCGTACTTCTCCACGCAAGCCCCCCAGATGTCGGAGAAGCCCTCGTTCATGGCGCCCGACTCGTAGGAATACGTGAGGTTGGCGGTGTAGGAGCACACGGCGTGGCCGATTTCGTGGCCGCACACGTCGAGCGAGGTCAGGGGCTTGAAGGTGCTGGCCCCGTCGCCGTAGGTCATGCGCGAGCCATCCCAGAAAGCATTTTCGTAGCGGTTGCTGTAATGCACGTAGCTCAGGATTTTGGCGCCGGCGTTGTTGTAGCTGTTGCGGTTGTGGGTGGCCTTCCAGTAGTCGTAGGTGGCCTGCGCGCCAAAGTGCGCGTCGCCGGCCGCGTTGTCGAAGTTGGCGTTGTTGTACTCGGCCGCCGTCCAGTTGTTATCGGCGTCCACGAAGTCCACGGCGGCAGTGTAGGACGTGCCTTTCTTGCAGTTATAGGTTTCGATGCCGCTGCCGCGGGTGTACTCGCGCAGGCGGTAGCCGCCGGTGGTGGTTTCGGTGGCCAGCGCGCGGGTGCCGCTGTAGGCGGTGGCAAACGAGCCGGTGGCCGCCGCCTGGGTGGCGTGGGCGGCGTGCTTGATGATGTTGTCGCGAAGCACTACCTCGCCCGTTTGGGCATCTACGTACACGTAGGCGCGGCTTACCGGAGCCTGGGCGTAGATGTCAAATTTCCAGGCCAGCACCAGCGGCCCGGTTTCGGCGTCCTGGCGCTGGTCGCGCACAATCACCAGCTCGCCCTGGGGCTGGTAGCTGGCGGCAGGGTTGCCGCTCTGCTGCTTGAGGCCGGCCTGCTCGGCCGCGTCCTGCCACATGTACTTTTTGGCCCCCACGGCGGCCAGGGCGCGGCCCAGGGCGGCGCGGGCTGAGAGGGTAGGGGTGGTGCTGAGCTTATCGACCTTTTCGTAATCGCCGCTCAGGCTCTCGACGCTGCCCTGGCGGGCGTGCACGGTGTAGGTGGCGTGCTCGATTTTGACGCCTTGGTAGTATTGCTCGAACTTCTGGTGGGTGAAGCCCAGCTCGTCGGTGTCGCGGCGCAGG
>NZ_DASTEP010000127.1:0-24930 GCF_035709525.1 Hymenobacter sp. | reverse complement strand
GCTTCGACTCCGCTGCGCTCCGCTCAGCATGACCGTTTTCATTACTCTTCGGAAAACTCAACATGCGCCACATCACCGCCGCCGACATTGCGGCCTTCGAGAAAATCTACCGCCTCAACCTCGTCAATGGCTTGCCCGGTTTCAAGCCCGCCAACCTGGTAGGCACGGCCGCGCCCGGCGGGCAAACCAACCTGGCTATTTTCAGCTCGGCCATTCATTTGGGCTCCGACCCGGCGGTGCTCGGCATCGTGACGCGGCCCACTACCGTGCCGCGCCACACCTACCAGAACATCAAGGACAACGGCGGCTACTTTACCCTCAACCACGTGCCGCTGAACCTGGTAGCCCAGGCGCACTACACGTCGGCCAACTTCGACGACAACGTGTCGGAGTTTGAAGAATGCGGCTTCACGGCCGACTACCGCGACGGCTTCGCCGCGCCCTACGTGGCCGAGAGCCCGCTCAGCATCGGGCTGCGCCTGAAGGAAGAGCACGCCATTTTCAACGGCACGGTACTGCTGGTGAGCGAAGTCGAGCACGTGTATTTGCGTGAGGAAGGCCTGCGGCCCGATGGCACGCTCGACCTCGTGGCGCTGGGCGAAGCCGCCATTTCGGGCCTCGACGGCTACCACGCTGTGCTGCCGCCCGTGCGCTACGGCTACGCCCGGCCGGGGCAGTTCCCAAAGGCGATGTAACGCCAAGCTCCGGCTTGGCGAGCGAGCGCAGCGAGCATGCGCGCTAGCAGACGTTCACTAACGTAATAGCTAGCTGCGCTCGCTCGCCAAGCCGGAGCTTGGCGTTACGCCCGATAGGGCCGGGCCGGCCGGTCGTGGTACCAGGCGCGGCGGGCCTTCTTCTTTTTAGCCTTTTTGCCGCTAGCGAGAAGCGCCACCGCACCCAGTAGCACGCCGGCCACGGCCAGGCCTTTCACCCAGGGCTTCACCAGCGGCGGCGGCACCGACACGACGCCGCTGGCATCGGCCACGGCAGCATGGTGGGCGTAGCGCCCGATTTTGGGCCGGGCCACGGTGTTGAAATGCACGGCCAAAAACGACAACTCGGTGCGCAACTGCTCGCCGTGCATGGGTATGCCGTGGCCGGTGGCGGCTACCTCGGGCACGAGGGTCAGCAGCTCGGCTACCGACACGCGGGCCGCGTCCCAGTCGGGGGTGAAGTAGGCGGGCGGGCCGTGCACTACCTGCTTCTGGGTGAGGGTGGCCAGGCCCGACTCGCCCCGCACCGTGGTGAAGGCATCGCCGGCCACCAGCACCCGGCCTTCTTCCCGGAAAAACGACACGTGGCCCGGCGTGTGGCCAGGCGTGTGCAGCCAGCGCCAGCCGGGCAGGCCGGGCACGCTGCCATCGTCGGGCAGGGGCTGCACGCGGGAACCCACGTCATAGGGCGTTTTAGGGTATACAAACGACAAATACGCCATCATGCCGCCGCCCACGGTGGGGTCGGGCGCGGGGTAACTGCTGCGGCCCGTGAGGTAGGGCAGCTCCAGCGGGTGGGCGTACACGGTTACGTCGGGCCAGGCTTCGAGCAGGGCTTCCAGGCTGCCGGCATGGTCGAAGTGCGCGTGGGTGAGCACGATGGCGGCGGGCGGGTTTGTCGGCCCAAACGCCTCGGCGGCGTGCGCTTTTATCTTGTGCGCCGAGCCAGGCAGGCCCGTGTCGATGAGCACCCAGGGGCCGCGCGGCTGCTCGGGCACGGCGGCGGCGTAGTAGAGGTTCACAAAAACGTCGCGCAGGGCGTGCAGGCCGGGCACTACCGGCAAAAAGGCGGGCGTGCTGGCCCGCGAGGCGTGGTTGGAAAGCATAGGCAGCTAGGGCATTAGGGCGAAAACCGGGCCGCTACCAGCAGCGGGGCCGGGTAGCTTTCGCATACGTAGCCGCCGGGTTTTGGTAGCGGCCAGCGGGGGCGTGGGCGCGCCGGCCAGGGCCTGCTCCTTGCACAAAGCGCCCGCTGCCAGGGCGACAGCGGGCGCTTTGGTGGGGCTTGTAAAAAAGCGCTTACTCCTTGCCCGAAGGCGCGGCCGAGCTGCTAGTGGGGCTGGCGTTCTCTACGTTGTCGAGCTTGCCGCTGGCCGACTGCGGCGTGGTGCTTTTGCCGGCCGGGGCCGAGTTCAGCTGCTCGTCGGTGCTGGCGGTGGCCAGGTCGGTGGCCGAACCCTTTCCGATGGGCTTGCGCACGTTTTGTTTGTAGTTGATGCTATCGCGGTTGATGTCGGCGTTGGTGTAGCCGGGCGGGTTGGTGAAGGTGTGGCGGAACTGCGGGTTCACGCCGGGGCTGTATTTGTAGTCGCAGGCCGTGAGCAGCGTGGCCGAAGCGCCCAGCAGCAAAGCCAGGGCGGGGCGAAGAGAGGAGTTCATACTAAAAAAGAGGTAGGTGTCGATGCAAAGATGCAGCCCGGTGGCGTATAGACTTGGACGAGCGCGCCGGATTTTTGTTGCTCTTCCGGTTCTTACCTATCCTTGCCCTGCCCTACCCCATGCCTGCTTCGCCCTCGCCCAAACCCTCTGCGTGGCACCGCGCCCTCGGCACGCTGGCCCGCACCGCGCTGCTGCCCGTGCGCGGGGCCACGCTGCTGTACCAGGCCGGGCGGGCGCACCAGCATTTTTTTCTGCCCGTGCTCAACGGCGCGCTCGGCGACCAGCTGGCCGCCCGCCACGACCCGCGCACCATCGCGCTCAGCTTTCGGCGGGGCGGGCACGACGTGGCCGTGGCCGACCTGCACCTGAGCGAGCCGCGCCAGAAAACGGTGGTCTTCGTGCACGGCCTCATGGGCGACGAGCTCATCTGGCAAGCCAGCGCGGCCGCCTCGGGCGCGGCCCTGCGCTACGGCCCGCGCCTAGCCACCGAGGCCGGCGTGCGGGTGCTCTACGTGCGCTACAACACGGGTTTGCACATCTCCGAAAACGGCCGCGCCCTCAGCCAATTACTCACCGACCTGCTGGCCGCCTACCCCGACGCCGTGGGCGAGCTGGTGCTGGTGGGCCACAGCATGGGCGGGCTGGTAGTGCGCTCGGCGGGGTATTACGCAGGGGAGTTAGGAGTTTTGAGTTCTGAGTTAGGAGTTAAAAAACAAGCCAGCACACGCAAGGCTACCAACGCTGACCAACTCAAAACTCAGAACTCAAAACTCAAAACTCCCCCCGCTCCCTGGCTGGCGCATTTGCGCGCGGTGTTTCTGCTAGGCGTGCCGCACGAGGGCTCGTACCTGGAGCAGAATGGCCGACTGGTCGAGCGCCTGCTGCGGCGCATCGACCTGTTTCCGACGCGCTTCGTGAGCGAGGCCATCGCCCGGCGCTCCAACGGTATTAAGGACCTGGGCCAGGCCCTGCTGGTAGATGAGGACTGGCAGCAGCCCGACGACCCTGCCCTGCCGCGCCCGCGCACCGTGGTGCCGCTACTGCCCGGCGTGCGCTACCACGTGCTGGTGGGCGCGTGGCTGCGGGCCAGCCTGCCGCAGGCCGTGCGCGACTACTTCGGCGATGGGCTGGTGGGCAGCGCCAGCGGCCGGGGCCAGCTTTTCAGCGACGAAACCACCCTGCCGCCCGGCACCAGCGTGCGCACCGCCCGCTTCGAGGCCCAGCACCACGCCGGGCTGCTGCACCACCCCGAGGTATACCAGTACCTGCGGCAGTGGGTGTAGCGCGTGGGCGCTTTTGCCTGACGTTGCAGATGCCAGCGCAGCGCCAAAGCGCCTTAATCTCAACGCTGGGGCGCGGGCTACGTATCAGGGGCATCCAGTCAGCTTACCTAGCCCCACCAAAATGGCCACCCCCGTAAACACCCCCAAGCACACCGACCCCGCCACCAAGGCCAAGGAGAAGGAAAACGAAACCGAAATCAAAGACAAGCCCTCGGGCAAAACGGTGAAAACGCAGAAGAAATAACCGTCTGCCAATCCTAAAAAGAAAGCCCGGTAGCGCATTGCTACCGGGCTTTCTTTTGGGCCAGCATCAGGGTTTACCACGAGCCGCTGTTGTCGTCGTCGCTGGTGCTGTCGAAGCCGCCGCCGCCCATATCGCCCGACGACGAGTCGTCGTAAGAGCCGCTGTCGGAGAAAAAGCTGTCGGAGCTACCGGCGCTGTCGTTGCCCGAGAAATAGTCGGGGCCGGCGTCGCTGCTGCCAGCGCCGCCGCGCTCGCCAAAGTAGTCGCTGGCCGCATTGGCGGGCGGCGCGGTGCCCGCGCCGCCACCAAAGCCGGCGGCCGCGCCCGTGCCGAAGTTATTGGCCCCGCTGTCGTGGCTGCCGCCGCCGGCCATGCGATTGCCGAGGTAGGCACCCGCTGCCGCTGCCGCGCCGGTGGCCAGAATGCCGCCCATGCCCGAGCCCGAGCTGGGGGCCGGCCCGCCGTAGCCGCCGCCGTAGTTGCCCTGGCCCTGCGGGTAGCCTTGGTTGGGCGCGCCGAAGTTGGGCGTGGAGTTGTTGTTAGCAGGGCGGTTGCCCATGAAATCGGGAGTTTGGCTGGCCGTGTTCTTGTTGCGGTTGAAGAGCTTCGATACCAACCAGATGCCGCCCCCAATCACAAGCACGCCGATGAGAATGCTGCCCAGGCCAAAGCCCGACGAAGCCGGCTCGGGCGTGGGCGTGGCGGCGGGGTACGGGTCAGAGTTAGTGGTGGTAGCCGCGTTATCGTTGAGGCTGCTGGCGCCGCTGGGCACGTCGGCCGCGCCGGTGGTGGCTGGCGTGGTAGCGGTGGCGTCTTTGCGCGGGTCCGAGCTGGGGTTGGCGGCCAGCATGATGGTGCCCAGGCCTTTGCTAAGGCCGGCGAAGTAGTTGCCCTGCTTGAAGGCGGGCGTCATTTGCTCGCGTATCACGCGGCGAGTTAGGTCGGGGGTGATGACGCTACGCAAACCCGAGCCGGCCTCGATGCTCATCTGGCGGTCCTGGCCCGAAAGCAGCACCACAATGCCGTTGTTTTTGTCGCGCTGGCCCACGCCCCAGTCGGTGCCGAGCTGGCGGGCGTACTCGGCAGCGCTGGTGCCGCCCAGGCTGGGCACGGTCACGAGCACCACCTGCGTGCCGTAGGTGTCGGCGTATTTGCGCAGGCCATTTTCGAGCTTTTTCGCATCGCTGGCGTTCAGCATCTTAGCCTGGTCGTTCACGAAGGTGAAGGGCTTGGGCCGGGGCGGAATATCGGCGGCGCGAGCCGGGCCGGCCCAGGCCAACAGCACCGCAAAAAGCAGCAGTAATCGGTTCATGGCGAAAGGAAAGAAAGGGTTCGGAGCCTTTGTACGGCGGCCGGGCGCGGGCGGCTGTGCTTGCCCACCAGCAGCCGGTTTTGCCGCGCGGCTAAACCGTCCCTTCCGGCAAACCGTATCTCGCTAGCTAGCCTTGTAGCCAAGCATTTCCTACCCCTCTTTCCTAATGCCTACCCCTCCCCTCTCCTACGTGCGCTACGCCGATGGCGTCGAAGAAATCCAACCCAACGAAGAACAGCTCGGCGACGAAACCGTGGCCTCAATGGCCCGCGTGGCGCGCCTGATGTTTGAGAAAAACCGCCACGCCATCCGCGATGCCCACGCCAAAAGCCACGGCATCCTGCGCGGCGAGCTGCACATTGCGCCCGGCCTGCCCGAGCATCTGGCGCAGGGCATGTTTAAAGAAGCGAAAACCTACCCGGTTATCATCCGGCTCTCGACCTCACCGGGGGCCATTCAGCCCGACAGCCAGCCGGCCGTGAAGGGCTTCGCGCTGAAAATCATCGGGGTCGAAGGCAAGAAGTTTCTGGATAACGAGGCCGACGCCGTAACCCAGGATTTTTTGATGGTGAATGATACCATCATCCCGACCGGCGACGTAAAAAGCTACCACGACATGCAGCTGCGCATCGAGAAGCTGGCCCACGGCCCCGAACTGCTGCAAACCGCCATCAACAAAGTAGGCGTGCTGGCCGACAAGGCTCTGGAGCTGCTCGAAGACGTAGGCGGCCCCAAAAAAGAAGTGAACATGGTAGTGCAGGCCCACCCCAACCACCACATGCTGGGCGAAACCTACACCACGCTCGGCGCGGTGCGCTACGGCGACTACGTGGCCAAAATCAGCGTGGCCCCGCTTTCCGAAAACCTGAAGGCGCTGGCCGGCAAGGAGATGGACGTGAGCGAGCCGGGCGCCTACCGCGACATGGTAGTAGACTTTTTCCAAACCCAGGGGGCCGAGTACGAGCTGCGCGCCCAGCTCTGCACCGACCTCAACACCATGCCCGTAGAAGACGCCAGCATCGACTGGCCCCAAGAGCAGAGCCCCTACCAGGTGCTGGGCAAAATCGTGCTGCCCGCCCAGGATGCCTTCAGCCCCGCCCGCCGCGTGTACGCCGATGACGTGCTGTCGTTCAATCCTTTCCACTGTCTGCCCGAGCACCGGCCGCTGGGCAGCATCAACCGGGTCCGCATCAAGGCCTACGAATCGAGCGCCAAGTACCGGCACCTGATGAACGCCGCACCGCGCACCGAGCCGACGGACATCAACCAACTGCCCGATTAAAACCAGCTGCAAAACGCCCAACAGGCCGCTAAACTATGTTTAGCGGCCTGTTGGGCGTTTTAATAATCGCGCGGGCTACCCTACCGCGGCCGGCTCCACGGCCCGCTCAAAGCGCAGCTGCCCGTTTACGTCAGTGCCCGTCGAGGTGAAGCCGTTGGCCAAAAGCACCTTTTGCGAAGCCAGGTTTTCGGGCTGGGCGTGGGCTACCAGGCGGCGCACCTGGCCGGTGGCGGCGGCTTGCTGCACCAGGCCGGCCACCAGCTCGGTGGCCAGGCCGCGCCCGCGCCACTCGGCGGCGATGGAGTAGCCCAGCTCGGCGCAGCCCGCCGCATTGGGCGGGCCCGTGAAGCCGCCCGAGCCCACCAGCGTGCGGGGCACGTCGCCCTCGGGCTTTAGCAGGGCGTACCAGTTGTACCAGCCGGCCGCATCGCGGCCGCCGGCCGTGAGTTTTTCCAGAAAATACTGCATGGCCTCGCGGTCGTAGCCGGGGGGCGGCCAGCTGGCGGGCTGGGCTGCCCCCAGCAGCACCGGAAAGTACTGGGGCTTGTGCAGTTCGGCGGTGAGCAGCGCCCGGCTGGCGGCCAGCAGCTGGAGGCGGGGCGTTTGGGTGATGAGCGGAATCATAACGGTATTATACGGCCGGGGCCACCGTGGCGGGCGCCGGCACGGCAAACGTATTCAGCAACCCGCTGATGGTCATGTAGTGCCCAGCCAGATAAATCATATCCACCACGCCTTTTTCGCCGAAAGTAACCACGGCTTGCTCGTAGAGGCCGGCGTCGATTTGGTGGGTAGTGGCCAGGCGGTGGGTGAAGTCGTAGGCCACGCCCTCGTCGGGGGTGAGGGCGGCGGGCTTCTGGCCGGCCGCCAGCGCCTGCACCGTGGCCTCGTCGAAGCCCGCCTGCCGGCCCACGGCCACGTGGGCATACAGCTCGTAGGCCGCCTGCCAGGCCGCGCCCACGGTCAGAATTACCACCTGCCGCACGCGCTCGCCGAGGGCGGTTTCCTGGCCTTCGGCGGCGGTCACGGCCATCAGGGCCTTGCTAATGACGGGGCTGCGCAACATCGCATTAAACGGGCCGACGAGGCGGTCGTCGAAAGTAGCGGCCTGAAAGCCGGACTTTTTGGCCCAGGGCACCATCGTGTCTTGCAGCTGCGCGTACAGCTTTTTCTGGTCGGAGTCGAGCTGGTCGGGGCTGAGCAGGGGCAGCCGCCCGCCGAGGTTATCTTCAAAAGTAGCCATGAGATGCGCGAGTTGTGGGGGATGATTTTCGAGCCTGGCCCGAACCTATTGCCATACGTGCCGGCCCCGGGCCGGGGTCAAAAAAGGGCGTTATCCGAGCCCAAACGAACAATCTGGGCCATAACCCCGCGCCGCCGGGCCGCGCTATACCGGGTGTCTTCCCTCCCGTTCTATCTTATGGCAAACTCCAAACTGCGCGGCAACGACCTGCGCAAGCTCGGCTACCCCGAAGGCCGCGCCACCACACTGGCGCTGGATATTCTGACTGACCGCCAGCTCAGCAAGCTCGACAAGGGCAGCGCGCTGGCTTTGCTCCAAAAAATAAAAGACGACCCCTATGCCTACCTGCGCGACTCGCTGTGGCGCGAGCTGGCCAAGGAATTTGTGCCCGACCCCAGCCGCGCCGTGGGCCTCAACCCGCAGGTGAAAGACTACCGCCGCTACGGCGAGGCCTTCATTGAGGACGGGGCCCGCCGCCAGATGGACACCGCCATGCAGCTGCCCGTGGCCCTCGACGGCGCCCTGATGCCCGACGCCCACCAGGGCTACGGCCTGCCCATTGGGGGCGTGCTGGCCGTGGACAATGCCGTGATTCCCTACGGCGTGGGCATGGACATCGGCTGCCGCATGGCGCTCTCGGTGTTCGGTTTGCCGCCGCGCTACCTAACCCAGCGCACCCAGGAGCTCAAGAAAATGCTGCACGCCCACACCCGCTTCGGCGGCAAGGAGGTTTTCAAAAACCCGACCGACGACCCGATTCTGGACCGGCCCGAGTTTCGGGAAATCGCGGTGGTGCGCGGCAAGCACGAGGCGGCGCACAAGCAGCTGGGCTCGTCGGGCTCGGGCAACCACTTCGTGGAGTGGGGCTTGGTCGATATCACTACCGAGGACAACGAGCTGGGCGTGCCGGTGGGCCAGTATGTGGGGCTGCTTTCGCACTCGGGCTCGCGGGGGCTGGGCGCGGCCATTGCGCAGCACTACACCAAGGTGGCCATGGCCAAGTGCCCGCTGCCGCCCGAGGCGCGCTACCTGGCCTGGCTCGGCCTCGACACCCCGGAGGGCCAGGAATACTGGCGCGCCATGAACCTAGCCGGCGACTACGCCTCGGCCTGCCACCGCGACATTCACCGCCGCCTACGCCAGGCGCTGGGCGAAAAGCCGCTGGGCAACATCGAAAACCACCACAACTTTGCCTGGCGCGAAACCCTGCCCGACGGCCGCGAGGCGATAGTGCACCGCAAGGGCGCCACGCCGGCCGGCGCCGGCGTGCTGGGTATCATTCCGGGCTCGATGACGGCCCCGGGCTTTTTGGTGCGCGGCCGGGGCGAGCGCGCTTCCATCCAGTCGGCCGCGCACGGCGCGGGCCGGCGGCTTTCGCGCAGCCAGGCCAAGCAGCAGGTGAGCGAGGGCGAGCTGCGCCGCCTGCTGCGCGACAAAGGCGTGGAGCTCATCGGCGGCGGGCTCGACGAGGCGCCGATGGCCTACAAAGACATTCACCAGGTAATGGCCCACCAGCACGACCTGGTGGACGTGCTTGGCTCGTTCACGCCCCGCATCGTGCGCATGGACGCGGGCGGCGGCGGGGGTAGCAAGTACGGCGGCGAGTAGGTACTGGCTACTAACCGTCATGCTGAGCGCAGCGCAGCTCAGTCAAAGCATCTCTACCGCTTCATCCAAGCTGTTCGACGAGGCGGCAGAGATGCTTCAGCTCCGCTCAGCATGACAACTAGCTTTGCCTTATTTAAGTAGCTTCTTCAGCCCCTCTGACTACCCCCGCCCCGCCCTATGACCACTGCCAGCCCCACCCGCCTGCACGCCGACGTGGCCTTTCTGACCGGCATTCAGCCCGCCCGGCAGTACCTGAACCTGGCTTCGCTCAACCAGGCGGCCGACTACATCCGGGCCGAGTTTGAGCAGCTCGGCGGCGCAGCCGTGACCGAGCAGCGCTACCAGGTCGAAGGCGAGGAGTACCGAAACATCATCGCCTCTTTTGGCCCGCCCGACGCCGAGCGCCTGGTAGTGGGCGCGCACTACGACGTGTGCGGCGAGCAGCCCGGGGCCGACGACAACGCCAGCGCCGTGGCCGGCCTGCTCGAAACCGCTCGGCTACTCCAGCCGCTGGCCGCTGCCCTCACGCGGCGCGTCGATTTCGTGGCGTATTCGCTCGAAGAGCCGCCCTTCTTCGGCACCGAGCACATGGGCAGCGCCGTGCACGCCGCCGCGCTGCACGCCGCCGGGGCCCGCGTGCGCGCTATGCTTTGCTACGAAATGATAGGCTACTTCAGCGACGCGCCAGGCTCGCAGCAGTTTCCGGATGCCGGGCTGGCGGCGCTTTACCCCGATACCGGCAACTTCATCATCGTGGTGGGCCGGCAGGGGCAGGAGGCGCTCACGCAGCAGGTGCAGGCGCTCATGCAGGCCAATTCTACCATCGACGTGCAGCGCATCAACTTGCCCGCCGGCCAGCCCCTGGCCGGCCTCTCCGACCACCGCAACTATTGGCAGCACGGCTACCAGGCCGTGATGATAAACGACACGTCTTTCCTGCGCAACCCGCACTACCACGAGGCCACCGACACTATCGACACGCTCGACTTTGCGCGCATGGCGCAGGTGGTGAACGGGGTGCTGGGAGCGCTGCTGGGTTTGTAACGCGGTTTCTGCCAACAGTAAAAACACGGCAGCCGCTACCGGGGGCGGCAGCGGCTGAGGAAAACCTGGAATCGACTGTAGGCTATGCAGCCTGCCGCCAGGGCTGCGCGATGGCGGCCACTTCGGCGGCGGGCAGCGTCAAGACGGCCTGCGTATGCCCGTCGAGGCCGATAAATTCTACTTCGTAGGCCTCGCCTTGGGCATGTACTAACACGACCGTGCCCAGCGCGCCGGCTGCCAAGCCACATTCGAGATGGTCTTTTTGCAACTGCACGGTGTCTAGTTCAACGAAGGGTTTCATCAGCGGTCGAGTAAGTGGGCGGTGATTAGCAAAACGTGGATGCCCGGTGATTGTTCCATCCACACGGTGCGGATGGGATACTCCCGGCCATTAGGTGCGAGCAAGGGGCCATCCACCACAAACTTAACGCCGTAGGGCGACGCTTTTTCCTCCGTCACGGTACCGCTGTGGCCGTGCGCTAGCAAGTCGGCTATCAGTTGCTCGTAGTGCTGCCGCGAGTAGCCGATGCCCAGGAAGAACCGCGCCTTGGCCCCACCCACCGGGTGGTCAGGATTCAGCAAGTAATCCTGCACCTTATTGGGTGCCACAACTAGCGACTTGTCGTGAAGCGTCATGCGGCAAAGCTACCGCCCCGCCCGCCGACGCCGACGTTTCCACGTGGCTAAGGTACAACGTGCGCCCCGCCCTACCGGACGTCCGGTAAGGCCGGGCGGCGGCCCCCCTGCCCTACCGGACTTCCCCAAAAACACGGCAGCCGCTACCGGGGGCGGCAGCGGCTGGGGTGGCTAGGAGTCTTTTGGCAGAAATAAGGGAGAATACCTGCACTACTCACTTATTCAATCCATTTAAATAAGATATTTTTCTTCTCAGCATCCTGATACTGTCATCAAATGCTTTATGCCTCTGCTTTACTGAATCAGGAATCTCATCGTCATTGTATATACTACCAAACTCATCATAATAAAGAGAATTAATACTCACGATTATCACCTTTAACTCTTTTTCAAAAGTATAAATCATACTATCCACTCCTATAGCATCTGCTTCTATTTTAAGCATAGCCTCCTCTTGTTCAAGAATAATTTTTTCTTGACGCTTTTCGACTTCTTCCCTAGCCAATCTCTGCTTCAAAGCTTCATAAGACTTGTGCCGATTCTCACTTTTCTTAAATTCTCTAATGCCCCAAATAATCAGCACAGGTAGTGCGACCCAAAAAAATGGCTCCATATCTCCTTACGCTTAATGCTTTGAATATTTTTTATAATTTTCACGCCATTCAGAATACAGATTACTCAGAAATGGGTGTAACTCCGCAACATGAAATTCAGCAAGTACCTCAACCTTATTATCATCAAAAACTAGCACATACTCTATCTGATTATTTCCATCTGTTTTGAAATCAAACGACAAGTGTGCCACTCCACCTCGAAGCTGCTCTACTAATTCACGTACCGTCTTACTTTTACTGCCATTAATTTTTGACCTAGAAAGTCCCCAATCAGCGAGTTCATGGACTCTTTTAGAAGGCAGATATGATTGACCCTTCTCTTTTGGGAGCATAACTAGACCAAGAAGACAATTAATTAGTAAACTTACCTCATATTTTTCTTCTAAATTATCATCTCTTTCATGATACTGTTCTATAATTTTCAAAGTCCTTTCACCAAGGTCTAATGCGAAATTCTGACATTTCATATTGATAAAAGTAAAGGCAGGCGGACTATTTTAAGATAGTCCGCCTGCCTTTATGATTTGATGAATAATGCAATCCTAGAACGCATATACGCCCGAATTATAGAGCAGGCCATGTCGCTTTGGCTCTAGGCGTACATGGGCTCCAGGGTTTCGGCGGCTTGCTCTTCCACCGGGCTATGAAGCCTGCTTATACTTGGCATCGGCGGGCAGCTTGCCGATTTTCTTGAGGTATACAAATAGCTCCTGCTTCGTGAGTGGCCCACTGATGCGGGTAGCTTCCCATTCTTCAGGAGTCTTCCCGTTCATCGAAAGATTCGCCGGATTCTGCGGCGAGCCGGCGGAGGATAACGTCTTGGATGGTTTCATAACGAGGGAGGCTAACGTCTTCTATCACGAGCTTTTGCCCGCTAAACATAAAGGTAACGGATATGAACTTACGCCGGTTCGTGTAGCCGACAATCTCCGTCCGGCCGTGTTCGTGTAGGTAAGTGTGGGCGCGCTCTGACACTTCTATCAGGTCGGCTATCTCATCCAATTCTATGCTGACGCTGTTTAGCCAAATCAGATTAAGCTTGCTAAAGTCGATGTCTTCATTTTGGTACATAGGTAGGTAGGAGTTAAGAAAAAGCCACCTCAAATGAGATGGCTTTTTGGTTGTTTGGTAATGCATAGGGTACCGCTGGCACCCTAGCAATTGTTACCTTCCTACGACCCACACGCCTCGCAGGCGTCGGGGTTATCGAGCGAGCAGGCCATGTCGGCTTGGTTCTGGGCGTACATGGGCTCCAGGGTTTCGGCGGCTTGCTTTTCCACCGTGAACTTGATGGCGTCGGCAGCGGCTTTGGTGCGCAGGTAGTACATGCCGGTTTTGAGGCCGCGCTTCCAGCTGTGGAAGTGCATGCTGGTGAGCTTGCCAAAGTTGGGGTTCTGCACGTGCAGGTTCAGGCTCTGGCTCTGGCAGATGTAGGCGCCCCGGTCGGCGGCCATGTCGATGATGGTGCGCTGCGAAATCTCCCACACCGTCTTGTACAGGTCCTTGATGTGCTGCGGCACACGGGCAATGTTCTGCACCGAGCCGTTGGCCGCGATGATGTCCTGCTTCATCTGCTCGTTCCAGAGGCCCAGCTTAACCAGGTCCTTCAGCAGGTGTTTGTTCACCACCATAAACTCGCCGCTGAGCACGCGCCGCACATAAATGTTGCTGGTGTAGGGCTCAAACGACTCGTTGTTGCCCAGAATCTGGGCGGTGCTGGCGGTAGGCATGGGTGCCACCAGCAGCGAGTTGCGCACGCCGTGCTCCACTACCTGGCCACGCAGCGTGTCCCAGTCCCAGCGGCCCGACTTGGGCGTCACGCCCCAGAGGTCAAACTGGAACTTGCCCTCGCTCAGGGGCGAGCCGGGGAAGGTTTCGTAGGCCCCGTCCTTGATGGCGAGGTCCTTCGAAGCCGTCATGGCCGCGAAGTAAATCGTCTCGAAAATGTCCTCGTTCAGGCCCTTGGCCTCGTCGCTCTCGAAGGGCATGCGCAGCGCGATAAACGTATCGGCCAGCCCCTGCACCCCCAGGCCGATGGGCCGGTGGCGGAAGTTGGAGCGCTCGGTTTCGGGCACCGGGTAGTAGTTCACGTCGATAACCTTGTTGAGGTTCAAGGTCGTCTGGTAGGTCACTTCAAACAGCTTGTCGTGGTCGAAGCGCACGTTGCCCTGGGCGTCTTCCACGAGGTAGCGGGGCAGCGCCAGCGAGGCGAGGTTGCACACCGCAATCTCGTCCTTGTCGGTGTACTCCATTATCTCGGTGCAGAGGTTGCTGCTCTTAATCGTGCCCAGGTTCTGCTGGTTGCTCTTGCCGTTGGCGGCATCCTTGAAGAGCATGTAGGGCGTGCCCGTCTCGGTCTGGCTTTCCAGGATGGCAAACCACAGCTCCTGCGCCTTGATGGTCTTGCGGCCGCGGCCCTCGCGCTCGTACTTGGTGTAGAGCTTCTCAAACTCGGGGCCCCAGCTCGTGTCGAGGCCTGGGCACTCGTGGGGGCACATCAGCGTCCAGTCGCCGTTGGCTTCCACGCGCTTCATGAACAGGTCGGGCGTCCAGAGGGCGTAAAACAAGTCGCGGGCGCGCATTTCCTCCTTGCCGTGATTCTTCTTCAGGTCCAGGAACTCGAACACGTCGGCGTGCCAGGGCTCCAGGTAAATGGCGAACGCGCCCTTGCGCTTGCCGCCGCCCTGGTCCACGTAGCGGGCCGTGTCGTTGAACACCTTCAGCATCGGCACCAGGCCATTCGAGTTGCCGTTGGTGCCCTTGATGTAGGAGCCCGTGGCGCGCACGTTGTGCACGGCCAGGCCGATGCCGCCCGCGCTCTGCGAAATCAGCGCGCAGTCCTTCAGCGTCTCGTAGATACCCTCAATCGAGTCGTCCTTCACCGTGAGCAGGAAGCACGACGACATCTGCGGCTTGGGCGTGCCGGCGTTGAACAGCGTGGGCGTGGCGTGGGTCATCCAGCGCTCGCTCATCATGTTGTAAGTCTTGATGGCCGAGTCGATGTCATCCTTGTGGATGCCCACCGACACGCGCATCAGCATGTGCTGGGGCCGCTCTACCACCTTGCCATCGAGGCGCAGCAAGTACGAGCGCTCTAGGGTCTTAAACCCGAAGAAGTCGTAGTTGTAGTCGCGGTCGTAGATAATGGCCGAGTCCAGGGTGTGCGCGTGCTTGTGAATCACCTCCCACACGTCCTTGGCAATCAGCGAGGCGTTGTCGCCATTCTTGGGGTCCTCGTAGGTGTAGAGGCGCTTCATGGTGCTCGAAAACGACTTCGAGGTCACCTTGTGCAGGTTGCTCACCGCGATGCGGGCCGCCAGGATGGCGTAGTCCGGGTGCCGGGTGGTCAGCGAAGCGGCCGTCTCGGCCGCCAGGTTGTCGAGTTCGACGGTCGTCACGCCATCGTAGATGCCGTCGATGACCTTTTTGGCCACCTCGATGGGCGACACGTAGTTTTGATTAAGCCCGTAGCAAAGTTTTTCAATGCGGGCGGTTACTTTATCGAACTTGACCGACTCACGGCGGCCATCACGTTTGATTACGAGCATGTTATAACGGGTGCTTTAAGGAGCGGGGGTACTAATCTGGCTAGCCTAGCGTGCTGGGCCACGGCGCTTTAAAGTCGGAAATTAGTTCCCATGTTTGGGGTTGGCAAAGGAAAAATTTAGAATTTCTCCACATAGCTTGAAAATGAGGCCGCCCGGCCCGTTTTCAAGGAAACGGCCGGGCGGCCTGCCCGCGTGCTAAGCTTTTTTTGCGTATATCCTGTCTGAAAAATAGCGACAGATACTGGTACTTCTTACGGCCGCCAATATAGGTACCCTTGTGCATCACCATTATGCGAGCAAGCGCAGTCCGCTTTTACCGGCTCTTGCGGAAATAACTGCTTATATAAGGCTACCTGCTCGCTTAACACGTTGGCCGGCCAGATAGGCGCGATAGGCTGGTGTCCCATCAACAGCGGATTAGCTTGGCGCACACCGGGTTTGTTGTATTGCTGCCCGGCCCGCAGCCATAGACAGACATTCACCAATGGGTCGTGCAAAGGAGGCCGCCAGCCGTCGAAGTCATCGAAGTAGTTGTGATACTTGAACAGCGTACCAGCCAGCCGCTCGGCCATGTAAGTACGGGGCAATACTCTACTCAAAGCTGCTAGCTCATAGCGCTGGCTAGGCGGCAGGGCTGCTACTGCCGCTTCTACCTGCTGGAACTGCCACTCAGCCCAGCCCTGCGCCAACAGCGGTCCCGATACCCCCAGGCCAAATACTACGATGCTACCCGGCAAGGCGCTATGCAGGCCGCGCCAGACCGCTTGGCCCGCCACCACCACCGGCACCCAGGCCAGCAACGGCACCAGCAGAAACCCCAGCACCAGACCCACTACCAATGCCCCTGGACCCAGAAACCAGATGCAATAAATCCCGATGGGCAGCAACGCCCCCTGTAGCAACAGTGCCAGATAGCGCAGTAGCCTTGGCCGCGCCGGCAGCCAAGGCCACACCAAAAAGGCTCCAACGCTAGCCAACAAAACCAGTGCTGCCCAGCGCACCGGCTGGCAGAATAGCTGCATCGACAGAAACTCATTGCCCGCATAAGCCCCCAATACTAGTAAGATATTGAGAACGGGCATTTTGGGCCGCAGCCAGTTTACAAAGCGTCGAAGTAGCATCATTCAACCTCAACGACCAAGCCTCATTTTCTAGTGCGTGCCAGCCACCACGCCCCTACCCCCACCGCCAGCACCGCCCCGGCCACTAGCGCCGCAATGGTCACGGGCGGCCCAAAGGCCTTGCACGAGCAGCTTTTGAAGACCCGCTTGCCATTGATGAGCAGTCGGCGGCGGCAGAAGGCGCAGGGCGTGAGGGCAGGGTCGGTTTGACCGGGTAGCGGCCATTTGTCAGCAGGAACAAGCATGGGAAGATAGCTGAGCGGCAAACCAACAGCGGCAGCCGCTTGTAGATACGGCATTACGCAAAAGGTCACCCCCGTTATGTCCGACGCCCGCCCACCTTTCCCCCCGTTCACCTTCGAAACCGCCACCCAGAAAGCCCGCCTCGCCGAAGACGCCTGGAACTCGCGCAACCCCGCCCGCGTGGCCCTGGCCTACACCGAGGCCAGCCAGTGGCGCAACCGTAGCGAGTTTTTCAGCGGCCGCGCCGCCATCGAGGAGTTTCTGACCCGCAAGTGGCAAAAGGAGCACGAGTACCGCCTCATCAAGGAGCTCTGGGGCTTTCACGAAAACCGCATTGCCGTGCGCTTTCAGTACGAGTACCACGACGCGGCCGGCCAGTGGTTTCGCGCCTACGGCAACGAGCAGTGGGAATTTGATGCCTACGGCCTCATGCAGCGCCGCGAAGCCAGCATCAACGACGTGGCCATCGCGGAGAACAAGCGCAAGTTTCACTGGCCGCTAGGTACCCGCCCGGCCGACCACCCTGGGCTGACGGACTTAGGCATGTAGACAACAAAAAGGCCTGGCTTCCAACAGAAAGCCAGGCCTTTTGCGCAGTTTTATAAACGGCTTAGAAATCCTCGTCGAGCGAGAACACGTTCTCGTTGCGCTCCGTCATTACGCCGGCCTTCTGGTACTCGGCCACGCGCTTCTCGAAGAAGTTGGTTTTGCCTTGCACCGAAATCATTTCCATGAAGTCGAAGGGGTTGGTAGCATTATAAATCTTGCCGCAGCCCAGCGACACCAACAGGCGGTCGGCCACAAACTCGATGTACTGGCTCATTGTCTTAGCATTCATGCCGATGAGGCTCACCGGCAGCGCTTCGGTCACGAACTCCTGCTCAATCGTTACCGCGTCGCGGATAATTTCCTGCACGCGGGCCTCGGGCAGCTTGTTGTTGAGGTAGCTGTAGAGCAGGCAGGCAAAGTCGCAGTGCAGCCCCTCGTCACGCGAAATCAGTTCGTTGGAGAAGGTGAGGCCGGGCATCAAGCCGCGCTTTTTGAGCCAGAAAATCGAGCAGAAGGAGCCCGAGAAAAAGATGCCTTCCACGGCCGCGAAGGCGATTAGGCGCTCGGCAAAATTCTCCGAGTTAATCCAAGTCAGCGCCCACTGGCCCTTGCGCTGCACGGCGGGCACGGTTTCGAGGGCGTTGAAGAGGTAGTCCTTCTCCTTGGGGTCTTTGATGTAGGTGTCAATCAGCAGCGAATAGGTCTCGCTGTGAATGTTTTCCATCATAATCTGGAAGCCGTAGAAGCAGCGCGCCTCGGGCATCTGCACCTCCTGCATGAAGTTGATGGCCAGGTTTTCATTCACGATGCCGTCGCTGGCCGCGAAGAAGGCCAGTACGTGCTTGATGAAGTGGCGCTCGTTGTCGTTCAGGCCGTTCCAGTCTTTCTGGTCCTGGCTAAGGTCGATTTCTTCAGCCGTCCAGAACGAGGCTTCCGCCTTTTTGTAAAACTCCCAAACCTCGGGGTTCTGAATGGGAAATAGGACGAAGCGATTAGGATTTTCGGCAAGTAAGGGCTCCATAAAGCAGGTAAGTTTTTAGAAGAACTAGCGACGGTAAGCTGGGGCAACAAACCCGGCCAGCGGCCGATGGTTTGGGGCCGCTGTTGTTCAAAGATAGAGCCGGCAACCTGCCGGCCGGCAGTCCGTATTCCTTTCCCCCCTGCCCGGCGGCACACCTCCGCCACTCTGAGTAAAGGATGAGGCAAAGCCGTCAAATCGACCGATTTATAGCGACTTATCCACATTTTAGGTGTGGATAACGTTAGTTGTCCACAGAAAACGCCGGGCGGCAATCACTTTCTTTTGCTCAGCTAGTTAGCTAGCGTGGCCAACAAAGTGCTTGAATTAGGCTCACTTTTGGGCGAGCTACTACTAATTAACAACTTAGGTTTGGAATTGCCGGATTGGTGCCGTACTTTTGCGTTCCCTTTTGAGAAACCTCCAGCGGAAATAAGATGTACGCCATTGTCAATATCGCCGGCCAACAGACTAAGGTTGAGGCTAATAAATTTGTTTACGCCCAACGTCTAGCCGGCAATGTCGGTGACTCGGTAGAGCTCGGCAACGCCCTGCTGACCGATGACAACGGCACCCTGAGCATCGGCACGCCCGAGCTGAACGTTGCCGTAAAAGGCACCATCATCGCCCACGTGCAGGGCGACAAAGTTCTGGTGTTCAAGAAGAAGCGCCGCAAGGGCTACAAGAAACTGAATGGCCACCGCCAGCAGTTCACCAAAGTTCTGATTAACAGCATCGGGTAATTTTAGTGCTTAGTTGTTGGTGCCTAGTGCTTGGCCGTATCGTCAAGCCTGCACCATTCTAAACTAAGCACCAACCTCTAAGCACTAAGCACTAACTAAAATGGCACACAAAAAAGGCGTAGGCTCGTCAAACAACGGCCGTGAATCGCATAGCAAACGCCTCGGCGTGAAAATCTTCGGTGGTCAGCCCCTCATCGCTGGCAACATCATCGTGCGTCAGCGCGGCACCAAGCACCACGCTGGCACCAACGTGGGCATGGGCAAAGACCACACGCTGTTTGCACTGGTTGATGGCACCGTGCAGTTCAAGAAAGGCCGCGACGACCGTTCGTTCGTGTCGGTTGTTCCGGTAGCTGCCGAAGTAGCTGAAGCTTAGGCTTTCGCGCTACCCGCCAACCAAGTTGAAAAGGGCTGCTCCTCACGGAGCAGCCCTTTTAATGTTATAGGCAATTACCTTGCAGGTTCAAGGTAGCCGCGAAGCGGCGGCACGTTGGTAGCCTACGTAATTTTTAGCCATCTAAAACCGCAAAGCGGCGACACTTATCCGTAAGCGCTGCCGCTTTGCGGCTCCAAGTAGCCGATTGGCTGCTGTAACTACCAACGTGCCGCCGCTTCGCGGCTATTCCGCAATTTGAGCTTACTAGTGCCCGAGTATGTAGCGACACATCCCGGCGTCGTTACCACTGAGTAGCCATCTGGTCGCTTAGTTGCCCCAGCCCCAGTACACGCGCAGGTTTACCTGCGCCGTGAGGTCGTAGTGGGTGGGCGTGGGGCTTTCGTAGTTGTAATACGGCGGGGCCTGCCAGCCCAGGCCGGCGTTTACATCGTAAAGCATGCCGCGCCGCAGCCGATGCTGCGTGCCCCAGTAGGCGTACACGCCGGGCGTGAGGCTGGTGGGCGTTTGGCGGCGCGATAGATTGGAAGCCAAATACCGGGCGTTTAGCTCGGCGCGCTCCACGCTGCCTTCCAGAGCCAGGTAATTGCCGAATGGGCGATTATGGTGGCGCAATTGGCCCCGGCCGGGCTGGCCGTAGTAGTAGCGCACGCCCAGGCCGAGCGCGGCGCTGGGCAGCACGTTGCGGCGGGCCCCACGGCGGGCCAGCTCGCGGCTGGCTTGCAGGTCGGCATCGGCTTGGCCGTAGCACGCCAGCCGCGAGGTGAGCCGGTACTCGGCCCCTACCGACAGCGGCACCACAAACTGCCAGCTTTGGCCGCTGCCCGAGTAGCTGAAATGCTTGAGGCGCAGCCCCGCCTTAAGCAGCACTTGCGGCGGGGCCGCCCAGCGTAGCGAGTCGGGCGGCCAGGCTTGCGCCCCGGCTTTAGGTACCATCCCGCCCAGGCCGAGGGCCAGCAAATTAATTTTAAGTGCGTAATTTTTGACCATATAGAATTAACTACTGCATGAAAATTACCGCTAATATACTGACTAATATTGGTTTTTAAAGCAAGCCAGCTTACTAAGCCAGTTTTTGCAACACGCGGCTGATGGCCCCGGCGTGGCTCACTATCATGAAGTGGCCCGCGCCGGGCAGCGGGTAGTCGATGCGGGCCGCGCCGGCGGGCAGCAGCCGGTCGTGGGTGCCGTGCAGGCGCACGGCGGTGGGCACGCCGGCGCTGTCCCAGTGCAACAGTTGGCGGGTGGCCCAGCGGGCAAACGCCGGGTCAGTATCGCGCAGGATGCGGGCCAGCAGGTGGTACTCGCGGCCATTACGCGCCCCAAAAAACCACTGTGCCAGGCGCGGGAGCCGGGGCAGCAGCCCAAACGGCACCAGCCGGTGCAGGCCGGTGGCGCGGCCCAGCTTCAGCAGCGGCGGCAGTTGGCGGGCATCGGCAAGACTGGAAATAAGCACTACCCGCGCCAGGGGCCGTAGCCGGCCCACTTCCAGCGCCAGCAGCCCGCCAAACGATACGCCCACCAGCCAGCACGGCTGGCCGGGTGGCACAGCTTCGGCCAGGCGGGCGGCGTAGTGCCGCAACGGCTCGGTGGGCGACAGCGGCGGCAGCCAGCGCAGCACGGTGGCTGGGCCGGGTAGCTGCAAGCCCCGGAATACGCGCTCGTCGGCCCCCAGGCCGGGAATGAGGTACCACATTTATCCTGTCATGCTGAACATTCTGCGCATCAAGCAGAGATGAAGCATCTCGCTCGCTTCTCTGCTGGCGTAAAAGTTACTGCGCCACGCGAGATGCTTCATCTCTGCTTGATGCGCAGAATGTTCAGCATGACAATTGTATTACCCGCTCTCACCCATTCAACCGCGCATAAATGCCTTCCAGATAGAAGATATTATGCGGCTGCGGGTCATCATCTTCCTCCGCATCGGCCGGGAAGGTGACGGCGAGCTTGAGGGCCACGCCGGGCAGGGGCACGGGCGGGTCTTCGTCGGAGGTGTATTCGAGCAGGCAGGGCCACTCCTCGGTGGTGGCCAGGGCGTCGGCTACTTCTTCGGCCAGGGCGTCGGCGCGGTCGCCGGCCACGCGCAGCAGCGTGTCGAGGTCATGGAAGGGCAGGCCGAGGTGAAAGAAGTGCGGCTCGTCGTCGCGAAACGTAGTGGCCCAGATGGTTACGTCGTCGGTATTGTCAAAGACGATGGCCGTGAGGTGGACTTGCTCCACAAAAAAGTCGTCGTTGCTGACGAGGGCATCACTGAGTTTCTTCACAAGCCGCAGAGGAAAAAAATGGGCGCAAAGGCGCTTTAAGGATAACGCAAGAAACGCGCTGGCGGCCATCTGGCCGCGCCGGGCTACGCGCCAGCGGCGGCCGGCGCTTCGGCAAACAGCTCCAGCGTGATGTGGTCGGCGAGCAGCTTGCCAGCATCAGTGAGGCGCAATACGCTGTGTTCCAGCGTCGCCATTTCCTGTTCGGTGAGGCTGCGGAGGTAGTCGGCGCGGGTGGCGAGCAGGTCGAAGCCCAGCGCGTCGCGCAGGTGGCCGAGGTCGCAGCCGCGGCTGGTGCGCAGGGTCGTGAGCAGGTATTCGTTGGCCTGGTCGAGGGGCGAAAGGTGCTCCACGGTAGCGGGCACCTCGCCGCGCTCCAGCACGGCGGCTACGTACTGCGGGTTGTTGGCCACCGCGTATTGGCGGCTGCGGCCGTCGAAAGAGTGCGCGCTCGGGCCGAGGCCGAGGTAGGGCACGCCGCGCCAGTAGTTGGAGTTGTGGCGGCTTTCGCGGCCGGGCTGGCAGAAATTGCTGATTTCGTACTGCTCGTAGCCGTGCCGGCGCAGCTGCGCCAGCAGTATTTCAAACTGCCGGGCCACGAATTCATCGGGCGGCGCTACGAAGGTGCCCTTTCGCAGCCGCCGCCCAAACGCCGTATCGGGCTCGATGGTGAGCGCGTAGGCCGACACATGCGGCACGCCCAGCTCAAACAGCCGCGCCAAATCGGTTTCCCAGATTTCGTGGCTGGCAGCCGGCACGCCGTAAATCAAATCCACCGAAATATTCTCAAACCCCGCCGCCTGCGCCCGCCGCACAGCCTCGCCCGACTCTTGGGCTGAGTGCGCCCGGTTCATCAGCCGCAAATGCGGCTCGTGGAAGCTTTGGAGGCCAATGCTGAGGCGGTTGACGGGCGAGGCCGCGAGTACGGCCAGCTTCTCGGCGGTGAGGTCGTCGGGGTTGGCTTCGAGGGTGATTTCGGCCTGCGGCGATACGACGAAGTTTTCCTGAATGGCAGCGAAAATGCGGCCCAGCTCCTCCCCCGTTAATAAGGACGGCGTGCCGCCGCCGAAATAGATGGTTTCGAGCGGAGCGGCGGGGTCGGGCAGGTAGTGGCGGCGCAAAGCCATTTCCTTCAGCAGCGCATCTACAAACTGGCTTTTCAAGCCCAGCGAGGTGCTGAAGTGGAAATCGCAGTAGTGGCAGGCTTGCTTGCAGAAAGGAATGTGGAGGTAAAGACCAGCCATCTTTGGTTGTATTTTCGGTAGCTAAAAAGCTATTTAAGCAATCTTTTATCCGTCATGCTGAGCGCAGCGCAGCGGAGTCGAAGCATCTCTATCGGTAAACTAACATCTGACACCTAGCAACGAAGCGATAGAGATGCTTCGACTTCGCTGCGCTCCGCTCAGCATGACAAGTAGTAGCGAAATAGCTTTAAAAACCGCTACCCCGAAATTAAAATTTCCGTTTTGCGTTTGCCACCCCGAATGTACGTCCGTCTACTCGTCTTGTGGGGGTGTTGGCTGGGGCTGCTCGGGGCCGCGCGCGCCCAAACGCCCGCCTCTGGCACGGGCGTGGCCGTGCCCAACGCACCGGGGCTGGCTTCGCCGCCCCTGCCGCCGCCGGCCACCGCGCCCAGCGCCCCGGTAGCCGCAGTGGCCAAACGCCTCACCCGCAGCCGGGTGCTAAAAGTCAGCACCGACCCCGCCCAGCGCGCCGTGGTGCGCCGCTACCGGCTGCCGGCTACCGTCTCCGACTCGCTCACGGCGCTGCGCACGGTGCGCGAACTGGTGCTGGGCTTGCAGGCTGATGCCTACCTGCTGGCCTCGGCCGACAAAATGAGCTGGGGCCGTGACACGGTGCGGGCGCAAGTATATGTGGGCGAACAGTTTCGCTGGGCCTACCTGCGCAACGGCAACCTCGGCGACGGCCTGCTGACGCGGGCCGGCTACCGCGAAAAATTTTTCCGGCGCGCGGCCTGGCGGCCGGCCGACTGGGCGGCCTTGCAGGAGCGCATTCTCACGGAAGCCGAAAACCAGGGCTACCCCTTCGCCACGGTGGGCCTCGACTCGGTGCGGCTGGAGGGGCATGATATTGCGGGGCGCGTGGTGCTGCGGCGCGGGCCGGCGGTAGTGTTCGATTCTATCGAGGTAGTAGGCACGAGCAAGACCAAGAAGCGCTTCCTGACCAAGTACTTACAGATATTTCCGGGCGCGCCGTATAGCCAGCAGCGGCTGACTTCGGCGGCGCTACTCTTGCGCCAGTTGCCCTACGTGCGCCTGCGGGCCGAGCCCGAGGTGCGCTTTGCCAAAGGCCGGGCGCGGGTGTATTTGCTGCTCGATGAGCGCTCGTCCAACCAGTTCGACGCCATCGTGGGGCTGCTGCCCAATGCGAACGGCGCGAGCGGCTTTCAGTTTACGGGCGATGTCAACATCAACCTGCGCAACCTGCGCGGCGGCGGCAAGCAAATAGGCCTGCAATGGCGCAAGGTGGACGCCCTGACGCAGTCGCTGGATGGCAACTACCTGCACCCCAACTTCTTCGGCACGCCGCTGGAAGTGGGCACCACGTTTAATTTTTACAAGCAGAGCGGCAATTTTCTCACCATCCGGCCGCGCGTGCAGGTCACCTACCCCACGGCGCGGGCGGGGCGGCTCACGTTTTTTGCTGAGCAGCGCAGCTCGCGGCTGCTGTTCGACAGCCTGGGCTACGTGGGCATCAACGACCAGCGGGCCCTGCCCGATTTTATCGACTCGGAGGCCAGCGCCTACGGGCTGGCCTACGCCCGCACCAACCTCGACGACCTGTATTTTCCGCACCGGGGTTCGTTTATCAGCGTGCAGGGCGGGGCGGGCTCCAAGACCATCCGGCGCAATGCCAGCATCAGCGAGTCGCTGTATGAGAATGTGAATCTGCGCACTACGCAGTACACCTTCAGCGGGCGCATCGAGCGCTATTGGGCGCTGGGCCGCCAGAGCGTGGTGCTGGCCCGCCTGCGCGGCGAAGGCTTGTTCAATCAGCAATACTTCCTCAACGACCTGTTCCGGCTGGGTGGGCTGAACTCGCTACGCGGCTTCACTGAAAACCAGTTTTACACCAACGCCTACGGTGTGGGCACGCTGGAATTCAGACAGTTTACCGGGCCCGAGGGCTACGTATTCATCTTCATCGACCAGGCGGCGCTGCGCGCCTACCAGAGCGATGTGGCCAAGCCAGCTACCCTCGACCAGCCCACCGGGCTGGGCACGGGCATCAGCTTCCGCACGGCGGCCGGGCTGTTTCAGTTCGTGTATTCGGTGGGCAAATCGAGCTTCTCGGGGCAACAGCTGAGCCTGGGGGCGTCGAAGATTCACTTCGGGCTGACGAGTAGGTTTTGATAGAGTTTTGAGTTCTGAGTTTTAAGTTTTGAGTTGAACAT
>NZ_DASTEP010000126.1:0-13654 GCF_035709525.1 Hymenobacter sp. | reverse complement strand
GGCGGTGGTCATGAGCGCGGCGGCGAGCAACAGAGAGGTAAGAAACATGGGCGCGAAGGTCGGGGCTGGCTGTTAACCTTTGGTTGCTTGGGCGGACTTTTAAGCCGCGTTTGCGTACTGCTTTGCTTAGTATTCACTCGCGGGCCGAAAGTCCGCGCTACCCTCGTTCATGTCTGCTCGCCCGCTCATTCTCGTTTCCAACGACGACAGCCTCACCGCCCCCGGCATTGCGCATTTGGTGCGCGTTTTACAAGAAATAAACGCCGAAATAGTCGTCGTCGCGCCCGCCGCCCCGCAGTCGGGCATGGGGCACGCCATCACTATCGGCCACCCGCTGCGGCTCGATAAGTCCGGCATTTTTGGCCCCGAGGTAGAAGCCTACGCCTGCTCGGGCACGCCCGCCGACTGCGTGAAAATCGCCAAGTACTACGTGCTCCGCGACCGCCGCCCCGCCCTCGTGGTGTCGGGCATCAACCACGGCTCCAACTCCTCGGTGAACGTGCTGTACTCGGGCACCATGTCGGCGGCCATTGAGGCGGCCATTGAGGGGCTGCCGGCCATCGGCTTTTCGCTGTGCGAATACGGCGACCAGGCCGATTTTTCGCACGTGGGGCCGTGGGTGCGGCAGGTGTGCGAGCTGGCGCTGACGCAGGGCATTCCGGCCCATACGGCCCTGAACGTCAACATCCCCAAAAACGCAGCTGGCCCCATCCAGGGCATCCGGCTGGCGCGGCAGGCCGATGCCAAATGGGAAGAGGACTTCGACCGCCGCCTCGACCCCTACCAGCGCCCCTACTACTGGCTGCAAGGCAAATTTGCCAACCACGACCGCGGCCTCGATACCGACGAAGCCGCCCTGGCCGAAAACTACGTGTCGGTGGTGCCTTGCAAGTACGACCTCACCAACTACGACGGCCTCAAGCAGCTAGCCGATACCTGGCAGCTGCCGCTGCCTACCGCCGAAAAGGCTGCTACCCCGCCCCAGCCTCTGGCCGGCCAGGATTATGGCCCGGCGGCGGGGGAGCTGGTCAATGAGTGAATGAGTGAGTAGTGAATGAGTGAGCCATTCTATTTAAATTCACTCATTCACCACTCACTCATTGACCAACCCGTCGCACAGTCTTGGGCGCGCGGGCGGCCCAGAGCGAACGATTAATTTGCACGGGGGCTGCCGGCGCGCACCGGGGCCGGGCCGCCGAGCGGCAGCGGCTCCGGTGCCCGGCCGGCGACAGCAGCGTGCTCAGCAAAAGCAGAAAGGCAATAAGTCCCAGCAGTTTCATGCGGCGTTCAGTTGACGATTCAACTTAGCACCGGGTCGGTGAGGAAGCGGTGAATGATGGGGTGATGGATGAGCGCGCTTGTCATGCTGAGCGCAGCGAAGCATCTCTGCCGCTTCGTTGCACGGTTTGGATGGTGCGGTAGAGATGCTTCGCTGCGCTCAGCATGACGACCGTTTTTATCCGCTCATCCAAAGCCCTACTCATCCACTCCTCAATCACTACTCAGCCAGCCTTTGCGCCAGAAATAAAACAGCTGCCCCACCACGATGAGCGCCAGGATACCCAGCAAAACAGGGTAGCCCCAGGGCTGATACAGTTCGGGCATATTGAGCGGCAGGCGGTGCCCGTGCTGGTCTTCGGGCTGAAAATTCATGCCGTAGAGGCCCACCACGAAGCTAAGCGGGATGAAGATGGAGCTGATGATGGTCAGCACCTTCATCACCTCGTTCATGCGGTTGCTTTGGTCGGATAGGAACAGGTCGGCCAGCGACGAAATGTTGTCGCGGTAGCTTTCGGCCAGGTCCAGGGCCTGGATGGCGTGGTCGTAGGCATCGCGGTAGTAAGTCTTGAGCTCCTCGGGCACTACCTCGTCGGGCAGGCGCAGGATTTCCGCGATTTTATCGCGCTCAGGGTACACCAGCCGCCGGAAGCGCACCACGTCTTTCTTGATGCGCAGGATGCGATTGAGCAGCCGCCGCTCACGGCGCTCGGTGAAAATGCGGTCCTCCAGGTCTTCGATGTAGTCGCCGATGGCGGCCATCGTGGGGTAGTAGTGGTCGAGCACCACGTCGGTGAGGGCGTAGGCCAGGTAGCCGCTCGACTTGCGCCGCAGCTGGCTCAGGTTGGCCCGCAGGCGGTTGCGCAGCACGTCGAGGCAGTCCTCATAATCGTCCTGAAAACACAGCACGTAGTTGGGGCCAGTGAAGATAGAAAGCTGGTCGTCATTGATTTCCAGGCTGGAGGTGAAGTCCGTCATGCGCGACACCAGGAACAGCCGGTTTTCGTCGAACACCTCCACCTTGGCGCGCTGGTAATCGCCGAGCACGTCTTCGAGCTGCAAGGGGTGCAGGCCAAAGTCGTCCATGAGGCGCTCCATCAGGGGCAGGTCGCCGTAGCCGCGCACGTCGACCCAGTGCTTGAGGTCGGGGCGGCCGCGCACGGCGGCCAGCAGCTCATCGTAGCGGCCGGTGTATTCGCCCTCGGTGTAGCCTTGTTCATCATAAGAAAACAAAAACAAACGGGGTTTCAGCGCGTTGGCTTTCACGCGCAGCGTGCCGGGGCGCTGGCCCACGTCCTGCTCGCGGGCCAGGCGCGTGGCCTTGCGGTCGGTGATACGGTCGGTGGGGGGGAGGCCGGAGGCGGCGGGGTGCGCCTCGGCGGCGGTGGGCGGCGGGGCCAGGGGCAGCGGGTCGGGAAAATCCATAGAAAACAAGCTGAACAATGCCGAAAGATGAGCCTTAAACGGGAAAAAGCCGGCCTGGCGGTGTCCGGGTGCCGTACTTTGCCAGGGGCGGCCCGGCGCAGCCCGGTCTATTCTTTTGGTCAAGCCACTGGTTTTGAATTATTCTACCCCAGCTCTGCGCGTGTACGTAGCGCTGGCCCCGCCCGGCCAGCTGCCCGTTGGGCCGCGCCTGCCGCTGGCCTTCGAGCCGTTTTTGTTTCTGGAGCCTACCCACCAGGTGTTGCAGGCGCGCGGGTGCGCTACGCTGGGTTTTTTTCTGGAAGACGAAGCCGCTGGCCAAACGGTGGCGCAACTCTACGTGGTGCCCGATTTTGAAGGGCCAGGCTTGGCGCGCTCTCCCGGTCAAGCCAGTTGGGGCGGGGTGCAGCTGGCGGCTGGCCTGCCCGCCGCCGCTCTGCACCCGCTGCTCGAAGCCGCCGAGGCTGCCCTGCGCCAGCACGGGCAAACGCAGCTCGAAATCCGAAGCTACCCCACTTGCTACGACCCCGCCGGGGCCGCCGCCCTGGCCGAAGCACTAACCCAGCGCGACTACCAGCTAGCGCAGCAAGAGCTTAACTACTACCTCGATACCCGGCGCGACTACGTAACCCACCTGGCCCCCAGCGAGCGCCGCCACCTGCGCCAGTGCCAGCAGGCGGGCTTTGTGGTAGAGCAGGAGCCGCCCATTTTGCTGCCGCTGGCCTACGAGTTTATCGCCGCCTGCCGCCGCGAGCGGGGCCACGCGCTCTCGCTGCCGCTAGAGCGGGTGCAGGCGTTGTTTCGGGCGTTTCCGCAGCGGCACTTGCTGCTGTCGGTGCGGCAGCCGTCGAGCGAGTGGGCGGCGGTGCTCATCGCCATTCAGGTGAGTGGGGCGGCGTTCTACGATTTTTACCTGGCCAGCCCGCTGCGCCTCAACAAGCTTAGCCCTAGCGTGCTGCTGCTCGGTGGCCTGCACGACTACGCCCAAGTCAATGGGGCCACGATAGTTGATTTGGGTACTTCTACGCTGCCCACCGGCCAGCCCAACCGGCCGCTGCTACATTTCAAGCGCGCGCTGGGCGGGCTGGAAAGCCACCGGTTGACCTGGCAAAAGGACTTGTAGCAAACCCTAAAAGCGCCGGTCACCTGTTCCCATGTCTGATTCCAGCAGCACGCCAATCTCGGCCAACTCGCCGCCCCCAGCGGGCGGCATCTGGCGGGGCTTCGTGCGCGGCGCGGCGGGCACGGGCGTAGCGGTAGTAGCGCGGGCGGCAGGCGCGCTGGTAGTCAATAAACTAATGGCCGTGTACGGCGGCCCCGGCGGCCTCACGCAACTGGCACAGTTCCAGAATCTGATGGGTTTGTTTGGGGCCTTGCCGGCCGATGGCATCCAGGTAGGGGCCACGGCGCGGCTGGCCCCGCTGCCACCCGGCAGCGCCCGCTACCGCGCCTGGCTGGGCACGGCGGGGTTCTTGACACTGAGCTTAGTAGGGCTGGCCGGCGCGGTGTTGCTGGTAGCAAACGGAGCCACCTGGGGAGTATGGCCGGTGCTGCTTTTCACCCTAGGCATGGCCGCCGTGGCCTTGCAAGCCCTGCTAAGCACGGCCCTGCTGGCGGCCGGCCAGCGCCGGGCCTACGTAGTGCAATCGCTGGTACTAAGCGTGCTGAGTACTAGTGCGGCGGGCGCGGCGCTGCTGCTGCGGCAGCCGCTGCCGGGGGTGCTGGGCGGCTACCTGGCCGGGCAGGCGCTGGCGCTGCTGCCCACGCTGGGCGCGGCGCGGCGGGCGGGGCTGCTGCGTGGCTTGGCGCCGGGCCGTAACAGCCCGGCGGCGGTGCGCGGCCTGCTGCGCTTCGTGCTGATGGCGTTGGGCACGCTGCTCTTCGGCCGGGCGGTCGACTACGCGGTGCGCGACTACCTCATCCGCACCTTCAGCCCCGCCAGCACCGATTTGTGGCAGGCCGTGGCCAAGCTCTCCGATAACTACTCGCTGGTGGTGGGGGCGGTGCTGGGCACCGTTTTCTACCCCCGGCTGGCGGCGCTGGCGGCCGTGCCGGCCCAGGCGCGGCGCTATTTGCGCGGCGTGCTGGGCTTGCTGGCGGCGGGGCTGGCGGTGGCGCTGGGGCTGGTTTTCGCCCTGCGCGACTGGCTGTTGCCGCTGCTCTTCGCGCCGCGCCTGCTGGCCGCCCGCGAGCTGCTGGCCCCGCAGCTGCTCGGCGACTGGGCCAAGTTTCTGGTCTGGGTGTTTATTTACCAACTGCTGGCCCGCGCCCGGCCGCTGCCCTACCTGGCCGTGCAGGCGGCCTCGGCCGCGCTCTTCGCGGCGCTGCTGGCGGGCCTGCTGCCGCGCCTGGGCCTGGCGGGCGTGGTGTGGGCGCACGCCGCGCGCTTCGGTATTTTGCTGATGACGTGCTGCTTACTGTTTAGCATGAAGCGTGAAAAAACGGGCTAGCCTGCCTTATGGTGCCGCCTTGCCCAGGCGAGACCCCAACTCAAAACTCAGCACTCAAAACTCTTAACTCCCCGCGTGCCGCTCGTTACCATCATTGCCCTGTGCTACAACCACGCGCCGTTTTTGCGCCAAGCCCTCGATTCCATTCTGGCGCAGGACTACCCGCACCTGGAGGTGTGGCTGGTCGATGATGCCAGCCACGACGGCAGCCCCGAGATACTGCGCGAATACGCCCAGGCCAACCCCGCCTGGCACCTGCTGCTGCTGCCCCAGAACGTGGGCAACTGCCGCGCCTTTAACCAGGCTTTCTTTCAGAGCAAAGGGGAGTTTGTCATCGATTTTGCCACCGACGACGTGTTGCTGCCACACCGCATCAGCCAGCAGGTGGCGCTTTTTGATAAGCTCGGCCCGAGCTACGGCGTGGTGTATTCCAATGCCGAACTGATTGATGAGCAGGGCCAGCCGCAGGGCCTGCACCACCGGCCCGACGGGCGCGGCGGGCTGCTGCCGCGCCCCGCCAGCGGCTGGGTGCTGGCCGATGTGCTGGGCCGCTACTTCATTTGCTCGCCCACCATGCTGATGCGCCGCGAAACCCTGGCCCGCCTCGGTGGCTACGACGAAACGCTGACCTTCGAGGACTTCGACTTCTGGGTGCGCGCCAGCCCCGACTGGCAATTTTACTACCAGAATGCCGTGACGACTTTGCGCCGCCTGCACCCGCGCTCCATGTCCACCCGCGCCTACCAGCCCAATGACCCGTATTTGCTTTCCACTATCGCCGTGTGCCGCAAGGCCGTGGCCCTCGTGCGCAGCCCCGCCGAGCGCGCCGGCCTGGGCATTCGGCTGCGCTGGGAGCTGCTGCAAGCCCTGCGCCGCCGCCGGTGGTCGGCTGCCCGCGACCTCGCCGACTTGCTGCATGTGGCCGGGCGGCGGCATCTGTTGGATTACGTATATGGGCTGTTGGCGCGTGTGTAGCTCAGACTCGCAGAGCCCAAGCTACACCGCCACTTGCTGCCCCTGAATGGCGGCCGCCATCAGCGCCGGAAATTTGGCCGGCGTGCAGGCAAAGCTGGGGATGCCCAGCGCCGCCAGCTGCTCGGCCACGCGGCGGTCGAAGCTCGGCGAGCCTTCGTCGGAGAGCGCCAGTAGCACCACGACCGTGACGCCGGCGGCCTTAAGAGCGGCAGCGCGCTTGAGCATCTCGCGCTCGTTGCCGCCTTCGTAGAGGTCGGTCACGAGCACCAGAATAGTATCGGTGGGGCGGGAAATGAGCTGCTGGCAGTAGCTGAGGGCCAGGTTGATGTCGGTGCCGCCGCCCAGCTGCACGCCGAAAAGCAGGTCTACCGGGTCTTGCAGGTCGGCGGTGAGGTCGACTACGGCCGTGTCGAAGACGACCATGTGCGTTTTCACCGCTTTCAGCGACGCCAGCACGGCCCCGAACACGCCCGCGTACACCACCGAGGCAGCCATCGAGCCGCTTTGGTCGAGGCAAAGTACGATTTCCTTGAGCGCCTGCCCGCGCCGCCCGTAGCCCACCAGCCGCTCGGGGATGATGGTGCGGTGGCTGGCCTGGTAGTGCTTGAGATTAGCCTTAATCGTAGCGCCCCAATTGATTTCGTGGTAGCGGGGCCGCGGGTTGCGCACGGCCCGGCTGAGGGCGCCCTGCACGGCCTGGCGCAGCGGCTGGGCCAGCTTTTGCTCTAGCTCGCGCACTACGTTGGCTACTACCTCGCGGGCGGTGGCCTTGGCTTTGGCCGGCATCACGCGGCCCAGCGAGAGCAGCGTGGCTACCAGGTGCACGTCGGCCTGCACCGTCCGCATTATTTCGGGCTCCAGTAGCAATTGGCTCAGGCCTAGGCGGTCCATCGCGTCCTGCTGCATCACGGCCACTACCTCGCTGGGGAAATACTGCCGGATGTCGCCCAGCCAGCGGCTCACGCGGGGGGCCGAGCTGCCGAGGCCGCCCCGGCGCTCGCCGTCGTAGAGGGCCGTCAGGGTTTGGTCGAGCGGGCCGTAGTCGGCGGGTAGGGCTACGGCGTTGTCGGCGTCGGCGGCGCTGCCGAGTACGAGTTTCCAGCGGGGCGCGGTGGGGTTCATGGCAGCAAGGTAGACAAAGCGAAGTTATCTACCGGCTAGTAGTGCCGCAAGTCGCGGCACTACTAGCCGGTGTTTGTACAACTACCTGTTGCACAAATACCGAAACTACTGAAAAAAGCTTCGGGCTACCCGGTTTCCCCAGCCATGCTGGTCTTGCAGTGTGAAAGGAGAGCGCTGAAAAATTTCTGTCTGTGGGAGTGGATAGCCATGTGCCAGCATATACTGAACTACCCACATGACCGAAGTCAAGGTAGCAGGGCTATGCGATTGAACACCAGCATACAGGTTGCCTCGCCCGACGTCAATTATTTCATCTATGCAGGTTAACAGGGCAGGCGGAAGCGTTTGGTAGAACAAGCTGATTGCCGGGGTGCCCCCAATAGGCCAGCCTGTCCGGTCTTCCGGAATAAAGGGCATGATATTCTCGTCCCAGTTGCCTAGGTCGGGGTTATCCGTGAAGTCCCACAGCGCAGTAAGTAAGGGTTGAAAAGCCTGTTGGTCGAGATTATCATGCTGAATAATGATTTCCAGACAAGTGATACTATAGGCCATTCTGCCCGTTATTGATACGGCCTTTAGTTGCTGCTCGACGGTGTTTTGAATGGTACTCACCGGAAAAAATCGCAGGGGCTGGTCTGGCTTAAATACCTTTTCAACTTGCCGACAGTAGGGCATTTACCGAAAAAAATCGCTGGGGTCGGTCTGGCTTAAATACCTTTTCAACTTGCCGACATTTCCAAAGTACGGCAGCACCCAATCCATAAACAAACGCACCGCGTCGAGGCTATCGGCGTAGGCCAGGAACACGTTTTCGGTTTCATCGAACTCCAGGTGGTCGAGCAGGCCCGGTTGGTACTCTTCGATGATGGTTTCGATGTGCTCGCGCCAGGCCAGGCCGGTGCCGCCGTAGCCGTGGTCCTCAAACAAGTTGAGATACTCGTCCATATTGCCTACCTCGGCCAAAATAACGAACTGGCGGGCCGGATTGTCGGTCCCGCGCGCGGCGGCAATTTTGAAAGGAAACGTAGAAGCCATAGGCTGAAATAGGTGGTTGGTTGCTAGGAGACTAGCAGCAAGTACGGCACCGCTGCGCAACTATGCTAGCACCCCCCTAATGCCCGCCCACGGCCCGGCCGCCGCTGCCCCAGCTGCCGCCGAAGAATAGTCCAAACGCCATGTAGGCGCTACGTGCCCATCAGCTCGCGCAGTACCGGCAGCACCCGTACCCCGCGCGTCCAATTAAAGCGCAGGGTTTCAGTGGCTGCCACCGGCGCGGCGGGCCCGGCCCCAGCCAGGTCCATAATCTGGCGGCGCTCGGGCAGCGAGAACTCGGCAAAGGCGCGGCGCAGCAGCGGCACCACGGCCCGAAAGGTGTCCTCCGGCAGGCTGCCCAGCCAGGCATCGAGCAAATCGAACAGCGCGCGGTGGTGGATGAGTACCAGCCCCGAGCCGCGCAAAAAGCCCTCTATCCAGGCCGTGGCGTAGGCGGTGGGCTGGGCGGGCGCGAGCGCCAACCCCAGGGCCGTGGCCGTGGCCTCAGCGTCGGTTTGCTGGGCGTCGAAGAGCAGGCGGGTGGCGGCCCCGGCCAGCAGGCCGCTGCTGGTGGCGCGGCGCGCCACGGCGGCCAGGGCAGCGTACCAGTCGGCGGCGTGGGCGGCGTCTTCGAGCAGGCGGATGGCCGCGTGGGTGGCCTCTATCTTCTCCAGCAAAGGGCGGGCGGCGTCGAGGTCGAGGCTGGCGCACACGGCGGGCAGCCCGATGCAGAGGCGCGGCACCAACTGCTGCACCACCTGGGCCACTTGGCGAGTGTCGGTGCGGCGCACGTTGCCGTAGCGCAGTACCTGCACCAGCGGCGGCAGGGCGGCGAGCAAGTGCGTCACGTCGCGGGTGTCGGCCCCGAGGACTTCGAGCCGCGAGACGAGCGCCGGAATGGCGGGGCCGAGGTCGGCGCGCAGGGCTTCTTCAAGTAGGCTGCTCACGGCTTCGAGGGTAGGGGACTCGGCGGCGCGGGCGGTGGCGCGGGCCGCCGAGGCGGCCCGCACGGTATTGCCCCAGCGGCCAGCGTCGAGCACGGCCAGGGCCATTTCGGGTGGCCACGCCAGCTCCCATTCTTCGTGGAAGGTGCCGGCCTTGCCGCCCGCCACGCGCCGGGGCTGGCCCCAATGGATGCCCAGCAGCCGCAGGCGGTGCAGCAGGTGGCTACGCTGGAGGTGGCTTTCCTGGCGCAGGTCGAGGGCCAGGGGCTTGGCGGTGGGCTCGGGCTTGAGGCGCAGGGCGCGCTGCTGCTGGGTTAGGTCTTGCTGCAAGGGTGTGGCGGGCTGGCCGGGCGGCACTTCGCCTAGCTTCTCGCCAATAATAAGCTCGCGCTCAATTACCTGCAAGCCCTCGGCATAGCCGCCGCCCAGCAGCGCCACGGCCGCTTCGCGCAGCTCCTCGATGCCCGGCAAGCTGAGGCCGCGCACGGCGGCCAGCGCCTCGGCCAGCCGCACGGCCTCGATGGCGTGGGCCGAGGAGGCGTCGAGGTCGTGCCCGCGCAGTAGGCGTGCGGCGCGCACCATCCACTGTGTAATGACTTGCGCGCGCGGCTGCGTAAACAGCAGCTCGTACCAGGCCGGCGAGAGCACGCCCGCCCCGTAGCCCGAGCTAAACGACAGGCGCTCATAGGTCCACGGTATCCAGGTGGCTTCGACGGGGGCTTTCTTGAGGCCTTTCAGGCGCGCCTTGTCTTCCTTTTTCTGAAAATTAGGGTCGGTGAGCACGGGCGCGTGCCAGGCCCCGCACACCACGGCCACGCGCTGGTAGCCCTGGGCGAGGGTAGCGCGCAGGGTTTCGCGCATGTAGGCTTCGCGCAGCAGAGTTTCGTCGGTTTCGGGGCGGCGCAGTTCAGTGCGCAGGGCGGTCATCATGTCCAGCACCACCGCGAAGGTGTCGGCGTCGCCGGGGGCGTGCTCCAGGTGGGTTTCCCACCACTGCTCCGAGTCGGCGTAGCCGGCGAGGCGGGCGAGGTAGGCGACCGGGTCGGCTTCGATGGCGTCTTCCCTTGAAAGCTCGCCGGACGGGGGCACCTCACCCCCCGGCCCCCTCTCCAAAAAAGAGGGGGAGCCGACCGCCGTTGGGTCGTTTTCTACTGGGTTTTGATTAACTACTTTCTGGCCAAAATTGTCGTCCGGCTCCCCCTCTTTTTTGGAGAGGGGGTCGGGGGGTGAGGTGCCCCCGTCCGGCGAGCCCGAAACCACCGCATTATCCAGCCCAAATCGCAAGCTCATCGGCAAATCAAAGCACCGCACGTGCGCCCCCTCCCGAAAGCACCACTGCACCGCCTGCCACTCGGGCGAAAACTCGGCAAACGGCAGAAACGACGCCTGCCCCTGCTGCTTCGGGTTGTACAGCAGCAACGCCACGGGCGGCACCAGGGCGGCGTCGCGCAGGGTGGCCAGAGCGGCCTCGCCATCGGCGGGGCATTCGAGCAGCACGATGTCGGGGCGATAGGCGTCGAGGGCGGCCACGAGGCTGGCGGCGCTGCCGGGGCCGTGGTGCCGGATGCCGAAGAGGCGCAGGTCGGTGGGCATAAGCGAAGCAAAAAAGTGAGCCGCCAAGATAGCGGCCCCGCCGATTTGGCGGCCGACCCCAACCCGGCGGCCGGCACTTTTACGTACTTTAGCCCCGCCCAGCTTACTTCTGATGCTACCCGATTCGTTTTCCCTCGGCTTTTTGCAAATTGCCTACCGCCCTGACCTCGGCCAGCTCACGGGCCGCTGGCTGCGCTCCATCGACGAAGCCGAGCTGCACGAGGGCTACGCCGCCCTGCGCCAGGCGGCCCTGCACCACCGCTGCGCCTACTGGCTCATCGACGGCCGCCGCCGCACCAACCGCAGCTACAACGGCCCCGAGTGGGTCACGACCCGCTTCCTGCCCGAGCTTCAGCGCGAGCTGGGCCAGCCCATGGCCGTGTGCTTCCTGGTGCTGCCCGACTACCTCAGCAGCCTGCTGCCCGACTCGTCGGCCACGGCCCCCGACCCGCTCCGCTACGCCCGCTTCGTGGATGAGGGCGCGGCCAATGCCTGGCTGGCCGCCCAGCAAGCCATAGTAGGCTAAAGAGCTTGCTAATGCTTGGCCAGCACTTTAGGCTACATTACGTAGTGGTAGCCAGTCATTTGATAAGTTCTCTACCAAGCCCTGTAGTTGAGCTGCCTGCTGACTAGCCTCTGGCAGTGGAAAGCCATGTGCAAGCCTATTGCGGCCAACTAGTAGGTTTTTAGCTTGGTCGAAGTATTCGTAGGATAAGTCCGCCTCGGAATATAAGTAATCAAGTAGCGCCCGCACGGGCGAATGTTCTAGCGGCAACGCCACACTTTCAGCATGCCGACGTAGCAACGCTTCCAATGCCGACCAAAATAAGAGAATGGCTGCTTCAGCCTCACCTGCTTCACGTAGGCGCCTGGCTTGAGCAATCCGTTCTAGGATGGCAGACCAGGAAAGTGGGTCTTGCAAAATGCCAGCTATCTCACTTCTCGATGATAGATTAACGACCAGCAGGCGCCACCCCGGCTGCTGCTTTACTGTGGCAGTTAATTCCTGTAGGCGGCCAATGGAAAGGGGGGCATCGGCACTATTAGCCAGTACAAGCAGGTGCTCAGCATCTTTCTCAGCTAGCAAGTCGGGCACAAAGCCATGCAAGTCAAATGGTACCGCCTCCCGGTCAGCCGGCATAGATACCTTATAGCCTTGTTGGCGGTAGCTATCGGCCATGGCCGCGATTTGTTTTTCGTATTGACGTTGAGCCGGAATCATAAGTAAGCTTCAATAGATTGAGCAGAACTGACGCGCACGTACACGCATTCCTGAAACGAAGTAATGGCGGGTAGGACTAGTGCGGGCAAGCGATTATAGTCGAAGGTGGCGGTAAGCGGGCGTCGGTGGCTATCTACGTCGGTGATGTAGATATCGTCTGCATACACAATACCAACTAACGCATCTTGGATAGGCTTGATAATATTATCTATATCAGCTGGTAGTTCACCACAAAAGTAAACGAGCGTTAACTGGCAGGGGATAGCTATGGCTGCCTGCGCTCCCCAGGCAGCTTGGGCAGTCAGCGCTACATATTCTTTCCATCGCTGCCGTTTGGTAGCGTCTTTCGACTGATGAGAAATGGGCCTGCGAGCCAGTAGAAATTCCAGCAACATGTCTGGAGTAGGGATTGAATAACACGTAAGGATAAAAACTACTCCACCACCTCCCTACACGCCCGGTACAAATCCTTCCAACCCTCGCGCTCTTTCACCACGGTTTCGAGGTATTCGAGCCAGACCACGCGGTCGGGGGCGGGGTCTTTGATGACGGCCCCGGTGAGGCCGGCGGCCAGGTCGGCGGCGCGCAGGGTGCCATCGCCGAAGTAGGCGGCCAGGGCCAGGCCGCTGTTCATGACCGAGATGGCCTCGCCGGTGCTGAGGGTGCCGCTGGGGCTCTTGAGCTTGGTTCTGCCGTTGTCGGTGCGGCCCTGGCGCAGCTCCCGAAACACCGTCACGAGCCGCTGAATCTGCTCCAGGGCCGGGGCTTCGGCCGGAATCTGGAGGGCCTTGCCCTGCTTCTCGACGCGGGTTTGCACGATTTGCACTTCCTCGGCCAGGGTGGCGGGCAGGGGCAGCACCACGGCATTGAAGCGGCGGCGCAGGGCGCTGCTCAGCTCGTTCACGCCGCGGTCGCGGTCGTTGGCGGTGGCGATGACGTTGAAGCCCCGCGTGGCCGCCACCTCGGTGCTCAGCTCCGGGATGGGCAGCACCTTCTCCGAGAGCATGGTGATGAGCGTGTCCTGCACGTCGCTCGGGATGCGGGTGAGCTCCTCGATGCGCACCAGCTGGCCCTGGGCCATGCCTTTGTAGAGCGGGCTGGGCACGAGCGCGCCCAGCGAGGGGCCTTCGGCGAGCAGGCGGGCGTAGTTCCAGGAGTAGCGCAGCGAGTCTTCGGCGGTGCCCGCCGTGCCCTGAATCAGCAGGTTGGAGTGCCCGCTGATGGCGGCCGTGAGGTGCTCGCTGACCCAACTTTTGGCCGTGCCGGGCACGCCCAGCAGCAGCAGGGCGCGGTCGGTGGCCAGCGTGGCCACCGCGATTTCCATCAGCCGCCGCTGGCCGATGTACTTGGGCTCAATCTCGAAGCCGTTGGCGAGCTTGCCGCCCAGCAGGTACGTGACCACGGCCCAGGGCGAGAGCTGCCAGTTGGTGGGGCGCGGTCGGTCGTCGATTTCGCGCAGGGCGGCGAGCTCTTCGGCGTAGGTGGTTTCGGCGTGGGGGCGCAGCAGGTCCATTTTCTTTGAGTTGAGAGTTTTGAGTGATGAGTTTTGAGTTGGCTCGGTAGGGCGCGGTATCTATAGTATCCGTCATGCTGAGCGCAGCGCAGCGGAGTCGAAG
>NZ_DASTEP010000125.1:0-2173 GCF_035709525.1 Hymenobacter sp. | reverse complement strand
CTACGTGGCCCAGCGCGGCCACGGCCGGGGCCAGTGCGGTGGGCACGGCCGCCAGCAGGCCCGAGGCCGCCTGGGGGGCGGCCGGCTTGGGCACAGGGGCGGCGGCGGCTTTAGCCACGGCGGCGCGGGGCCGGGGGCGGGCAAAAAGGCGGGCCGGGGCGGAGCCGGCGTGTGTACTGGTGGCAGGCGCGGCCCGGCGGCCTTGCCCAGGTCGAAGCCTTGCCGCAACAGGCCCTGCGGGTAGTAAATAGGCGCGCCCCGGGCTGCCGCTTTACTCGAGGGGTACAACGAAGCGGTAGAGATGCTCCACTACGTTTAGCATGACACTTGTTTCCAGCTATTTTGCTTTGGAAATAAGTCCATTAATCAGTCGGCACGCGTGCCGTAAAGCACCAGCTTCCGGACGCCTTTGATGTCGTTATACTGGTCGTAAGTTACCCGGAAGTAGCGCGTAGTAACGGCTACCGGCCATTTGTTCCAGCGCTCGTACTCGGACAGGTTATCTGTGAAAAGCGGGGCCCAGGCACCCGGCGTATCTGCCGAAACCGTGACGCTGCCCATGCCATTGCCGTCGAAGAGATAGAACGTATCCAGCTGGTAATTGTGCCCCAGGTCAACGTAAAAGCTGAGGGGTATTCTTCCGGATTATAACTCGGTATCCAGCCCTCGGTCGCAGGCGAGCTGCTGGAACCGCCCTCGTTGTACGATTCGGGCTGGTCGAAGAGCTTGAAGGGGTCGTCGCGGCCCGCCTCGTTTACTAGCATGGCCCGGCTTACCGTGATTTTGGCGCGGGAGTAGGCGGGCGCGGCCTGGGGAAAAGCGGCCAGGGTAGCGTTGATAAGCTGAATATTCTTCATAATAAGCAGGTTATTTCAAGGTGAGGCCCACGATGCTGGGGGCGTTAGTGCTGGGAGTAGTGCTGATGTAGAGCTTGGCCCCGGCCGCCCACTCGGCATCGGTGAGCGCCGCCAGCTGCGCATTGGCCTAGCTCAGAGTCTGGTTGGGAGTGCCGTACTAGCGGGTGCCGGTGCGCGTGTTTTTGTCGAGCTGGTACGTAATCGCCGTGGCGTTCAGGTCCAGCACTTCGTCGGCCAGGGTGTAGCGGGCCGGCAGGGGCAGCTCGGCCACGCGGGCGGCGGGGGTGCTGCTGATTTGCAGACACTGGCCTTGCTCGCGGTTAGCCGTTGTGCCTGTGCCGCCTGGAGTAGAAGGTATGCGTTTTCGCAAAACTGCAGCCAGTAGTGAGTAGCGAAAGCTGTAACATTCACTACTTGCCGACCCAGAAATGAAAAAAGGACGATTCAGCGAGGCCCGCATGATGGCCATTCTGCAATCGCAAGCCAGCGGCTAACCGGTGGCCAAGTGCGCGAGCCATGGGCCATGATGCACCCAGGCAGCAGGCCTTGCAGGCAGTGAGTGGGCACCCCCGGGCTAGGGATGCTGGAAACCGCCTCACCGCTCACGTAAAAAAGGCGTAGTAGTTAGCCACAAATGCCCCCTGCGTATTTGCCGGGCTCTGAGGGCTTGGCCCACCTGGGCGAGTTGCTTGCCCTTCTCTACGAAGAGCATCACCCCGTGGTAGAGGCCGCGGGCCAGTTGCAGGAAGGCCCCGCCGGGCACGGCCTTGGCGGCCACGCCTAGCACCTGCTGCTGCACGAAGTCCAGGGCCTGGGCGCGCAGGCCCTGGGCGTGGGCACTGATGGCTTGCCAGGCGGCTTGCGGGCCGTGCTGCCAGAGGGTGAGGGCTACGCCGCCCACTTGGGTGAGCACCTGTTGCAGGCGCTCGGTGGGCAGGGTGGGCAGGCGCAGGCGCAGGCGATGCAGCACGGCGGCCTTCGTGAGGTCGAAAACTTGCAAGAGCAGGTCGAGCAGGCCAGCCAGGTCGAGGCGGGCGGGCAGGAGCAGGCCGGCGTTGGCCAGGCCGCCGAGCAGCCAGTCCTGGACGGCGGCCAGCAGGTGGCGGGGGCCGTGGGCCAGGAAGGCGGCGAAGCCGCGCTGGCCGGCGGCGACGAGGTTAGTGAGGAAGGGCAGGGGGTGGCGCAGGATGCGCAGCAAGAGGTCGCCGCCCTGGTCGAGGGCGCGCAGCACGGGGGCGGCCTGCTCGGGGCCGAGCACGGCGGCGACGAGCCAGCGCAGCAGGGCGGCCTCGGTGCGGACCACGAAGCGGGCCACG